>NZ_JANLGG010000005.1:0-106347 GCF_024655735.1 Aeromicrobium sp. 50.2.37
CCCCCCCCCCCCCCCCCCCCCCCCCCCCCCCCCCCCCCCCCCCCCCCCCCCCGCCGTGGCCGGCGTGCCGCATTCGGTGGAGAAGTCACCGCTCGGGGGTGGGAGGATGGGGGGATGCTGATCCTCGCGGCGACTCCCATCGGGCGGGCGGACGACGCGTCGCCGAGGCTCGTGGCTGCGCTCGGGTCGGCCGACGTCGTGGCGGCGGAGGACACCCGACGTCTGCGCAGGCTCGCGGCCGACCTCGGTGCGACGGTCGGGGGGCGGATCGTCTCCTACTTCGAGGGCAACGAGCGCGAGCGCACCCCCGAGCTGGTGGAGCACCTCCAGGACGGGCTCGACGTGCTGCTGGTGACCGACGCCGGCATGCCGAGCGTCTCCGACCCGGGCTACCGGCTCGTGGTCGCGGCGCTCGAGGCCGACGTCGACGTGCACGCCATCCCCGGCCCCTCGGCGGTGCTCACGGCCCTGGCGGTCAGCGGGCTGCCGGTCGACCGGTTCTGCTTCGAGGGGTTCCCGCCGCGCAAGGCGGGGGAGCGCGACCGCGCCTTCGCCGCCCTCGCCACCGAGCCCCGCACCATGGTGTTCTTCGAGTCGCCGCACCGCACCCGTGCCACGCTCGCCGGCCTCGCCGCGGCCCTCGGCGACGACCGGCCCGCCGCCGTGTGCCGCGAGCTGACCAAGACCTACGAGGAGGTCGCGCGCGGCACGCTCGCGGAGCTGGTGGCCTGGGTCGACGAGCAGGAGCACGGCGTCCGCGGCGAGGTCACGCTCGTGGTGGCCGGGCACGTCGCCGTCGCCGCCGACCTCGACGACGACGCCCTCCGGTCCCTGGTCGCCGCAGCCGAGTCCACCGGGCTCAGCCGCAAGGACGCCGTCGCCCGGGTGGTCGCCGACACCGGCGTGCGCAAGCGCGTGGTCTACGACGCCGCCCACGCGCGCTGACCGGCGACCTGCCGACCCGCGCACGAGCGACGCCCCGGACCCCCGCCTGCTCGACGCAGCGCCGACCGTCCGGGCCGTGGTCACTAGGATCGGGGCGTGTCCTACTACGTCACCACGCCGATCTACTACGTCAACGACGCGCCGCACATCGGCCACGGCTACACGACGGTCATCGGCGACATCCTCACCCGCTGGCACCGTCAGCGCGGCGAGGACGTCTGGTACCTGACGGGCACCGACGAGCACGGCCTGAAGGTGCTCCGCAAGGCCGAGCAGAACGGCGTCACCCCGCAGGAGTGGACCGACCGGCTGGTCGAGACGGAGTGGAAGCCGCTGCTCGAGACCCTCGACATCGCCAACGACGACTTCATCCGCACCAGCGAGGCGCGCCACGAGGCCGGCTCGCAGGCGTTCTGGCAGGACCTCTACGACCGCGGCGAGGTCTACAAGGGCGAGTTCACCGGCTGGTACTCCGTGGGGTCGGAGGAGTTCGTGGCCGAGGACGACGTGGTCGACGGCGAGGGTGACGACGAGGGCCACAAGGTCTCCGCGCTCGACGGTTCCCGGGTGGAGCACCTGACCGAGGAGAACTACTTCTTCCCGCTCAGCGCGTACGCCGACCGCCTGCTCGAGCTCTACGAGAGCAACCCCGACTTCATCCAGCCCGAGTCGGCGCGCAACGAGGTCGTCTCGTTCGTGCGCCGCGGTCTCAAGGACCTCTCCATCAGCCGGTCCACGTTCGACTGGGGCATCAAGGTCCCGTGGGACCACTCGCACGTCATGTACGTGTGGATCGAGGCCCTCCTCAACTACGTGACGGCGGCGGGCTACGGCGTCGACGACGAGCGCTTCGGCGAGCTCTGGCCGGCCGACGTGCACCTCGTCGGCAAGGACATCGCCCGGTTCCACGCCGTCATCTGGCCGGCCATGCTCATGGCGGCCGGCCGCCCGGTGCCGCACCGCGTGTTCGCGCACGGCTGGCTGCTGGTCGGCGGGCAGAAGATGAGCAAGAGCAAGGCCAACGGCATCCGTCCCGACGAGCTGGTCGACGTGTTCGGGTCCGACGCCTACCGCTACTACTTCGCGCGCGCGCTCACGTTCGGTGCCGACGGGTCGATCTCGTGGGAGGACATGCGGGCGCGGTACCACGCCGAGCTGGCGAACGGCTTCGGCAACCTGGCATCGCGGGTGGCCGCCATGATCGGCAAGTACTTCGACGGCGCGCTGCCCGCCGCTGGGCCGCAGGGCCCGGCCGAGGAGGCCGTCGTCGCGCTGGTCGAGGAGTCCGTGCTCGAGGCCGACCGTGCGATCGACCGGATCGCCCCGCAGGACGCCCTCGCCCAGGTGTGGCGGATCGTCGAGGCGCTCAACGGCTACCTCACCGAGCAGGCGCCGTGGCAGGTGGCCAAGACCGCGGCCGCTGGCGGGGATGCCGGGCCGGGTGCGGCAGAGGCAGCACAGGGGCGTCTGGCCACGATCCTGGTCACCGCGGCCGAGGGCCTTCGTGTCCTGGCCGTGCTCCTCAACCCCGTCATGCCGAAGGCGTCGGCATCGCTGTGGGAGTCCCTGGGTGCCGAGCCGGCGCTGGGGGCGCTGGCCGACCAGCGCATCTCCGCGGCGGCGGCCTGGGGCCGGCTGCCCGAGGGCTCGGTGATCACCAAGGTCCCGAGCCTGTTCCCGCGCATCGAGGACGCCGAGTGACCGACGCCGGCTCGGCCCACTGGCCCTGGCCGGACGCACCCGAGCCGTTGCCGTCGCCGGTGGTCGACAACCACTGCCACCTCGACCACCGGATCAAGGGTGGCCTGGTCATCGACGTCGACGACGCCCTCGACCGCGCCGCCGCGGTCAACGTGAACCGCATCGTGCAGGTCGGCTGTGACCTCGAGGGGTCCCGGTGGGCGGTCGAGACGGCCCGGGCCCACCCGGCTGTCGTCGCCGCCGTGGCCCTGCACCCCAACGAGGCGCCGCTGCTCGACGCCGACGGCACGCTCGACGCGGCCCTGGCCGAGATCGACGCGCTCGCGCAGGACCCGCAGGTGCGGGCGGTGGGGGAGACCGGGCTCGACTACTTCCGCACCGGGCCCGACGGTCGCGACGCGCAGCACCGCTCGTTCCGTGCGCACGTGGCCATGGCGAAGCGCCACGACCGCACGCTCGTCATCCACGACCGCGACGCCCACGACGACGTGCTCGCGCTCCTGGACGACGAGGGCGTGCCCGAGCGCACGGTCATGCACTGCTTCTCCGGTGACGCCGACGTCGCCCGTCGGTGCCTCGACCGCGGTGCGTACCTGTCCTTCTCCGGCACGGTCACGTTCAAGAACGCCGAGCCGCTGCGCGAGGCGCTCGCGATCACCCCGACGGATCGGATCCTCGTCGAGACCGATGCGCCGTTCCTCACACCGATGCCGTACCGCGGGCGCCCGAATGCCTCGTTCCTCGTCCCGCTGACGGTGCGTTTCATGGCTGAGTTCCTGGGCCGATCCGTCGACGACCTCTGCCGGGCCATCGACGAGAACACCGACCGCGCGTTCGGCGGATCCTGGCAGCAGCACGGCTCCACTGTTTGACGGCACGAGCCTCCTGTCGCAGGGTGGTCAGGCTGCCCATCTCCAGCCGTCCCTGTCCCCGACCAGAGGAAAGCAGTGCGTCACCCCTTCTCGAAGTCCCCCCAGAACCCCTCGACCGGCTCCTCGGCCACCCCCGCGCCGACCCCCTCCCGCAGCCGCCACCGCCAGACGAAGAAGCGTGTCGTCATCGCGCTCAACCTGGCCGTGCTGCTCGTCATCGGTGCGGGCGTCGCCGCCTACGGCACGCTCGGCAAGACCGTCACGCTCGACGTCGACGGCCGCAAGGACACCGTCCGCACGTTCGGCGCGTCCGTCGGGTCGCTGCTCAAGAGCCAGGACGTCAAGACCAGGAACGCCGCCGTCGACGCCGAGCCCACGGCGCCCGTCTCCGACGGCGACACGATCAAGGTCCGGTACGCCAAGGACGTCACCCTGGCCGTCGACGGCACGGTCGAGCGCGAGACGGTGCACGCCGCGACCGTCGGTGAGGTGCTCGACGAACTCGACGTCGAGCCCGACGCCGACGCCGAGCTGAGCGACGCTCCGGACACGCGTCTCGACGACACCGGCGACCAGGTCGTCGTGTCCAACCCCAAGAAGCTGACGGTCTCCGTGGACGGTGACGACCGCTCGGTCACCAGCGCGGCTCCGACGGCCGAGGGCGTGCTCGAGGAAGCCGGGGTCCGGCTCGACGAGGACGACGAGGTCACCGCCGGCGACGCGATCGGTCGAGCCGCCCTGGTGAAGCCGGGCGACGACGTCGAGGTCGTGCGCATCGAGATGGTCGACACCACCGAGAAGCTCGAGCGCGACCTGAAGGTCGAGTACCGCGACGACGACTCCCTCGAGAAGGGCACCGAGAAGGTCCTGGAGGAGGGGAGCCCCAGCGAGGTCGAGCAGCAGGTCCTGCTCACGAAGGCCGACGGCGAGGTCCGCCACCGCCTGGTGCTCACGTCGAGGACGCTCGAGAAGGGTGCGCCGCGCGTCGTGGCGCGCGGTACCGCCGAGGCCCCGTCCGTCGAGGACGGCAGCGTGTGGGACCGCATCGCGAAGTGCGAGTCCGGCGGCAACTGGAGCATCAACACCGGCAACGGCTACTACGGCGGCCTGCAGTTCTCGGCGGCCACCTGGCGCAGCGTCGGCGGGCCCGGCCTGCCGCACGAGCACAGCCGCGAGGTGCAGATCAAGTACGCCAAGATCCTGCAGCAGCGGTCCGGCTGGGGCCAGTGGTCCTGCGCCGCGAAGGTCGGTGTCGGCTGAGCGGCCCGGCGCTCCCGCCGCCGCGCCCGCCCTCGCTGCTGGGCGCGACCGAGGTCCGTCGCATCGCTGAGGCGATCGGCCTGCGCCCCACGAAGCAACGTGGCCAAAACTTCGTGGTCGATGCCAACACCGTCCGGCGCATCGTCCGCACCTCCGGGGTCGGCCCCGACGACGTCGT
This sequence comes from Aeromicrobium sp. 50.2.37, assembly GCF_024655735.1. NCBI lineage: Bacteria > Bacillati > Actinomycetota > Actinomycetes > Propionibacteriales > Nocardioidaceae > Aeromicrobium > Aeromicrobium sp. 50.2.37. The sequence continues at coordinate 4,957 of NZ_JANLGG010000005.1, forward strand.
CGTCGAGGTCGGCCCCGGCCTGGGTTCGTTGACGCTCGAGCTGCTGGGCGTGGCCAGACAGGTCGTGGCCGTCGAGATCGACCCGGTCCTCGCCGGACGACTGCCGGTCACCGTGGCCGACCACGCGCCCGACCACGCCGATCGGCTCCACCTCGTGCAGGCCGACGCCATGCGCGTGGAGGACCTGCCAGGTCCGGCGCCCACGGCGCTGGTGGCCAACCTCCCGTACAACGTGTCGGTGCCGGTGCTGCTGCACCTGCTCGAGCGCTTCGACTCGATCGAGTCCGTGCTGGTGATGGTGCAGGCCGAGGTGGCGCACCGACTCGCCGCCGGCCCCGGGTCGCGCACGTACGGGGTGCCGAGCGTCAAGGCGTCCTGGTACTGCGACGTCGCCCTGGCCGGCACCATTGGACGCCAGGTGTTCTGGCCCGTCCCGAACGTCGACTCCGCGCTCGTGTCGCTGCGCCGCAGGCCCACCCCCGGCGACGAGACCCTCCGCCGCGCGACCTTCCGGGTCGTCGACGCCGCGTTCGCGCAGCGCCGCAAGACGCTCCGCGCGGCTCTCTCGGGCCTGTTCGGCTCGGGCGCTGCGGCGGAGGAGGCGCTGCGGTCGGCGGGGGTCGACCCGCAGGCGCGCGGCGAGCAGCTGGACGTCGCGGACTTCGCCCGCATCGCGACCGTCCTGGGCTGAGCCGGACCAGGCCCGGCCCAGGACGGCGCTGCCCCGTCCTCGGCCCGTCTGTAGGTTGGTGCGGTGACTACCGTCAGCGTGCGTGTGCCCGCCAAGATCAACCTGTGTCTCGGCGTCGGACCCGTGCGCGAGGACGGCTTCCACCCGCTCGCCACCGTGTACCAGGCCGTCGACCTGCACGACGAGCTGCGCGCCACCGTGGTCGACTCCGACGAGATCACCGTGACCACGACGGTCGACGTGGAGGACGCCGAGGCCGAGGCCGCGCTGGTGCCCGAGGGGTGGGACAACATCGCGGTCCGTGCGGCTGCCGCGCTGCGTGAGCACGCCGGCATCGAGGCCGGCATCGACCTGGCCATCCGCAAGGTCATCCCGGTGGCCGGCGGCATGGCGGGCGGCTCGGCCGATGCGGCGGCGGCGCTGGTGGCCTGCAACGACGCGTGGGGGCTGGGCTACTCCCGGCACGACCTCGAGCCGGTCGCAGCGTCGCTCGGCAGCGACGTCCCGTTCCTGCTGCACGGTGGCAACGCGATCGGCGGCGGTCGAGGCGAGACGGTCAGCCCTGTCCTCGCCCGAGGGTCGTACCACTGGGTCTTCGCCGTCGCGGCCGAAGGCCTGTCGACGGCGGCCGTCTACGCCGAGTTCGACCGGCTCAACGAGGGTCGCGACGTGCCGGAGCCCGAGGTGCCCGACGCCCTCCTGGCGGCGCTCCGCTCGGGCGATGCCCAGGCGCTCGGCGCGGCCCTGTCCAACGACCTGACCGAGGCGTCGCTGTCGCTGCGACCGGAGCTCGAGGCCACGCTCGACGTCGGGCGCCAGGCCGAGGCTCTCGGGGCGATCATCTCCGGGTCCGGACCCACCTGCCTGTTCCTCGCCACCGACGAGCAGCACAGCCTCGACATCGCGATCGCCCTCGCCGGTGCCGGTGGCTGCGCCGACGTCGTGCAGTCCACCGGCCCGGTCCCGGGCGTCCGCTTCATCGGATGAGCGGCAGCGCTCGCGGCGGAGGCACGACCCGCCCCCTCATCGGCGGCGAGGGTCTTCAGCTGTCGTTCCCGACGAAGGACGTGCTCGACGACGTGACCCTGGGCCTCGCCGAGGGTCAGCGCGTGGGTGTCGTCGGGCGCAACGGCGACGGGAAGTCGACCCTCATGCGGGTCCTCGCGCGACGGCTCGAGCCCGACGAGGGTCGCATCACCTGGCGCCGCGACCTGCGGGTCGGCTTCGTGGACCAGGCCGACGTGCTCGACCCAGCCGTGGTCGTGTCCGACGCGGTGGTGGGCGACACGGCCGAGCACGAGTGGGCCGGTGACGCGAAGGTCCGCGACGTCGTGAACGGCCTGCTGTCCGACGTCCCGTGGGACGCCCGGGTGGGGGACCTGAGCGGCGGTCAGCGTCGACGCGTCTCGCTCGCGGCGGTGCTGGTGGGCGACCACGACGTCCTGTTCCTCGACGAGCCCACCAACCACCTCGACGTGGAGGGCGTGACCTGGCTCGCGGCGCACCTCAACGCCCGCTTCGCCTCGGGGCAGGGTGCGTTCGTGGTGGTCACCCACGACCGGTGGTTCCTGGACGAGGCGTGCACCGACACGTGGGAGGTGCACGACGCGATCGTCGAGCCGTTCGAGGGCGGCTACGCGGCGTACGTGCTGCAACGGGTCGAGCGCGACCGGCAGGCGGCGGCCTCGGAGTCGCGACGCCAGAACCTGCTGCGCAAGGAGCTGGCGTGGCTGAGGCGCGGCGCGCCGGCGCGGACGTCGAAGCCGAAGTTCCGCATCGACGCGGCGAACGAGCTGATCGAGCGCGAGCCGCCGGTGCGTGACGAGGTGGCGCTCAAGCGCGTGGCCACCGCACGTCTGGGCAAGGACGTCGTCGACCTGCTCGACGTGTCCGTGGCCTATCCCTCGACAGGGTCGGGGCGCGCGGCGCACGAGGTCCTGCAGCGGGTCGAGTGGCGGATCGCCCCGGGCGAGCGGGTCGGCATCCTGGGGGCGAACGGTGCGGGCAAGAGCACCCTGCTCGGCCTGGTCGCCGGGACGGTGCAGCCCTCGAGCGGGCACGTGAAGCGCGGCAAGACCGTGCAGGTGGCCACGTTGTCGCAGTCGCTGTCCGAGCTCGAGACGATCGCCGACGACCGGGTCCGCGACGTCGTCGCCGGACGTCGCGCCAGCTACCAGGCCGAGGGCGGCGAGGTCTCCCCGTCGCAGATGCTGGAGCGACTCGGGTTCTCCAGCGCCCAGCTGTCGAACCGGGTCAAGGACCTCTCCGGTGGCCAGCGGCGACGGCTCCAGCTGCTGCTGGTGCTGCTCGACGAGCCGAACGTGCTGATCCTCGACGAGCCGACGAACGACATGGACACCGACATGCTGGCCGCGATCGAGGACCTCCTCGACACGTGGCCCGGGACCCTGCTCGTGGTCAGCCACGACCGCTACCTCCTGGAGCGCGTGACGGACCAGCAGTACGCCGTGCTCGACGGTCGACTGCGTCACCTTCCGGGAGGGGTCGACGAGTACCTGCGGCTGCGTCGGCGGGAGGCGGCCGAGACGTCCGGCAGTCCCGACGCCGTCGCCACGGCCACGTCCGGCGGGCCGTCAGGCACTGTCGCCGAGTCCCCGGCCGGCTCCGCCCCGAGCCGTTCGGCCGGGTCGGCGCAGGACCGCCAGGACCGCAAGGAGGTCGCCCGCCTGGAGCGCCAGATCGAGCGGCTCAGCGGACGCGAGGCCGACCTGGAGCGTCAGATGGCGGAGGCAGCGGCCGAGCCCGACCGGCTGCTCGTCCTGTCGAGCGAGCACGCCGAGGTGGTGGCCGAGCGCGACCGGCTCGAGGAGCGGTGGCTGGAGCTCGCGGACTGACGGGCCGCGACCCGAGGCCGTCGGTCTCGTGAGGGCGGCGTCGACCGGGCGAGGATGCTCAGACGTGGCGCGCGAGCGTGCGCAGCGACGCGGCGAGCGCCTCGGCGTCGCGGGGCGGGAGGCTCGACAGCAGGGACCGCTCCTGCTCCAGCAGCTCGTCGAGCGCGGCGTCGACGGCGCTGCGCCCTGCGGCCGTGAGCGTCACCTGGACGCCTCGGCGGTCGGCCGGGTCCGCCTCGCGCGAGACGAGTCCGCGCTCCGTGAGCCGATCGACCCGGTTGGTCATCGTGCCGCTGGTCACGAGGGTCTCGGTGACCAGGCGACCCGGGGAGAGCTGGTACGGCGGACCGGAGCGGCGCAGCGCCGAGAGCACGTCGAACTCCCACGGCTCGAGCGAGTGGGCCGCGAAGGCGGCGCGACGGGCGCGATCCAGGTGGCGCGCGAGCCGGGTCACGCGGCTCAGCACCTGCATCGGCGTGGTGTCGAGGTCGGGGCGTTCGCGCTGCCAGGCCGCGACGATGTCGTCGACCTCGTCACGCGCGTCGGCAGCCATGCCGCCATCGTACTGCGTCAAGAATCTTGATGTCGAGATTGTTCTGGTCGCGGACTACCTCTACCGTTTCGACCATGGACGTCGTCGACCTGGTGGGCAAGGGCCCGGCCACCCTCGTGCCGCTGCTGCGTGAGGGGTCGGTCTCCTCGCGGGAGCTGACCATCGCCACGCTCGATGCGATCGAGCGGGAGGACGCCCGGGTGAACGCCGTGGTCGAGCTGCTCGCCGACGAGGCGTTCGACGCCTCGACCGAGGCCGACGCCCGCATCGCGCGGGGCGAGCGCGGACCGCTGCTCGGCGTCCCGGTGGCGATCAAGAACGACCTCGACGTGGCCGGGCGGGTCACGGCCCTCGGCAGTCGCGCGGTGTCACGGGTGGCGACCCAGGACAGCGAGCTCGTGCAGGCCCTGCTGGCGGCCGGGGCGGTGCCGGTGGCCACCACCACGCTTCCCGAGCTCGCGATCTACGGCTTCACCGAGTCCGCAGCGCGCGGCATCACCCGCAACCCGCACCACCTCGACCGCTCCAGCGGCGGCTCGTCGGGTGGGTCGGCCGCGCTGGTCGCGTCCGGGGCGATCGGCGTGGCCACGGCGTCGGACGGCGCCGGCTCGATCCGCATCCCGGCGGCCAGCTGCGGGCTCGTGGGCTTCAAGACCACGCACGGCTACCTGCCGGGGGCCGGTGGCTGGCACGGCCTGTCCACCCAGGGGTGCGTCACGCCGACGGTGCGTGACACGGCGGTCTACCTCGACGCTGTCGGCCTCGGCCGCGCCGGTGCACTGGCGCACGCCGCGTCCACGACACCGCGCACCCTGCGCATCGGGGTGAGCACCAGCACCGCGGCGGCCACCCGGGCCGAGCCCCTGCACCGCGACGTGAAGGCGGCCCTCGACCACGTGGCCGGTCTGCTCAGCGACGCGGGGCACGAGGTCGTCCAGGTCACGGTGCCGTACGGACTCGACGCCAAGGCGCTGACCGTCCGCTACCTCGCCGGGATCGCCGACGCTGCGCGCGGTGTCGACGACCAGACCCTGCTGGAGCCGCGCACGCAGCAGATCGCTCGTCTCGGCCGACCGTTCGGTCCCGCGTCGGTGGCCTGGGCGCAGCGCGCCGGCCTGCGGTTCGGGGCGACGGTCCATGACCGGCTCGGCGTCGACCTGCTGCTCACCCCCGTGATGAGCGGCCCCGCGCTGCCGGTGGGGCGCTTCGCCGGCAAGGGTGGCCTGCGCACCGTGCTCGGCATGAACGCCTTCTACCCCTACACGGCCCAGTGGAACCACGCGGGCGTGCCGGCGGTGTCGCTGCCCGTGGGGCGATCGCGCAAGAAGGACCTGCCGCTCGCGGTGCAGCTCGTGGCCCGTCGCGACCAGGACCCGCTGCTGATGTCCGTGGCCTCGCAGGTCGAGTCGTTGCTGAGGGCCGAGTGATGCGCTGGGACCCGACGCAGTACCTGCGCTTCGCCGACGACCGCGGACGCCCGTTCGTCGACCTCGTCGCCCGGATCCGGGGCGACGCCGCGACGGTGGTCGACCTCGGCTGCGGCGCCGGCAACCTCACGTCGGTGCTGCGGGGTCGGTGGCCGGACGCGCAGGTCCTCGGCGTGGACGCGTCACCGGAGATGATCGAGCGGGCGAAGGCGGCCAACGACGATCCCGGTGCGCGGTACGAGCTGTCCGACGTCGAGACGTGGGCGCCCGCCGCGCCGGTCGACGTCATCACCTCCAACGCGATGTTCCAGTGGGTGCCGGAGCAGGAGTCGGTCCTGAGGCGACTGGCCGACGCCGTGCTCCCGGGCGGTTCCATCGCGGTGCAGGTGCCGAACAACGCCGACGCCCCGAGCCACGCGCTCATGCGTGAGGTCGCCGACCGACCTCGGTACGCCGAGCACACGGGCGGCGTGCTGGGGGTCCGTGGAACCGCGCCCGAGGTCTACCTCGAGCTCTTCGCCGACCTCGGCTGGGACTGCGACGCGTGGGAGACCACGTACCTGCACGTCCTCCCGGGCGAGGACCCGGTGTTCGAGTGGGTCAAGGGCACGGGCGCCCGCCCGGTGCTCGCGGCGCTGCCGGACGGGCTCCGCGAGGAGTTCGTGGAGGAGTACAAGGCCGAGCTGCGCACGGCTTACCCGTCCCGCCCCTTCGGCACGGTGCTCCCGTTCCGGCGCACGTTCGCCGTCGCCACCCGCCCGCTCGGGTAGCCTGGTCCCGCCGTCGCGGCCCACGTCGCGACGTTCCCCGGTTGGTCTGCCGGCAGGGCCCGCCTGACTTTGAATCAGGACAAGCGACGCAGGTTCGACTCCTGCCCGGGGAGCCGACGCCGATCGCTCGAGCGGTCCGTCCGCCGGTTGAGGCGCGGGAGGCAGTCTTGCGTCGACCGCGCGGTTCGCTTCGCGTGGGGGCTCCAAGTGACCATGGCCCCGTCAGACCTGTGGCCGTAGTGTCGACAGCAGGTCGGCACGCGCCGACGGGGGACCCCGACCAGGCGTGGGGACCTCGGGAGCTGCGAAGCGGATCGTAGGACCTGCGGTCCTGCACGTGAGGTGACTCGTGTGGGGCCGCAGTCTTGGGCCGTGACCGCCGTCAGGGCGCTGCGTAGTGCTGGTAGTCCGGCTCTGGGAAGTCGGCTCCCCGCTCCCAGCCGATCCCCGTGAAGGCACGGTCGACGACGTCGCCCTCGACGATGACGCCGGGAGCTGCCTCGGTCCCGGGGGAGCGGTTGACGCCGACGAACGCCTGGGCCGCTGGCGGTCGTGCGGTCCCGCCGACCACGTAGGGGTTCTGCACCGGGTTGATGTCGACCGCGCGCCCGTAGGCGTGGGCCGACCACGTGTCGGTGCCCGCGACGGTGCGGCAGTTGTAGCCGGAGCTGTTGTTGGCGGCCATCGACCGGTCGTCGTCACCGTCGAACTCGTCGATGAGGCGCATCGACTGCAGCGGGAACCGTTCGCGGTAGAGGGTGCCGAAGACGCGCACCACGTCGGCGGCGACATCGGCGTGCACTACGATCTCGCCCTGGTGCGCCATGCCGTCGAAGCCGACGTACGGGAGGGTGACCAGGCGCAGGTCCGTGAGCGGCACCGGGCACACGTCGGGGTTGTGGCTGGTCATCCGTTGCCGGGTGCCTGCGTCGATCCCGTCCACGGACGCCTCGAAGGCCGGGAGGTCGGGTGGCGTCGGTGCTCCCGCCTGGCCGGGTGGTGCCGCGAGCCCGGTCGTCTCCCGCAGAGCGCGCCACGACATCACCGCGGAGTCGGCGGCCTCGCCGGACAGCGGGGTCGGGCCGCCACCCTCCGGCGGGATCAGGCCGGGGCGCCACTGGTCGTCGGTGACCTGGCCGTCGGTCAGCGTGAGCTGCAGGACGCCGGACTCGGCCGTGTCGCCGTGGTACCAGTGGAAGTTGCCCAGCCCGTACGCGACGTACGTCGAGTCGAGCGTGCCCGCTCCCATGGGGATGTGCGTGTGGGCGCCCACGACCACGTCGGCCCCGGCGTCGGCGAGCGCGCCGGCCAGCTCCTGCTGCGCCGCGGTCGGCTCGGCGAGGCCCTCGGCGCCCCAGTGCAGGTAGACCACGACCACGTCGTCGCGCTCGACGGAGGTGCGGACGGAGGAGAGCAGGCGCGTGGTCCCGGCGCCCCGGGCGGTCGCGAGTCCGGGCCCGCTGCCCGGTTCCGCCGTCCAGACGGCCGCCTCGCTCTCCAGCGGGGAGGCGTCCGCGGCGTGCACGGCCACCGACGTCCCGCGGATGGTCCGGCGGTGAGGTGCGTAGGCGGCCTCGTCGTCGAGGCCGATCCCCACCAGCGCGACGGGGCCGTCCTCGGCGGCTGCCACGCTGTCGCGGACGCCGCGCACACCGAAGTCGGCGCCGTGGTTGTTGGCCATGGACGCCACGTCCACGCCCGACCGCTCGAGGACGTCGAGCGCCGACGCCGGTGCACGGAACCAGTAGCGCGCATCAGGGGACTCGAGCTCCTTGGCGGCCGGCTCGCCCCGGGTGGTCAGCGCCGACTCGAGGTTGACGATCGCGAGGTCGGCAGCCGCGAGCAGCTGCGACATCTCGCCGAGCGTCGCGTCGTCGTCACCCGGCACGTCCGAGAGGTCGCCCTCGAAGTGGACGTCACCGGCGAAGGCGAGCGTGATGGCGCGCGACGGGTCCGCGACCTCGGGGTCGAAGGACCAGGAGTGCGCCGAGCAGCCTCCGAGCAGCGCGACGACCCCCGCGAGCACGGGTCCCGTCCGCCGGCGGCGCTGGTCCATGCGTCGATGCTCCATGACCGGGCCAAGCGAGCCGGGCGGTCAGTCCTCGTCGAGCGTGCCGACGGGGTCGAAGGTGAACGAGCCGAGGTGACGCTGCACCCCGCGGAAGGTCTCGGCGATCTCCGGGTCCTGCAGGGCCTTCTCGAGCGAACGGAGGGCGTCCTGCGTCCGGGCGTCGGTGGTCTCCTCGACGGGATCGGTCATCCCTCATCGTCCCCCGGACCGACGCCGTCCGCAGACCGAGTCGATCGATCGGGCGCGTCGGCGGTGTCCTGCAGGTCTCCTGGCCGACGGCGTCGGGGGGTGCTGCCGGGTCCGCATGCTCCGTACACTGTCGGGCGTGCCTGACTCCACCACGCCGACCGTGACCGCGATCGTCCTCGCTGCCGGCGCCGGGACGCGCATGAGGTCCCGCTCCGCCAAGGTGCTGCACTCCCTGGGCGGGCGCAGCATGGTCGCCCACGCGCTCACGGCGGTCCGCGAGGTCGGCGCCTCGCAGGTCGTCGCCGTCGTGGGCCACGACCGCGAGCAGGTCTCCGCCGCCGTCACCGAGCTGGACGCCGGCGTCGTGCAGGCCGTGCAGGAGCAGCAGAACGGCACGGGGCACGCCGTCCGCGTCGCGCTCGACGCCCTTGACGAGGTGCCCGAGGGGACCGTGCTCATCACCTACGGCGACGTCCCGCTCCTCACGGCCCAGACGCTGTCGGAGCTGCTGCTCGACCACACCCACGCGGGCCGCGCTGTCACGATCCTCACCGCCGAGCTGGACGACCCGAGCGGCTACGGCCGCATCCTGCGCGACGAGCAGGGCGCCGTGGTCGCGATCCGCGAGCACAAGGACGCGACGGACGACGAGCGGGCCGTGCGCGAGGTCAACAGCGGCATCCTCGCCGTCGAGGCCGCCTTCCTGGACCACGCCACGCGCAAGCTCGACACCGACAACGCGCAGGGCGAGCTGTACCTCACCGACATCGTCGGCACGGCCGTGCGCGAGGGCCGCCCGGTCGGGGCCCACGTCCTCGAGGACGTGTGGCAGACGGAGGGCGTGAACGACCGGGCCCAGCTGGCCCGTCTCGGCAAGGAGCTCAACCGGCGCACGACCGACCACTGGATGCGTCAGGGCGTCACGATCGTCGACCCCGACACCACGTGGATCGACTCCGACGTCAGCCTCGGCATCGACGTCACCCTGCTGCCCGGTACCCAGCTGCTCGGCGCGACGAGCATCGGTGCCGGCGCAACGGTCGGACCCGACACCACGCTGCGCAACGTCGAGGTCGGCGACGACGCCACCGTCGTGCGGACGCACGGCTCCGACGCCGTCGTGGGTGCCGGCGCGAGCGTGGGCCCGTTCGCCTACCTGCGTCCCGGTGCGGTGCTGGGCGACCAGGGCAAGATCGGCACCTTCGTGGAGGTCAAGAACTCGACCCTCGGCGAGGGCGCCAAGGTGCCGCACCTCAGCTACGTCGGTGACGCCGACGTCGGCGAGGGCACCAACATCGGCGCCGGCACGATCGTCGCCAACTACGACGGGATGAACAAGCACCGCACGGTGGTGGGCAAGCACGCCCGCACCGGGTCGGACAACGTGTTCGTCGCGCCCGTGACGATCGGCGACGGTGCCTTCACCGGGGCCGGGACGATCGTGCGGGAGGACGTCCCGCCGGGGGCGCTTGCGGTGAGTGCCGGGACACAGAGGACCATGGACGGGTGGGTGCAGCGCAAGCGGCCGGGCACCCCGTCCGCTGCCGCCGCCGACGCCGCCGAGGAGCCCGCTGGTGAGTGACCTGCTCAAGAAGACGCCGACGAAGAAGATCATGCTCTTCTCGGGCCGTGCGCACCCCGTGCTCGCCGAGGAGGTCGCGAACCTGCTCGAGGTCCCGCTCGTGCCGACCACGGCGTACGACTTCGCGAACGGTGAGATCTACGTCCGCTTCGACGAGTCGGTCCGTGGCAGCGACGCGTTCGTCATCCAGAGTCACGCAGCCCCGATCAACGAGGCGATCATGGAGCAGCTCATCATGATCGACGCGCTGAAGCGTGCGTCCGCGAAGCGCATCACGGTGATCCTGCCGTTCTACGGCTACGCCCGCCAGGACAAGAAGCACCTCGGTCGCGAGCCGATCTCGGCCCGGCTCATGGCCGACCTGTTCACGGCCGCCGGCGCCGACCGGCTCATGACGGTCGACCTGCACACGGCGCAGATCCAGGGCTACTTCGACGGTCCCGTCGACCACCTGCTGGCCATGCCGATCCTCACGCGCTACGTCAAGCGCAAGTACGGCAAGCAGCCGCTCGCGGTCGTCTCGCCCGACGCCGGTCGCATCAAGGTCGCCGAGTCGTGGGCCAACGCCCTGGGCGGCGCCCCGCTCGCGTTCATCCACAAGACCCGCGACCCGCGCAAGCCGAACGAGTCGAAGGCCAACCGCGTCGTCGGCGAGGTCGAGGGACGCTGCTGCATCCTGGTCGACGACCTCATCGACACCGGCGGCACGATCGTGCAGGCCGCCGAGGCGCTCAAGGCCGACGGCGCCGCCGACGTGGTCATCGCCGCCACGCACCCGGTGTTCTCCGGCCCGGCGGTCGACCGGCTCAAGAACTCGGTGGCCACCGAGGTGGTCGTCACCAACACGCTGCCACTGAACGACGACCAGCGCTTCGACAAGCTGACGGTGCTGTCGATCGCCCCGCTGCTGGCCCAGGCCACCGCCGCCGTCTTCGAGGACGGCTCGGTCACCAGCCTGTTCAGCTGAACCGACGCGGTCAGCTGGCTCCCGCTGCGACGGTTGCCGTCGGGCTCGGGGTCGGGGTGGCCGTCGGCGTCGCGCTGGGGGTGGACGTCGCGCTCGGCGTGGGCGTAGGTGTAGGTGTGGGCGTGGGCGTGGGCGTGGGCGTGGGCGTGGGCGTCGCGCTGGGCGTGGGTGTCGCGGACGGCCACGGGAACACGGGCGAGCGCACCAGCATGAACGGTTGGCCGTCCTCGACCGCGAGCGACTGGCGGCACGTGCTGTCGGGCAGCAGGGGCTGGTTGGCCGCGATGGTCATGCCCTGCAGGACGTTCAGCCCGTTGAGCCGCACCGGCTCCCACTTCTTCTCGACCTCGTCCTCGATCACGATGGTGACGTCGCAGGTGGCGGTCGGGAGCGTCCCGCCGACCGTAAACCGACCCGCGGCGTCGGTCTCGACCTTGCCGTGCTGCACGCCGTGCCCGTCGTAGGCCGAGACCTTCACGCCCTTGGCGGGCATGCCGGTCTTGGCGTCGAGCACGAGCCCGCTCAGGCTCCCGCCCTTCTGGCTGAGCTTGACCGACGTGTTCACCACACGCTTGGAGCGCACCGATCCCCGCAGGTTCACCGTGCGACCGAGGTAGCCGTCGGTGCCGGGCACCTGGACCCGGTAGGCGCCCGGGTGGAGGCCGCGGACGCTGAAGCGTCCACGCGTCACCTTGACGACCCAGAACTGGCCGGTGGTCCGGTGCACGAGCGTCACCCACGGGCTCGTGGCGATCAGGGCGTTGTCTCCGCGATAGACGCGCCCGACCATGGCGCCGGCGCGTGTCCGAAGGGAGATGTTGACCGACTTCACGACCCCGTAGTTGGCGGCGCCGGCAGCCCGGCCCGGCCCCGTCCAGCGCAGGGCGCGGTCGTACGTGAACAGGGTGAAGCGGGCGTTCGGCAGACCGCCGATGGCGTACTGTCCACGGCTGTTGGCCTTGACCTCGTACGTCCGGCCGTTGACGCCGGCGGGCACGTTCTCGACGGCGAGGACCCGTGCCCCGCCTGCCACCTTCCCGCCGCCGCGGACGGTTCCGGTGAAGGCGCCGCCGCGACGCATCGTCACGTCGCGCTGGGTGCCCTCGCCGGCCTCGACGTGCACACGGACGTCGACGTCCACGTGCGCCTTGACGTCGTAGCGTGGCCGGGTGTCGGTGAACTGGAGGATGTAGTCGCCGGGGGGCAGGTCGAGGGAGTACGCGGTCCCCTTGGCGCGGACCTCGCGGAGGTAGCCCCAGCCCGACGTGAAGATCCGCACCTTGATGCCGGACAGGTAGCGGGTGCTCGTGCCGACGCGTTCCTTGATGTCGCCGGCGACCCACCCGGTCGGCTCAGCGGCGACCACGGGGGACGTGAGTCCCAGCAGCAGGCCGGCGACCGCCAGGACGATGGCGGCGCGCGCGCCACGACGACGTGCGTCCGTGTTCATGACTCCCTCTCCGGTGGCGCGTCACAGCGCCTGACTCCCGTTCGGGAGTCTAGGTCCGGGAAAGTGGGATCGACCCCGACCTTGCACGATCTGAAGGTAATCTTGAGCGAAGCCTGAGGGAGGAGTGCGAGTGCAGAGCCGGCGTACGCGACGCCTGGAGATCGTCGGTACGGCCGTCGCCGCCGTCGTCGCCCTCGTCGTCGCCCTGAACCTGCTGGGCGTGCCCGTCCGGCCACCCTTCTGGCCGGGGGGACCCCAGGGGTCCAACCCCTTCGAGTCCTCCGCCGTGCACGTCGACCGGCAGTCGCAGGCGGCGCGCGCGGCTGCCGCCGCCGCAGGGGACGACGCCAGGATCCTGGACCGGCTCGCCTCCACGCCGACTGCTGTCTGGCTGACCCCCGAGGCGACGCCGGTCGACACCGTCGAGGACCACGTGCGGCGCATCGCCGTCCAGGCCCGCGACGAGGACTCGGTCGCGCTCTTCGTCCTCTACGGCATCGCCGACCGCGACTGCAGCGGTCAGGAGTCGGCCGGTGGCCTCCCGCCCGACCAGTACCGCGACTGGGTGCGGGCGGCGGCCGACGGCGCCGACGGCATCGGGACCTCCGCCGTCGTGGTCGAGCCGGACGCGCTGGCCGACGCGGGGGAGTGTGCCGATCCCGACGAACGGATCGCGCTGCTGGGGGACGCCGTCGACGCCTTCGTCGACGCGGACGTCACGACCTATCTCGACGCCGGCCACTCGGGGTGGATCGCCCCGGAGGAGATGGCCGGTCGTCTCCAGCAGGCTGGAGTGGAGGACGCCCGCGGCTTCTCCACCAACGTCTCCTTCTACGCCGACGACGCGTCGGAACGTGCGTACGCCGACGCGGTGGTCGACGCGCTCGGTGGTGGGCACTACGTGATCGACACCGGACGCAACGGGAACGGGTCCGACGGGCAGTGGTGCAATCCTCCCGGCCGGGCCCTCGGGCGCGAGCCCTCGGTCGGCGACGGTCACCTGGACGCCTCGCTCTGGATCAAGCCGCCCGGTGAGAGCGACGGCGCGTGCGGCGGGGGCCCCGCGGCCGGCACGTGGTGGACCGCGCGGGCCCTCGAGCTCGCCCGCGCTGCGGGCTGGTGAAGGTGACCCGCAGCGCATTCCTGTGGTTTCAGGGGCGAAGGACGCCGTCGTTGCTACGCTCGACCCATGGGAGAGAGTTCTGCACGCCTTGCGGTCGTCATCGAGGATGACGCCGACGTCCGGCACCTCCTGCGCACGATCCTCGTCCGGAGTGGCTTCGAGGTCATCCTGACCAAGGACGGCGCCGAGGGCGTCGAGGCGGTTCGCGCCCACGACCCCGAGCTCACCACCCTCGACGTCAACATGCCCGGCATGGACGGGTTCGCGGCCGCCAAGCTGATCCGCGAGTTCAGCTCCACCTACATCATCATGCTCACCGGCCTGGACGACGAGATCGATGTCGTCCAGGGTCTCGACTCCGGCGCCGACGACTACCTCGTGAAGCCGTTCCGGCCCCGTGAGCTCCGCGCCCGGATCGAGTCCGTGATGCGTCGCCCCCGTCAGCACGCGACGACGACGGCTGCGGCCGGTGCGTCCGACCGGACCCGTCCGGAGCCGCCCGCGCCGGTGCAGCCCCAGCAGGGGGCCCAGCCCGCGGGGTCCGACGTCGAGCAGGACCTGCCCCAGCGCGAGGTCGCGCCGTCGGCGGCCGCTGCCCACCAGGCAGCCTCCCAGCACCCTGCGGCACAGCACGCTGCGGTCCAGCAGCACCCTGCGGCCCAGCACGCGGAGGCGCAGGCCCACCCTCCTCACGCGTCCGCCCACCCGGTGCACTCCGCCCCGGCATCACCGCCGTCCGACGGCGGCTGGTCCTCCGCGGGTCGCGTGGGCGTCGCCCACGCCCCCTCCGTGAGCGCGGGTGTCGCTGCGGCCTCCGCCACCGGTCCGGACGCCTGGCTCCGTTCCAACGGTCTCGCCGTGAACGTGGACACGCGCACGGTCGTGGTCGACGGTCGCAACGTCGACCTCACCCGGACCGAGTTCGACCTCGTCGCCTCGCTGCTGTCGACCGGACGCCGGGTCCGGAGCAAGGCCGACCTCGTCCTCACGCTGCGCGGCCAGAACTACGTCACGACCTACTTCGTGAACGAGGCCGACAAGCGCGCCGTCGAGGTGCACATGGCCAACATCCGTCGCAAGCTCGGCGACTCCAGCACCACCCCACGCTGGATCGAGACCGTGCGCGGCGTCGGCTACCGCATGGCCGAGGACGGCTGAGTCGCACCGAGGGCGCGAGCTCCGAAGGAGCCCGCGCCCGCACCGCTCGGGGTGCTGCCGTCAGTTGGCGTTGATCGGGATCTTCTGGGCCTCGGTCGGCTTCTTCGAGGCGAAGATCGCGATGGGGACCTCCTGAGTCACCAGCTCCGGCTCGTACTCGTCGCTGCCGCGTGACTTCTGGATCCAGACCGTCGCGCTGAAGGTGAGCGTGACGCCCTGGGTGTCGGCGGCCAGCGGGCCGATCTTCTGGTTGCGCAGCTCGAACGCACCCTTGGGCGAGGTGATGAGCATGCCGTACTTGGTGGAGACCGGCTGCGGGTCGAAGGTGATCTTCTTCGCCTCCTCGTCGAGCTCGTAGGGGTTCTCGACGGTCCCGGAGGGCGTGGTGGTCACCGACGTCACCTCGATGCGGTCGAGGTAGACCTTGCGCTTCTTGCTGAACTTGTCGCGGAGCTTGCGGGAGAGGTCGTAGGACTGGAGCGTGAAGGAGAAGTACTTGTCGCCGCCGGGGTACCACTCGTTGGTGCGCGGCGTCGACTTGGTCGGCCAGATCGTGTAGACGAAGTCCATCGAGCCGACCTTGACGTGCGACTGGAACGTCCCGTCGCGGGTGAACTGCGAGTCGAACGCCGCGGTGGCGGAGGCGGTCGGAGTCGGCGTGCTGGCCTGCGGCGCATCCTCCTTCAGGACGCCGCACGAGGAGAGCACGAGGGCGAGGACGACGGAGGTCACCACGGCGGCGAGGGGCCGGCGGGCGGTGCGGTGCTGGGCGCTGGTCACGGGAGGGTTCCTTCGGGGACGCTGGGGTGCGAGGTGGTGGTCGGTGAGGCGCTCACACCGTGTAGCCACGGTAGTTGCGCAGGATCTTGATGCCCATCCAGAAGGTCTGGGACACGGTGATGACGCCGAGGATCGGCCAGCCGACGGAGAGCACGTCGGACTTCAGCCCGATCGGCAGCTGCATCCACGCGGCGGCTGCGGCCGCGAACACGAGCAGCGCGATGGCGAAGGGGTACAGGTAGCTGTTGCCCGAGCCACGCTCGGCCTTCGCCTGGGCGGCCCAGTTGTCGGTCTGCTTGCGGCTCGCGAACTTCGTCCACGCGCGCACGAAGTGTCCGATCCGGATCCACATGTAGATCTCGGCGGGGAACAGGAGCACGGCGAACAGGATGTCCCGACGGTGCCCGTAGTGCATGGAGCGCGCGACCCGGTAGTTGAGCAGGATCGCGACGGCCGGCGGGATGAGCCACCACGGGCTGAACACGAAGGCATCGATCGACAGGCTGGCGAGGAGGAGGGAGAAGAACATGCCGCGCGTGATGATGTTGAGCACCATCGAGAGGTGCTCGAACCAGCGAAGCCGAAGGTTCGGGTGGAAGGGCTGGCCCTTGGTGTCGCCGCGCTGCCCCGGCCACATCAGCTCGATCGCGCCGAAGTTCCACTTCACCTGCTGCGCGTCGAGGGCGCGCAGGGTGTTCATGCCGCCCACGTGGGCGCGGGCGGTGGCGCTGATCTTCGTCAGGTAGCCGGCGCTCTTGATCTGCAGCGACAGCAGGGAGTCCTCGACCTCGCTGTCCTTGACCCACGGTGCGCGCTGGTGGGTCAGCGTCATGACGTCGCGCAGGGCCTGCGTGGAGAAGATGGAGAACTGGCCACCGAGGACGGCCATGTTCCGGCCGCGCAGCAGGTTCTGCATGTTGAAGGCTGCGAACTGGGCCCGCTGGCCGGCGGTGAGGAACCGGGACATCGCGGTGGGCAGGGCGCTGTCGTCGATGCTGTAGATCGCGGAGATGCCGCCGATGCGGTCGTCGCTCATGATCTCGTCGACGAGGTCCTTGATCGCGGTCGGCTCGGGCGTGGTGTCGCCGTCGACGCCGATGATGTAGTCGCAGCCCTCCGCCAGGAAGAAGCCGTAGTTGAGCGCGCCGACCTTCTTGTCGGGGTTCTCGCCGATGTCGTGCACGAAGATCTCGACCAGCTGGGTGCCCTCCGGTCGGTCCAGCACGTGCTGCCCGGCGTAGTGGCTGGCGATCTCGACGGTCTCGTCGGTCGTGTTGTTCACGACGACGTGGATCACGTCCGGCAGGCGGGTCTGCACGAGCAGGGAGTCCAGGACGGACGCGATCGTCTCGGCCTCGTTGTAGGAGGGGACGACGCAGGCCACGGTGGCACGGGGCTTGATGCTTCCGGCCACCTCCTCGACGGCGGCGCCGAGCGCGCGGTGCAGCGCCTCGGGGGAGGCGTCGAAGGCGAGCGGGTGGCGGTCCATGGGTCCGCTGGGGTCGTACGACACTGAGGGCTCCTGCAGGGATCGGTCGGTCCGACCAGCCTGGTGCCTCACGCTCAGGTTTCGCCCCGGTGCGTGATCAAGGTCTGCTCAAGATTGCCTCAAGCGCGGCGGGCGGTCTCCGCTGCCGTCATCAGCGCGCCCAGGTCGGCGCGTGACGTGAAGGTGTCGGCCGTGCCGAGCAGCACCGGGACCGGGACGTCGTGGGTCTGGCCCGGCTCCGCGGACCGGGTGTAGAGGGCGTGCTCGACGGCGGCGGCGATCTCCGCCGCGCGCTCGGGCGAGTCCGCCGGGGCGAGGACGGCGAACCGGCCGCCGCCCAGGTAGCCCAGCACCGACCAGGCGGGCACGTGACGACGCAGGGTGTCGGCGAGGGTGGAGAGGGCGAGGTCGCCGCCGCGTCGACCGAAGGCCTCGTTCAGCTGCACGAGGTCGGTGACCTCGGCCACCAGGAGCGCGGCTTGTCCGCCGCGCAGCTCCAGGCGCCCGAGTCGGTCGGCAGCGGCCTCCATGAACTGCTCCCGGGAGTGCACGCCGAACACGCGTCCCGTGCCGTGGTCCTCGGACCACCATGCTCCGTCCCGCTCGGCGCGCATGGACACCAGCAGCTGCAGGCCGACGGTGGTCGCGACGACCAGGAACGTCGCGGGGACCACGGTGGAGCCGCTGTCGCTGCGGTGGACGAGGGAGTGGATCGTCGCGGCGGCGGCGAAGAGGCCGAGGACGACCTGCAGGAGGCTGACGTTGACGTTCAGGCGCATGGGACCGCGGTGCAGCTCCACGATCGTGGCGATCGCGAAGCCCGACGCGGCGAGGTAGCCCGACGGGATGACGGCCGACCCGACGGCGGAGAGGGTGAACCAAGCGACAAGCACGGCGGCGGCGACCAGGAGGGGGGCCGCCGGCAGAGGCGTGGCGCCGCGGAACCAGCGCACTCCCGACCACATCAGACCCAGGGTCATCACGGAACACGCGGCGCCCGCGGCCTCGACGTCCACCGTCTGCACGAACGTCTGCTCGATGAGCGGCGCGAGACCTGCACCGAGGGCCGCCATGAGGCTTCCGCACCAGAGTCGGTTGGCCGGGTCGTTGTGCCGCAGGGCGGTCGTCAGGGCGAACGGCACCGCGACCGCGAGGAAGACGGTGAGGGTCCCGGCGAGGAACAGCTCCGACGAGGTCATCAGGCCACGTCCTGCTCCGCCGACGAGGCGTCGGCGGAGGTGGGCAGCCACACCGAGACCGTGGTGCCCTGCTCTGGTCGGCTCCGGATGTCGATGACGCCACCGTGCGCCTCGACGATCTGCTGAGCGATGCTCAGCCCGAGGCCGGTGCCCTGCACCCCGGAGTCACGTGCGCCGCGCGTGCGGTAGAAGCGGGTGAAGAGAGCCTGCAGCTCCTCCTCGGTCATGCCGTGGCCGGTGTCCGCGACGACGATCTCCACCCCGGGGACCGAGGCGGACCCGCGAGGCGAGCCGGCGCCGTCGTCGCCCTCAGTCGGTCGTGCGCGCGTCGCCTCGCGGACCGACACGTCGATGGTGCCGTCGTACCGGTTGTACTTGACGGCGTTGGTGAGCAGGTTGTCAACGACCTGGCGCAGACGCAGCGGATCGGCAGCGATCTCGACCTCGGTCGCGGCGTCGATGCGGACCGTGACCAGACGTTCGGTGGCCACGGGACGGACGCCCTCGACCGCTTGGCGGACCACCGCGCTGGGGATGCAGGACTCGCGCACGATCCTGAGGGGGACGCCCGGGGTGCGGCTGCGGGCGGTCAGGAAGTCTCGCGAGAGCGCCAGCATGCGCTCGGTGTTCTCGAGCGCGACCTCCATCAGCTCACGTGCCTCGTCGCCGAGGTCCGGCTCGGCGAGTGCGAGCTCCAGGTAGCCGAGGGCTGACGTGAGGGGCGTCCTGATCTCGTGGGACACGGCCGCGACAGCGTCGTCGCGTGCCTGCTCGTCCGCCAGCTCGCGGCTCACGTCGCGGGCTACCACGACGTACCGCTCCGACCGATGGCTGGCCACGCGGCGCACGCTCACGTGGAGCGGGACCTGCGTCGGGCCGGGATGACCGAGGCGCACCAGGGCCCGCTCGACCTCCTCGCCCGCCCGGGACAGCGTGAGCGGGTGGGACCGCGAGGGCAGGGGGGTGGTTCCGTCCGGGAGGTAGAACGGCCCGTCGCGCACGACCGACGCGGCGTCGATCGCCCCGATGCGACGGGCCAGGTCCTCGGCGGCCCGATTGGCCGACGTGGTGCCGTCGGCGTTGAACGTCACCACCACGAAGTCGACGACGTCGAGCACCTCCGCGAGCACCCGCTCCTGGGTGCGTGCTGAGTCCAGCGCCGACCCCACGAGACGGGTCTGGGCCTCCAGGAGGCGTCGTTGCGCGGCGTTCCGCCGGGTCCAGCGGCTTCCCGCCCACGACGACATGCACAGGAGCAGGCCGAGGTTGAGCACCGTCGCCACGCCGGCCCGCCAGGGCTGGTCGCCGTTCAGGTCCTTGACGGCCTGGGCCGTGAGCAGGCCGACGAGGCTCGCCGTGAGCACGATGACGCGCGGGGGCGTCGGGAGCTGGACCGCGACCCAGGCCACCGGCAGGACCGCGAGGACGAAGAAGCCCGACCCCGGTGCGGCGAAGAAGAGCAGGCTGCAGACCACGACGTCCAGCAGGCAGATGAGGGTCGCCGCGACGACCGTGGCGCCGCGGCGCTCGATCCCGAGCGAGCCGAGCAGGGCCGACAGGATGGCCGTGAGCCCGGCCAGGACGACGCCGACGGTGAACACGGCGGGATGGGCCGGCAACGAGGTGGCGATCGCGGCGACGACCGGGAAGGCGAGCGCCGTGAGGAACAGGAACTGCGCGGCGAAGACCTCGCTGGGCGCGACCTGGGGCTGTGCGTCGTGCAGCGGGGACTCGTGGAGTGGGGCGTCGTCGGCCGACGCGACCCGTCCCGGACGTCCCGGGATGATCGGCATCGGCATGGGGAAACCCTAGCAATTCCAGGCCGGGCACGAGGGCGCTTCGGGTGAGGTCGACCTGGTGCGGACGGTGGCCGATTTCACCGGCAAGGAACGGCTGCGGTAGGCTGCGGCAGTTGCCTCGGCGAGGGTCGGCCCGTCCGACCGTGATCGACAGGGCGCTCCACGGAGTGTCGTGTTCGAGCGCCTGTCGCGACGTCCCGACCGTTCACACGGTCGCCCCAACACGTCTTCCCGCACCACCACCCCCAGGAGCTTCCCGTGGCCGAGATCAAGATCCCCGCAGAGACCCGTACCGAGTTCGGCAAGGGCGCTGCCCGTCGCATCCGTCGTGCCGACCAGGTGCCCGCCGTGCTGTACGGGCACGGCAGCGACCCGGTGCACGTCACCCTGCCGGGCCACGCGCTCATGCTCGCGCTGAAGAACAGCAACGCGCTGCTCTCCATCGCGCTCGGCTCGACCACCCACCTCGCGATCCCCAAGCAGGTCCAGCGCGACCCGCTCAAGGGCTTCATCGAGCACGCCGACCTGCTCATCGTCAAGAAGGGCGAGAAGGTCACCGTCGACGTGCCCGTGCACCTCGAGGGCGAGGCAGCGCCCGGCACCCTCGTGGTGCTCGAGAACTCCAGCGTCTCCCTCGAGGCGGAGGCCACGGCCATCCCGGAGTCGCTCGAGGTGTCCGTCGAGGGCCTCGAGGTCGGCGCCCAGGTGCTCGCCTCCGACCTCACGCTGCCCGAGGGCTCGACCCTCGTCGTCGACGACGACCTGCTCATCGTCAACGTGACCGCTGCGCCCACCGCCGAGGAGGTCGAGGCCGAGCTGGAGGAGGCCGAGGCCGAGGCCGGCATCGAGCGTGACGAGTCCGACGACGAGGCCGCCGAGGCCGCCGAGGGTGACGACGCCGAGGCGCCTGCCGAGGACGCCGACTCCGAGTCGTGACCTGGCTGGTCGTGGGGCTCGGGAACCCGGGCCCCACGTACGCCGCCACCCGGCACAACGTGGGCTACCTCGTGGCCGACGTGCTCGCCGACCGCATGGGCGGTCGGTTCAAGGCCCACACCTCGGGCCGCGCCGAGGTCGTCGAGGGGCGCATCGCCGGTGAGCGCGCCGTGCTCGGCCGCGCGCGCTCGTACATGAACGAGAGCGGCGGACCGGTCAAGACCCTGGCGTCGTACTTCGACGTCGAGCCCGAGCACCTCGTGGTGGTCCACGACGAGCTCGACATCGACTTCGGTGCACTGCGTCTGAAGCTCGGCGGCGGCGACAACGGCCACAACGGGCTGAAGTCGATCCGCCAGTCGATCGGCACCGGTGACTTCCACCGGGTCCGCGTGGGCATCGGTCGTCCGCCCGGTCGCCAGAGCGTGCACGACTTCGTGCTGAAGCCGTACTCGTCCACCGAGCGCAAGGAGCTGCCCGTGCTGCTGGAGGAGGCGGCCGACGCCGTCGAGAGCCTCCTCACGCGAGGACTATCCGAGACCCAGAGCGCGTTCAACCGGTAGATGGACCTCCACGCTCTTCTCTCGCCCCACCTGGCCGGGTCGCTCGCCGACGTCGTGTCGCAGCGCCCGCGCACCGTCACGCTGCAGGGGCCGGCCGCGTTGCGGCCCTTCGTGGCCCGTGCCGCGGCCGACGCCTCCACCGTCCTCGCCGTCACCCCCACGGCCCGCGAGGCCGACGAGCTCGCCGCCGACCTCTCGGTGCTGCTCGGCGACGACGCCGTGGTGGTGTACCCGGCGTGGGAGACGCTCCCGCACGAACGGCTGTCGCCGCGCTCCGACACCGTGGGCCGGCGCCTCGCCGTCCTGCGGCGGCTGGCCCACCCCGGCGCCGGCGCGCCGCCCGTACGGGTGGTGGTGGCCCCGGTGCGGTCGATCCTCCAGCCGCAGGTGGCCGGCCTGGCCGACCTCACCCCGGTCGAGCTCGTGGTCGGTCAGCAGGCCCCGCTCGACGACGTGGTGCGTGACCTGGCCGCTGCCGCCTACGTGCGGGTCGACCTCGTGGAGCGTCGCGGCGAGTTCGCGGTGCGCGGCGGCATCGTCGACGTCTTCCCGCCCACGGAGAACCACCCGCTGCGCATCGACTTCTGGGGCGACGAGGTCGAGGAGATCCGGTGGTTCTCCGTCGCCGACCAGCGCACCACCGACGCGGTGGAGCGCCTCTGGGCGCCGCCGTGCCGTGAGCTGCTGCTGACCGACCAGGTCCGTGCCCGCGCCGCGGCGCTCGCCACCGAGCACCCCGCGCTGGCCGAGCTGTTCGGCAAGGTGGCCGAGGGGCACGCGGTCGAGGGCATGGAGTCGCTCTCTCCCGTCCTCGTCGACGAGCTCGAGCTGCTCGTGGAGGTCCTGCCCGCCGATGCCGTGGTCGTCGTCAACGACCCCGAGAAGGTGCGGGCCCGCGCCGCCGACCTGAACGCCACGAACGAGGAGTTCCTGCAGGCGTCGTGGGCGGCTGCGGCCACCGGTGCCGAGGCGCCCATCGACCTCGGCGCAGCAGCGTTCAAGGGGCTCGAGGAGGTCCGTGCGGTCGCGTTGGCCAGGGGCCAGGCGTGGTGGAACCTGTCGCCGTTCGGCCTCGACGACGACGAGACCGTCGTGGTGCCCGCCGAGGCCGCGCCGCTGTACCGCGGCGACACCGAGCAAGCCGTCGCCGACGTCCGCGGCTGGTTGGCCGACGGCCGGTTCGTCGTGGTGGCCGCCCCGGCCGCCGGGCAGGCCCAGCGCACGGTCGAGTGGCTGGCCGAGCACGACGTGCCTGCCACTCTCGTCGACGGGGACGCCCCGGCGCCGGAGACGGGGAGCGGTGTCGTGGCGGTGCTCGTGGCCGACGTGGACCACGGCCTCGTCGCCGAGAAGGCCGTGCTGCTCACGCACGACGACCTCGTGGCCCAGCGGGCCGCCGAGCGTCCCGACCGCTCGAGCATGCCCGTGCGCCGCCGCAAGCAGGTCGACCCGCTCGAGCTCAAGGCGGGCGACCACGTCGTGCACGAGCAGCACGGCGTTGGTCGGTACGTCGAGCTCGTCAACCGCACCATCCAGGGCGCGGCCCGCGAGTACCTCGTGATCGAGTACGCCCCCAGCAAGCGCGGCCAGCCCGGTGACCGGTTGTTCGTGCCCATGGACCAGCTGGACCTGGTCAGCCGCTACGTCGGCGGCGAGAGCCCCAGCCTGGACAAGCTGGGCGGCGCGGACTGGACGGCGCGCAAGAACAAGGCGCGCAAGGCCGTCCGACAGATCGCCGGCGAGCTGATCAAGCTCTACGCCGCACGGCAGTCCACGAAGGGGCACGCCTTCGGCCCCGACACGCCGTGGCAGGCCGAGCTCGAGGACGCGTTCGCGTTCGTCGAGACGCCCGACCAGCTCATCACGATCGACGAGGTCAAGCGCGACATGGAGCGACAGGTCCCGATGGACCGGCTCGTCTGCGGCGACGTCGGCTACGGCAAGACCGAGATCGCAGTGCGCGCGGCGTTCAAGGCCATCCAGGACGGCAAGCAGGTGATCCTGCTGGTGCCGACCACCCTGCTCGTGCAGCAGCACTACGCCACCTTCGCCGAGCGCTTCGGACAGTTCCCGGTCACGATCAAGCCCCTGTCGCGGTTCCAGACCGAGAAGGAGTCGCAGGCCACGCTCGACGGCCTGGCCGACGGCAGCGTCGACCTCGTGGTCGGCACCCACCGTCTGCTTCAGCCCGGTGTCCGCATCAAGGACCTCGGACTCGTCATCGTCGACGAGGAGCAGCGCTTCGGCGTCGAGCACAAGGAGGCCCTCAAGCACCTGCGGGCGGCCGTCGACGTGCTGGCCATGTCGGCCACCCCGATCCCGCGCACCCTCGAGATGGCCGTCACGGGGATCCGCGAGATGTCGACCATCGCCACGCCTCCGGAGGAGCGCCACCCGGTGCTGTCCTTCGTCGGCGCCTACGACGACAAGCAGGTCGCCGCGGCGATCAGGCGCGAGCTCCTGCGCGAGGGCCAGGCGTTCTTCATCCACAACCGGGTGCAGTCGATCGACACGGTCGTCCGGCGGCTCGGTGAGCTCGTGCCGGAGGCACGCATCGCGGCCGCGCACGGCCAGATGGGCGAGCACCAGCTCGAGAAGGTGATGGTCGACTTCTGGGAGAAGCGCTACGACGTGCTCGTCTGCACGACCATCGTGGAGTCGGGACTCGACGTCTCCAACGCCAACACCATGATCATCGAGCGGTCCGACACCCTCGGCCTGTCGCAGCTGCACCAGCTCCGTGGCCGCGTGGGCCGAGGTCGCGAGCGCGCCTACGCCTACTTCCTGTACCCGCCCGACAAGCCGCTCACCGAGACCGCGCACGACCGACTGGCCACCATCGCCCAGCACTCCGAGCTCGGCGGCGGCATGCAGGTGGCCATGAAGGACCTCGAGATCCGCGGTGCCGGCAACCTGCTCGGCGGGGAGCAGTCCGGGCACATCGCCGACGTCGGGTTCGACCTGTACGTCCGGCTCGTCGGCGAGGCGGTCGCGGAGATCCGCGGCGAGGGCGAGTCCGGGCCGCAGGGTGCGCGCGAGGTCAAGCTCGAGCTCCCGGTCGAGGCGCACCTGCCGCACGACTACGTGCCGAGCGAGCGGCTGCGCCTGGAGATGTACAAGCGTCTGGCCGACGTCCGTTCCCTCGACGACGTCGCCGAGCTGCGTGCCGAGCTGGTGGACCGCTACGGCGAGCCGCCGGAGGTCGCCGAGGTGCTGCTCGACGTCGCGCGGCTGCGGGTCGCGGTGCGCGCCGCCGGCCTCACCGAGGTCACCTCCGCCGGGTCGCAGATCCGCTTCGGTGGGCTCTCGCTCCCGGAGTCGGCGCAGATGCGGCTGCGACGGGTGTACCCGAAGAGCATCTACAAGCCGGCCACCGACGTGGCACTCGTCCCGGCGCCACGCACGGCCGCCGTGGGCGGTCGTCCGCTGCGGGGGCGCGAGCTCCTCGAGTGGGTCGACACCGTGGTGCAGACCCTCGTCGCCTGAGCAGCGCCGCCCCCGGCGGGGCAGGGCGCCGCACGGTGCGAGAATGGCGCCGTGACTCATGTGGTGATCATCGGCGGGGGACCAGGCGGCTACGAGGCCGCGCTCGTGGCGGCGCGTCTGGGGGCCCAGGTCACCGTCGTCGAACGCGACGGCCTGGGTGGCTCGACCGTCCTCACGGACTGCGTGCCCAGCAAGACGCTCATCGCGACGTCGGACCTGCTGACCGAGGTCGAGTCCTCGGCCGAGCTGGGGGTCGAGGTCCCGCGTGACGTCCGCGCCGACCTCGCCGCGGTGAACGACCGGGTCATGAGGCTGGCGCTCGCCCAGTCCGCCGACATCGCCGGACGCCTCGAGCGCGAGGGCATCGAGTTCGTCAAGGGATCCGCCCGGCTGGTCTCCGCCGGTTCCGTCGAGGTCGACGGTCGCACCATCCAGGCCGACGCCGTGCTGGTCGCCACCGGAGCGCACCCTCGGGTCAGCCCCGACGCGCTCCCCGACGGCGAGCGGATCCTCACGTGGGAGCAGGTCTACGCGCTGCGCGAGATCCCGGACCACATGATCGTCGTGGGGTCGGGCGTCACCGGTGCGGAGTTCGCGAGTGCCTACAACGGTCTCGACGCCCGCGTCACCCTCGTCTCGAGCCGCGACCGGGTGCTGCCCGGTGAGGACGAGGACGCCGCCGAGCTCATCGAGGACGTCTTCACCGAGCGCGGCATGACGGTCATGGGCCAGTCCCGCATGGCCTCCGTGCGGCGCGACGGCGACCAGGTCGTGGTCACGCTCACCGACGGGCGCGAGGTGGTCGGGTCGCACTGCCTGCTCGCCCTCGGCTCCATCCCGAACACCGCGGACCTCGGGCTGGAGGAGGCCGGCGTCGCGCTCGACGAGAACGGCTTCGTGCGCGTGGACCGTGTCTCGCGCACGAGCGTGCCCGGCATCTACGCGGCCGGCGACTGCACCGGGGTGCTCATGCTCGCCTCCGTCGCGGCCCAGCAGGGCCGCATCGCCATGGCGCACCTGCTCGGTGACGCCGTGCACCCGCTCGACCTGCAGAAGGTCTCGAGCAACATCTTCACGTCGCCGGAGATCGCGACCGTCGGCCTGTCGCAGCGCAAGATCGACGAGGCCGGCCTGCACGTCGACGTCGTGATGCTGCCCCTGGCGACGAACGCGCGCGCCAAGATGCAGGGCGTCCGTCACGGCTTCGTCAAGCTCTTCTCGCGCCGCGGCATGGGCGTCGTGGTGGGGGGAGTGGTGGTGGGACCGCGAGCGAGCGAGCTGATTCATGCCGTCTCGCTCGCCGTGTCCGCCTCCCTGACGGTCGACCAAGTGGCCGACGCCTTCACGGTGTACCCGTCGCTGTCGGGTTCGGTGGCGGAGGCGGCTCGCAGCCTGCACCCCCGCTGACCTGCGGAAATGACAGGCGTGTAGTTCACTCACACGGGTGGAAGTCGCCGCCGATGTGTGGTTCCGTTGGCCTCGCTAGCTCGTCACATCCGTCACATCTGTCACAGGATCGGTCTTCCCCATGCGCCCCTGGACCTTGGTCCGGCGAACTGTCCCGTTCGCCGTCGTCGCCGCCGTCGCGGCGGCCTCTCTCGTCTCCACCTCCGATGCCGCGACCCCGGCCCCGGCCGTCGTCACCGCCGAGGCGAAGCCCGCCGAGGTGACCGAGACCGTGGTGCCCCCGGTCGATGGGACCGACGACGAGGCACGCCCCGACCAGGAGGCGTCGCCGAGCACCCCCGAGCCCGAGGCGGACGAGCCCGAGGTCGACGAGCCCGAGGCGGCCGCGGAGCTGACCCGATCGACCAAGACCTTCTCGCTCCTGGGAGTGACGTGGGACGCCGGATCGACCGACGAGGAGCCGACGGTCGAGGTGCGCTGGCGCTCGCTGGCCGACGGCTGGAGCGACTGGACCACCCTGGAGACCTCACCGACCGATCCCGCGTCCACCGACGTGCGGCCCGGAACCGACCCGCTCTGGGTCGGGGAGTCCGACGGCGTGGACGTCCGCGTCAGCACCCCGTCCGGGCGGTCGCCGAGCGGTGTGCGGGTGTCCACGGTCACCGACGGCGAGAACGGCAGCGCGGTCGTGCCGACGGCGGCCGCTGTCGGCCAGCCGAAGATCATCAGCCGCGCCTCGTGGGGTGCCAAGAGCGGGTCGTCCTGCAGTGCGCCGGTGTACGGGGCCTCCATGCTCGGCACGACGCTGCACCACACCGCCGGCTCGAACAGCTACACCAAGGCTCAGTCCGCCGGCATCGTGCGTTCCACGCAGGCCTACCACACGGGCAGCCAGGGCTGGTGCGACATCGGCTACAACTTCCTCGTCGACAAGTACGGCCAGATCTTCGAGGGCCGCAAGGGCGGCATCACGAAGATGGTGCGCGGCGCTCACTCCGGAGTGAATGCCGCCAACGAGCGCACGGTCGGCGTCTCGATGATGGGCAACTACGACGTCGCGCAGGTCCCCACGGCCATGAAGACCGCGGTCGCCGACCTCATCGCGTGGCGACACTCGCTCGCCGGCCTGAAGGCGACCGGCACGTACTCCCTCGGGGGCAAGAAGGTCAATCGGATCATGGGGCACCGCGACGTGAAGAGCACGGCGTGCCCCGGACGCTATGGATACGCGTGGCTGACGCAGTCGGGTGGTTTGCGGAGCCTGGTGGCGAAGCGACTCGACGGTGCGGCCGCGACGCCCACCCCAACCGCGACGCCCACCCCGACTTCGACGCCCTCGGCTACGGCGTCGACCGGCGACGTCTCACGCCTCTCGAGCGGCAAGATCGCCCTCGAGGGCCGCGGCTTCGGCCACGGGATCGGCATGAGCCAGTACGGAGCCCAGGGCGCCGCGCGTGAAGGTGTTGGTTACGCCACGATCCTCTCGACCTACTACCCCGGGACGAAGCGCATCGAAAAGGGCGGCTCGGTGCGGGTGCTGTTGAGTGCGGCGACGGACCCCACGGTCACCGTCCTCCCGGCCAGCTCCATGCGAGCCCGCCAGATCGGCAAGCCCAGCACGTCGCTTCCGACGAAGACGACCCGTGGCACCACCATCGAGCGCTGGCGGATGGTGCGGGTCGCGTCGGACCAGAAGCGCACCGTTCTGCAGTACCGCGAGAAGGGCACATGGAAGTCGTTCCGCGCGTCCTGGACGGGCTGGGGGCAGTTCGAGGTCTCCGGCGGCGTGATCCGTCTCGTGATGCCGAACGGCAAGAGCCTCGGGTACCGCAGCATCGTGCGGTCGGCTCCCCCCTCGTCGGGCTCGACAAAGCGGACGACCCTCAACGTCCTGACGCTCGAGAACTACTTGCGCGGCGTTGTGGCGGCCGAGATGCCTTCGAGCTGGAAGAAGGAGGCCCTGAAGGCCCAGGCCGTCGCTGCTCGCACATACGCTGCGCGGGCGCTCGCTCCGACCCGCGCCTACGACATCTGCGACACCACGTCCTGCCAAGTTTACAAGGGGGTCGCCGGTGAGACCGGGTCGACCGACGTGGCCGTGCGTGAGACCGCTGGCGACATCCTGACCTTTGACGGTGCACCGGCACTGACCCAGTACTCGTCATCCTCGGGTGGCGTCAGTGCCTCCGGTGGCCAGCCGTATCTCAAGGTGAAGACCGATCCGTACGACTCCTGGAGCGGGAACCCGAACTCGAGCTGGACCGCCTCCGTCGCGGCGAGCGCGGTGCAGAAGGCGTTCCCCTCGATCGGCACGTTCAGGTCGATCAAGATCACCAAGCGCTCCGGGGTCGGAGCGTGGGGCGGTCGAGTGGATGCGGCGCAGGTCGTGGGCTCGAAGAAGACTATCACCGTGACGGGACCCGAGCTGCGCTTCGGTCTGGGCTTGAAGTCGGCATATCTGCGATTCCGCTGACAGGGCCGGCAGGCTTCGTAGCAACGGGCCCGCGCATACTGGGACGCATGTCCTTGCTCCGGTCGTTCGCTCTCGCAGCACTGGCGAACGCCGCCTCATTCGCCGCGGCCGCACTTCTCCTGCCCTACTTCGATATCCGCCTCGGTGGGTTCGTCGCTGCCGTGGCTCTCTTCACGGCGCTGGCGGTCGCGCTCAGGCGTGTCTCGGCGACGCTGGACGATCGTCTGGCGAGACCGTCGGCGGTCCTGGGAGGCTTGGCCGTCACCGCAGCGGCCCTCGTGCTGACGGACGCCGTGGTGCCTCGCCGCGGGTTCGAGATCGAGGGACCGTGGACCTGGGCGATCGTGATCCTGGTCGTCTGGGCCGCAGGGGTGGCCTACGGCGAGGTCGACACCCAGGCCCCGGCGGACGTGCCGCCCGTCGAGGCCTGAGCGGGGCTACTCCGCGGCGGGAGCGTCGGCGATCGTCGCGACGACCTCGCCGGCGCCGATCGTGGCGCCGATCTCGGCCGAGAGCCCGGTGACGGTCCCCGCCTTGTGCGCGGTGATGGGCTGCTCCATCTTCATGGCCTCGATGACGAGCACGGTGTCGCCGGCGGCGACCTCCTGGCCCTCCTCGACGGAGACCTTGACGACGGTGCCCTGCATCGGCGAGGTGAGCGAGTCGCCCGACGCCGCGGCGCCGGCGGCCTTGCCGCCCTTGCGCTTCTGCTTCTTGGCGCCACCGCCCGAGGACGAGGCGACCGCGCCGAGACCGCCGGGGAGGACGACCTCCACGCGCTTGCCGGCCACCTCGACGACGACCCGCTCGCGCTCGGCGGGCTCGTCGGTCTCGGAGGCGCCCGCGTACGGCTCGAGCTGGTTGTCGTAGTCGGTCTCGATCCACGTCGTGTAGACGTCGAACGATCCGTTGGACGCGTTGTAGGCCGGGTCGTCCAGCACGTCGCGGTGGAAGGGGATGACCGTCGGCATGCCGTCGACGACGAACTCGTCGAGGGCGCGGCGGGAGCGCTCGATGGCCTGCTCGCGGGTGCGCCCGGTGACGATGAGCTTCGCGATGAGCGAGTCGAACGCGCCCGGCACGGTCTCGCCCTCCTCGTAGCCGCCGTCGAGGCGCACGCCCGGGCCGCTCGGGGGTGCCCACTTGGTGAGCGTGCCCGGAGCCGGCAGGAAGCCGCGGCCACCGTCCTCGGCGTTGATGCGGAACTCGATCGAGTGGCCGATGATCTCCGGGTCGCCGTAGCCGAGCTCCTCGCCGGCGGCGATGCGGAACATCTCGCGCACGAGGTCGATGCCCGTGACCTCCTCGGAGACGCAGTGCTCGACCTGCAGGCGCGTGTTGACCTCGAGGAAGCTGATGGTGCCGTCGGCCGCGACGAGGAACTCGCACGTGCCGGCGCCGACGTAGCCGGCCTCCTTGAGGATGGCCTTCGACGACTCGTAGAGGCGCGCCATCTGGTCGTCGGACAGGAACGGCGCGGGCGCCTCCTCCACCAGCTTCTGGTGGCGGCGCTGCAGCGAGCAGTCGCGCGTGGAGACCACGACGACGTTGCCGTGGCTGTCGGCCAGGCACTGCGTCTCGACGTGGCGGGGCTTGTCGAGGAACTTCTCCACGAGGCACTCGCCGCGACCGAAGGCGCTGACGGCCTCGCGGACGGCGGACTCGTAGGCGTCGGGGATCTCCTCGAGGGTCTTGGCGACCTTGAGGCCACGACCGCCACCACCGAAGACGGCCTTGATGGCGACCGGCAGGCCGTTCTCCTGGGCGAAGGCCACGACCTCGTCGGCGTCCTTAACGGGGTCCTTGGTGCCGGGGGCGAGCGGGGCGTTCGCCGTCTGCGCGATCTGCTTGGCCTTGGCCTTGTCGCCCAGGGCCTCGATGGCCGCGGGCGGGGGGCCGATCCAGACGAGTCCGGCGTCGATGACGGCCTGGGCGAACTCGGCGTTCTCGGCGAGGAAGCCGTAGCCCGGGTGCACGCTGTCGGCTCCCGAGCGCTGGGCGACGGCCACGATCTTCTCGATCGAGAGGTAGGAGTCGCCCGGGGTCGAGCCCTCCAGGGAGTAGGCCTCGTCGGCGAGCCGGACGAACACGGCGTCACGGTCGGGCTCGGCGTAGACGGCGACGCTGCCGATGCCGGCGTCCTTGCAGGCGCGGACCACGCGGACCGCGATCTCTCCACGGTTGGCGATCAGGACCTTCTGCAGGGGCTTGCTCACGGACGGCTCTCCTCGGGATGGACAGGCTGGGCGGGGGCGGGCACTGCCTGCCGAGTGTAGGGGGCGGGACGGCCCGAGGGTGGATGAGGTACGTCACGCGGACGTCCGACCGTCGGGTTAACGAGTGTTAACCTGAGGGCATGGTCGACGTCGCACAGCTGTCCGGTCTCTCCCGCGAGCACGAGGACTTCCGCCGCACGGTGCGGGAGTTCGCCGAGTCGAGGATCGCGCCTCACGTCGCGCAGTGGGACCGCGAGCACCACTTCCCGGTCGACGTCGTGCGCGAGATGGGTGACCTCGGACTGTTCGGCCTCACGGCGCCGGAGGAGTACGGCGGCGCGGGCGCGGACTTCACCAGCCTGTGCGTCGCGATCGAGGAGCTCGGGCGCGTCGACCAGTCCATGGGCATCACCCTCCAGGCCGGGGTCGGTCTCGGGATCAACCCGATCGTCGCCTTCGGCACCGCGGAGCAGAAGGAGCGCTGGCTGCCCGACCTGGTCGCCGGTCGCGCGCTGGCGGGCTTCGGACTCACCGAGCCCGGAGCCGGCTCCGACGCGGGCGCCACCCGCACCCGCGCCGTGCTCGACGGGGACACGTGGGTCGTCGACGGGGCCAAGCAGTTCATCACGAACTCCGGCACCGAGCTGACGTCGGTCGTCACCGTCACCGCGCGTACCGGGGAGCGCGCGGACGGGCGTCCCGAGATCTCGGCGATCATGGTCCCCGCGGGAACGCCCGGGTTCGTGGCCGAGCCCGCCTACGACAAGCTCGGGTGGCACATCTCCGACACCCACCCGCTGGCCTTCACCGGGGCGCGCGTCCCCGCCGACCACCTGCTCGGTGAACGGGGCCGTGGCTACGCCCAGTTCCTCGCCACGCTCGACGACGGACGCATCGCGATCTCGGCGCTCTCGGTCGGCTGTCTGCAGGCCTGCCTCGACCTGTGCGTGCAGTACGCGGGGGAGCGCCAGACGTTCGGGGTGCCGATCGGTGCGAAGCAGGGTGTCGCCTTCCAGATCGCCGACCTCGCCGTGCTGCTGGAGGGCGCACGTGCCCTGACCTACCGGGCCGCGGCCCTGAAGGACGCTGGAGCGCCCTACGCCGTGGTCAAGCAGGCCGCGTCGGTGGCCAAGCTGCACGCGACGGAGTCGGCCGTGACCGGCACCCGCATCGCGACGCAGGTCTTCGGTGGGTACGGCTTCATGGAGGAGTACCCCGTGGCCCGGTTCTACCGCGACGCCAAGATCCTGGAGATCGGCGAGGGGACCAGCGAGGTGCAGCGCATGCTGATCGCCCGCGGTCTCGGTCTGCCCGTCGAGTGACGCACGTTCCGGTCAGGACCGGTGCTCGTCGGTCGCGTTCCCGCACGTGACCGTCGCCCGGGCACGCCGCTGCGGGCCGTTCCTCTTGCGACGAGCAGGCCCAGGCTCCGTCAGAGGCTGACGAGCGCGCGGCAGGGAAGCGGCACGTGGCGCACCTGGTCGCCGAAGTCGACCTGGGCCGAGCGGGTGCCCTGCAGGCTGACGATCCGGCCGAGGCCGTAGGTGTCGTGGCTGACGCGTGCGGCTACCTCGTAGACCGCGTCCGGCTCCACCGCCTGGGGCTGGAAGGGGCTGGACGCGTGGAACTTGCGACGAGGAGCCATTCGGCCATTCTCTCATCTTCCGAGGAGATCCGGTACCGAGTTCGCGTCACAGTCCGCCCGCGGACCAGGATCAGACCGCCCCGGGCCGGTTCCAGAGGTCGGTCCAGACGACGTCCAGATCGGCCACGAGATCGCGCAGCAGTGGCAGGCTGATCCCGACGACGGTGTGCGGATCGCCCTCGATCCCGCGGACGAACGCACCGCCCAGACCGTCGATCGTGAAGGCGCCGGCCACGTGCAGCGGCTCGCCGGTGGCCACGTAGGCGTCGATCTCCGCATCGCTCACGTCGGCGAAGTGCACCACGGTGGAGGCGCTGTCCACGACCTCGCGGCCGGCGCGGCGGACGCAGTGCCCCGTGTGCAGCACGCCGGAGCGGCCACGCATCCGACGCCACCGGGCGCGTGCGGTCGCGGCGTCGCCCGGCTTGCCCAGGATCTCGCCCTCGAACGCGAGCACCGAGTCGCAGCCGACGACGACCACGTCGGGGTCCTCGACCGTCGACGCCACCGCGCGGCACTTCAGCTGGGCCAGTGCCGCGGCCAGGTTCGCCGCGTCACGTGACTGCACCTGCGACTCGTCGACCCCGGAGACGACGACCTCCGGCTCGATGCCGGCCGCTCGCAGCGTCGCGAGCCGGGCGGGGGACTGTGAGGCCAGGACCATGCGCACCATGCCCCCATCGTGGCAGGACCGCCCGCCACCTCCCCCATCGGTGGATCCTCAACATCAGGCATCCAGGGGGCCAGTCATCGGTGGATCGTCAACATCTGCGCGCCGGCTGCGGTTGAGGATCCACCGATGACGAGGACGGCGCGGTGTCAGTCGGGCAGGGGAGGTGGGGACCCGTACGTCGCGCGCTCGGCTCGGAGGTCGGGGTGGACCAGGACGGCGTCGACCAGCGCCTGCGGGCCGCCGACGGTGAACCAGTCCGGATCCACGTCGGACGTGATGCACCAGGCGTGGTCCTGCGGCCAGGTGTGAGACGCCTGGGGAAGGTCGGCCGGCCACCCGGGCCGCGGCGGGCGGGCTCCCCAGTCGCCCGCATCGGCGGCGGGCCCCGTGAACAGCAGGTACGAGCGCCACCCGCGCAGCTCCGCCCGAGACGCCTCGAGCACGTGGCGGGGGAACGCGGGCGCCACCTCGACCGGTCGAGGTGCTCGGAACATCCGTCCGAAGAGTCGGTGAGGATCCATCTGCGCGTAGACGCGCCCACCGCCCTCGAGCTCGCCCCAGCCCTCCCAGAGCGCGAACCAGCATCGGTCCGGAGTCGTGGTGTGGTTGCCGGCCAGGCGTGTCACGAGGGCGACGAGCTCGGGATCAGGGCGGTAGGGGCTGGCCTCCTCGCCGTCGAACCAGACGGTCGCGTAGGCCTCGAGACCCGGGGGGCCCTGGACCACGCGGGACCACCCCGCCTCGTCGTCGGTGACGCCGTCGCGCACGATCCAGTCCGCCACCGACACGTCGGACTCGTGGCGCAGGGTCATGCAGGACTCAGGCCCAGGCGGAGCGACGCCAGGCGTCGGGGCCCACACGGTGCGGCGTGCGGTGCGCGCGCACCGGGTGACCCCACTCGCTGCGCGGCTTCGGCTTCGCGCCCGCTGCGGCGTGGGCGGCTGCTGCGTTGCGTGCGGCCACCACGGCCACGAGCGCCGCCAGCTCCTCGGGCGTCAGGTCGCCGCGGACCACCCGCAGCACCGGCGTGACCGGTGCTGCGGGCGTCTGCTCGGCGGCGTCGGCCGCAGGCGTCGTGTCGTCGCCCATCAGAGCGGGATGTTCCCGTGCTTCTTGGGCGGGAGCGTCTCGCGCTTCGTACGCAGCAGGCGCAGCGCCTTGGTGACCTCGGCGCGGGTCTGCGACGGC
Source organism: Aeromicrobium sp. 50.2.37 (assembly GCF_024655735.1). Lineage (NCBI taxonomy): Bacteria > Bacillati > Actinomycetota > Actinomycetes > Propionibacteriales > Nocardioidaceae > Aeromicrobium > Aeromicrobium sp. 50.2.37. The sequence goes on from NZ_JANLGG010000005.1 coordinate 39,647, forward strand.
TCGATCACGCCGTCGATGTAACCGCGCTCGGCCGCCACGTACGGGTTGCAGAGCGTGTCCTCGTACTCGGTCATCAGCTCGGCGCGCTTGGCCTCGGGATCGTCGGCCGCAGCCACCTCGCGGCGGTACAGGATGTTGACGGCACCGGACGCGCCGACGACGGCGATCTGGCCGGTGGGCCACGACAGGTTCACGTCGGCGCCGAGGTGCTTGGAGCCCATGACGTCGTAGGCGCCGCCGTAGGCCTTGCGGGTGATGATCGTGACGAGCGGGACCGTGGCCTCGGCGTAGGCGTAGATGAGCTTGGCGCCGCGGCGGATGATGCCGTTCCACTCCTGCTCGGTGCCCGGCAGGAAGCCCGGCACGTCGACGAACGTGAGCACCGGGATGTTGAAGGCGTCGCAGGTCCGCACGAAGCGTGCGGCCTTCTCGGAGGCGTCGATGTCGAGGCAGCCGGCCAGCTGCATGGGCTGGTTGCCCACCACGCCGACGCTGCGACCCTCGACCCGGCCGAAGCCGATCACCAGGTTCGGTGCGAACAGCGGCTGGACCTCGAGGAAGTCGCCGTCGTCGAGCACGGACTCCATCACGGTGCGGATGTCGTAGGGCTGGTTGGCCGAGTCCGGGATCAGCGTGTCGAGCGCCAGGTCGGTCTCGTTGCGCTCCAGGTCGACGCCCTCGTCGTAGACCGGCGCCTCCTCCATGTTGTTCTGCGGCAGGAAGGAGATGAGCGCCTTCACGTACTCGAGGGCGTCCTCCTCGTCGGAGGCCAGGTAGTGGGCGTTGCCGCTGCGCGTGTTGTGCGTGCGGGCACCGCCCAGCTCCTCCATGGTCACGTCCTCGCCGGTGACCGTCTTGATGATGTCGGGCCCGGTGATGAACATGTTCGACTTCTCGTCGACCATGACCGTGAAGTCGGTGACCGCGGGGGAGTACACGTGGCCACCGGCGCACGAGCCCATGATGAGCGAGATCTGGGGGATGACGCCCGACGCGTGCACGTTGCGGCGGAAGATCTCGCCGTACAGGCCGAGCGAGACCACACCCTCCTGGATGCGGGCGCCGGCACCCTCGTTGATGCCGATGATGGGGCAGCCCGACTTGATGGCGAGGTCCATGACCTTGGTGATCTTCTCGCCGTAGACCTCGCCGAGGCTGCCGCCGAAGACGCTGAAGTCCTGGCTGAAGACGCACACCTGGCGGCCGTCGATGGTGCCGTAGCCGGTGATGACGCCGTCGCCGAGGGGCCGGTTCTTCTCGAGCCCGAACTTGGTGGAGCGGTGCCGGGCCAGTGCGTCGAGCTCGACGAAGGAGCCCTCGTCGAACAGCTGGTCGATGCGCTCGCGCGCGCTCTGGCGGCCCTTGGCGTGCTGCTTCTCGGCCGCACGCTCGGCGACCTCGACGGTCGCCTCGTGGTGCCGGCGCCGGAAGTCGTCCAGCTTCCCGGCGGTCGTGTGCAGCTCCGGACGCTCTTCGATCTCTGCCTCTGCTTCGCTCACGTGGGTCAGAGTAACGATCCTGGGCGCGCCATGGTGTGTGAGGCTTGACGCATGAGCAGCGACCGTCGCGACACGCCGAAGCCCGAGGGGCGCGATCCCCTCGACGTCGACGAGCTGCGCCGCGTGCTGCTGGTCGAGGGAAGCGTGTGGACGGACCTCGAGGTCTCCGCGTCCACCACGAGCACCAATGCCGACGTCGTCGCCGCGGTGGGTGCCGGTGCTCCCGAGGGCCTCGTGGTCGCGACCGAGCACCAGACCGCCGGCCGGGGGCGGCTCGACCGACGGTGGGAGACGCCGCCGGGGGCGGGGCTCATGGTCTCGGTGCTCCTGCGTCCCGACGGTGTCGCCCTCCCGCAGTGGACCTGGCTGCCGCTGCTGACGGGCCTCGCGGTCGACCTGACGGCGCGGGACTGCGGTGTGACGTCCGGGCTGAAGTGGCCCAACGACGTGCTCGTCGAGGGCCGCAAGATCAGCGGCATCCTGCTCGAACGCGCTGACGGACCCGCCGGTCCTGCCGCCGTGGTGGGGATCGGCCTCAACGTGTCGTCGACGCCGGCGGAGCTGCCGGTCCCCACGGCGACCTCCCTCGCGATCGAGGGAGCCACCACGGTCGACCGGGGCGTCGTGCTGCAGCTGCTGCTGGGCCACCTCGAGCGGCTCTACCGGCCGTGGGTGGCGAGCGCCGGTGACCCGGCGCTCCTGCGGCGTGACTACCTCGAGCAGAGCGTGACCCTCGGGTCGCGCGTTCGGGTCGAGCTGCCCGACGGGTCCACGCTGACCGGCGTCGCCGACGACATCGACCCGCTCGGCCGGCTCGTCGTGGACGGGCGGGCGATCAGCGCGGGCGACGTGACCCACGTCCGTGCCGTCGGCTGAGCCTGCTGCCGCCCGGTCGACCGCCGGGTACCAGGTCGCCCAGGTCGTCCGCAGCCTCGACGACGGAGGCCTTTGCGCCGACGTCTCCCGCGGCCCGTGCGCCACGTGGGAGGATCAGCCCATGGCCCTCTCACGCAAGCTGATGATGGACGGTGAACAGACCGTCGCGACGACCCGGACGCACGTCAAGGTGCTGTTCGTGCCGCTGGTCATCCTGTTGGCCGTCGCCTTCGCCGGAGGCTTCCTCGCCGCCCAGGTCGGCAACAGCGGCGACGGGTACGTGCGCTGGGTGATCATCGGCATCGCCGTCGTGCTCGTCCTGTGGGGCAGCGTGCTGCCGTTCGTGCGCTGGTTCCTCTGGACCTACACGCTCACCAACAAGCGCATCGTCGAGCAGAAGGGCATCCTGACGCGCGAGGGGCGGGTCATCCCGCTCAGCCGCATCAACGACGTCTCGTTCGAGAAGAACCTCAACGACCGCATCCTCGGCTGCGGCACCCTCATCATCCACAACGCGAGCGACGAGGCCGGTCTGGAGCTGCGCGACATCCCGCGCATCGAGGGCTTCCACCGCACCGTCAGCAACCTCGTGTTCGACTCGCACCGCCAGAGCGATGAATCGGTCTGAGCTGCGCGACGAGCTCGCCCGCCTGATCCTGCAGGAGGGCATGGAGCTCACGGGCGAGCAGGTCGCCGAGAAGGCCGGGCTCGACCTCGACCGCGCCGAGCGGCTCTGGCGCTCGCTGGGCTTCGCCGACAGCGGTGACGATCCGGCCTACGGCGAGCACGACGTGGCGGCCGCGCGACTCGCTGCGCTGGCGCTCGAGGAGGGCGTCCTCGAGGAACGCACCATCTTCCGGATGACCCGCGCGCTCGGCCAGACGTTGGCGCGGCTGGCCGACTGGGAGGTCCAGACGATCGTCGACCAGGTGGAGTCCGACGTCGAGTCGGGCCGGGCCGCCAGCCGTCTCGAGAGCGCGGTCGCGATCGCCGAGCACGTGGGCCCGGGCTTCGAACGTCTCCTGCTGTACGCCTGGAGGCGTCACCTGGCCGCTGCAGCCGGCCGCCTGGAAGCGCTCGGTGCCGTCGACGCCGAGCTGTTGTCGACCACCATGAGCATCGGCTTCGCCGACCTGTCGCGGTTCACCGCCATGACCAACACGCTCGACGACGCCCGCCTCGGCGAGCTCGTGGAGAACTTCGAGACCCGGTGCACCGACGTCGTCACGTCGCGCGACGGGCGGGTCATCAAGGCCCTCGGCGACGCCGTGCTGTTCGTGAACCCCGACCCGCGCGAGGCCACGCTCACCGCGCTCGAGCTCGTGGCCAACATCGGCTCGCGCGACGACCTGCCCGACGTGCGGGTCGGCCTGGCCACCGGCTCGGTCATCAGCAGGCTGGGCGACGTCTTCGGCCCGCCCGTGAACCTGGCCGCGCGCCTCTCCCACGTGGCCCGCAGCAACCGGGTGCTCGTCGACGACGAGACGGCCGGACACCTCGCCGACGACGAGTTCGAGATGCGCGCGCTGCCCCCGCGCCCGCTGCGCGGCTTCGGCAACGTCTCACCCATCACCATCAGCCGTCGGCGGGCGTTCCGTCCGCGCACGGTCCGGCGCTGGTAGCGGGGCACGTCGGAGAGCGGCCGACGGGTCAGTAGGCTCCTGCCATGCCGCTGACCCCGCACCTGGCCGTCGTCGGTGGCGGCCAGCTCGCCCGCATGATGCAGGTCCCCGCCGTGGCCCTCGGGCTCCGCATCCGTCTGCTGGCCGAGGGCCCCGACGTCTCGGCCGCGCAGGTGGTGCCCGACCAGCTCGTGGGTGACCACACCGACCTCACCGACCTGCGTGCCGTGTGCGACGGCGTGCCCGTGGTGACGTTCGACCACGAGCACGTGCCGCCGACCCACCTGCGCACGCTCGAGGCGGAGGGACACGTGCCTCGGCCCGGGCCCGACGCCCTGCTGTACGCGCAGGACAAGGGCGAGATGCGGGTACGCCTCAGCGTGCTCGGCCTGCCGTGCCCGCTCTTCCTGCTGCTGCCGAGCGAGGCGGAGGAGGCACTCGCCGAGCTCGAGGACTTCGGCTACCCCGCCGTGCTCAAGACGACCCGTGGCGGCTATGACGGCAAGGGTGTCTGGGTGGTCCGGTCCGAGGACGAGGCGGCCGAGGTGCTCGCCGCCGCCGACGGCCAGGAGCTCGTCGCGGAGGAGCTGGTGGACTTCCGTCGCGAGCTCAGTGCCCAGGTGGCCCGCAACCCCTCCGGCGAGGTCGTCGCCTACCCGGTGGTGCAGTCGACGCAGGTCGACGGCATCTGCAAGGAGGTCGTGGCGCCGGCCCCCGACCTCGACCCGGCCCTCGCGCAGCAGGCCACCGACGTCGCGGTGCGCGTGGCCACGGCGCTGGGGGTCACCGGCATGCTCGCCGTGGAGCTGTTCGAGACCAGCGACGGACGTGTGCTCGTCAACGAGCTGGCGATGCGCCCCCACAACACCGGTCACTGGAGCATCGACGGCGCCGCCACGAGCCAGTTCGAGAACCACCTGCGCGCCGTCCTCGACCTGCCCCTCGGCCCGTCGACGCCGCACGCCCCCTGGTCGGTCATGGTCAACGTGCTCGGTGGCGCGGTGCAGGACCTCGAGGCACAGGAGGCCGTCGTGCTGGCCGCCGTCCCGCACGCCAAGGTGCACCTGTACGGCAAGGCCGTGAAGCCCGGCCGCAAGGTCGGCCACGTCACCGTCGTCGGCCACGACCTCGACGCGGTCCTGGCCGACGCCCGCCGCGCGGCCGCCCTCCTCCAGGACGGCTGACGACGTCGTCCACACCGCTCGGGGGCGGGGCGGCGCCGGACCTCGCTAGGATCGCGGCCATGAGCGCAACGCCCCGCGTGGGCATCGTCATGGGGTCGGACTCGGACTGGCCGGTCATGGAGGCAGCCGCGCAGGCGTGTGCCGAGCTGGGCGTGGGCTACGAGGCCGACGTCGTCTCGGCCCACCGGATGCCCGACGAGATGCTCGCCTACGGGCGTGACGCGCACACGCGCGGTATCGAGGTGATCATCGCCGGAGCCGGCGGCGCGGCGCACCTGCCCGGGATGCTCGCCGCGGTCACACCCCTGCCCGTCATCGGGGTGCCGGTGCCGCTGAAGTACCTCGACGGCATGGACTCGCTGCTCTCGATCGTGCAGATGCCCGCGGGCGTTCCGGTGGCCACGGTCTCGATCGGCAACGCCCGCAACGCCGGGCTCCTCGCGGTGCGCATCCTCGCGGTCGGCGACCCGGAGCTCACCCAGCGCATGCTGGACTTCCAGGCGGAGCTGGCCGACGCCGCGCGCGCGAAGGGCGAGGCGATCCGCGACCGCTGACCTGCCCCTCGACGGGCTCGGGGAGAGGTCGGGGCCAGACGCGGGAAGTGGTGGGTCAGACCGTCGAGCCGGCCAGGCCGAGCGTGCGGTCCGTCCAGTCCTTGAGGTCGGAGTACAGCGACGGGTTCTCGCCGAGCGACAGGCCGTACGACGGCACGATCTCCTTGAGCTGGGGCCGCCACCCCTCGATCTGACCGGGGAAGCAGCGCTCCAGCACGTCGAGCATCGCGGAGACCGCGGTGGAGGCGCCCGGCGAGGCGCCCAGCAGACCGGCGATGGACCCGTCGGCGGCGTTCACGACGGTGGTGCCGAACTCGAGGGACCCGCCGAAGCGGCCCTTCTTGCGCACGACCTGCACGCGCTGACCGGCCGTGATGATCTCCCAGTCCTCCTCCTCCGCGAGCGGGGCGAAGGCGCGCAGGTCCTCGACCTTGCGACCACGGGTCTTGGCGAGCTCCAGGACCAGGTACTTGATGAGACCCCACGAGGTGACGCCGACGGCGGCCATGGGCATGAGGTTGTGCGGGCGGATCGAGAGGGGCAGGTCGGTGAACGAGCCCTCCTTGAGGAACTTGGGCGTCCAGCCGGCGTAGGGGCCGAACAGCAGCGACCGCTTGCCCCCGATCACGCGGGTGTCGAGGTGCGGCACGGACATCGGCGGGGCGCCGACGGCGGCCATGCCGTAGACCTTCGCCTCGTGCTTCTCGGTCACCGTGTCGTCGAGGCAGCGGATGAACTGCCCGCTCACGGGGAACCCGGCGAAGCCCTTGATCTCCTCGATGCCGGACTTCTGGAGCAGCTGGATCGCGCCGCCGCCGGCGCCCACGAACACGAACTTGGCGGAGATGGTGACGGTGCGGTCCTCGGTCCGGTCCTTGACCTTGACGCGCCAGGTGCCGTCGGTGTCGCGGCCGAGGTTCTTGACCTCGTGGCCGTAGCGCACGTCGGCGCCCTGGGCCGTGAGGTTGCCGAGCATCTGGGCGGTCAGGGAGCCGAAGTCCACGTCGGTGCCGTGGTCGGTCCAGCTGATGGCCACGTCCTCGCGCTCGTCGCGCCCCTCAGCCATGAGGGGAAGGCGCCGGGCGAACTCGTCACGGTCGTGGATGAAGTCGAGCCCGGCGAAGAGCGGGTGGCCGGCGAGGGCCTCGTGGCGCTTGCGCAGGTACTCCACGTTCTCCGCACCGCGCACGAAGCTCACGTGCGGCACGGCGTTGATGAACGACGACGGGTCCTTGAGCAGGCCGTTGTCCACACCGTGTGCCCAGAACTGGCGCGACAGCTGGAACTGCTCGTTGACGGTGATCGCCTTGGACACGTCGACGCTGCCGTCGGGTCGCTGCGGCGTGTAGTTGAGCTCGCAGAGCGCGGAGTGGCCGGTGCCGGCGTTGTTCCAGGGGTCGCTGCTCTCCTGCGCGGGCGCGTCGAGGCGCTCCAGCACCGTGACCGACCAGTCGGGCTGCAGGGTCTTCAGCAGCGAGCCGAGCGTGGCGCTCATGACGCCGGCGCCGACGAGCAGCACGTCGGTCGTGATGCGCGTGGGGGTGGCGGACTGACGTGCGGGGGATGCGGGCGTGTTCAACGCGGACTCTCCTGGATCTCACCGGGGCAACGACGTGGTCGACGTCTGCAGCACCGTCAAATCTCCCTCGTGGAGGGCGGTGAGCGCGACCCGAAACGATGTGATCTTGCCCAGGGGGCGTGTGATGTTCCTCGCGTCCGCCTCGCGCGACGCGAAGGACGCGTCAGTACAGCTGGCTGCGGTACGCGTCGCCGTAGTAGGCGGCGATCTCCTCGAGCGTCTGGTCGGACCGCTCGAGGGCGTGGGCGATCTCGGGCCGTGACGGCACGGCATCGGGCCGCCACGTGCTCGGCTCCCACAGCTCGGACCTCAGGAATGCCTTGGCGCAGTGGAAGAAGACCTGCTCGACCTCGACCTCGCAGACCAGCACGGGTCGGTGTCCCTTGACCTCGAGGTGCTCGAGGTAGGGCGGTGGCGAGTCGTCGGTGCGCAGGAGCCGGGCCCGTCCGTTGACGCGCAGCGTGTCGCCGCGTCCGGGCACGAGGAACAGCAGGCCGACGTGCGGGTTGGTGAGCACGTTGAGGTAGCCGTCGGCGCGCCGGTTCCCCGGCCGCTCGGCCAGGGCGATGGTGTGCTCGTCGACCACGTGCACGAGCGATCCGGCCGGGTCGCCCTTGGGTGACACGTCGCACGAGCCGTCGGCTGCCGACGTCGACAGCAGGCAGAGCGGGGAGGCGTCGAGCCACGCGACGTGCAGCGGGTGCAGGTGGTCCCGGTCCTTGGCGACGGTGCGGGGCAAGGGGGTGCCGAGCACCTCGCGGAGCTCGTCGACGTCGTGGATCTCGGCCATGGCGACACGCTAGCCCCCGACCGGTGCCCAGCCGAGGTGCCCAGCCGAGACGCTCCGCGGAAGGTCGACGGTCGTGGCTCGGGTCAGTGGTCGCGGATGAACGACGTCACGCGCGTGAGGGTCGGGGTCCGAGGCGCGGAGCCGAAGCCGAACCGGACGGGAGGGTCCACCGGCGCCAGAGGGCCGAGGTCCTCGCCGTCCCAGGCGACGGTCGCGGACTCCACGCTCCACGCGTCGGAGGCGGCGTACCACTCCGTGCGTCCCCGGCCGGCGCTGCCGTGGGTGCGCACGCCCGGCATGACGCGGCGCGCGATCGGGTCGCAGAAGCGCGCCCAGGCCTCGCGGTGGGCGAGGGGAGTCGGGACGGCCTGCAGCAGCCAGCCGATCGGCGCGCGCGTCCCGGGAGTCCAGCGGGCGCTCAGTGGTCCGGCGTCGATGCCCCACCCGACGAGCGACACGGCGACGATCTGCACGTCGTCGAAGGTGTAGGTGGTGGAGACCAGGTCGGCGACGCGCTCGTCGGGGGCGAGCAGCACCCGGTGTCCGTCGGGGCGCTCGACCATCGCGTCGGCGAAGCGACCGTACGGGCTGCGGTCCCACAGGCCCACGACCACCCGGGTGCCGCTGGCGGTGCCGAGGCCGACGATGTGGCCGTCGAATCGTTGGATCACGTCGTCCAGTGTGGGCGATCCCACGCGTCCCGGCCGTGTGAGTGGCGAGCGGGCGACGTACTATTGCTAGGTCGTCCTAGTAATTCGATCTCGTCAAGCATCTGGAGCCGCACCGTGTCCGACATGTTCGTGTTGTCCGAGGAGCACCAGGCCATCCGCGAGGCGGTCCGGGCCGTGGCCGAGGCCAAGGTCGCGCCTTTCGCCGCCGAGGTCGACGAGGAGGCTCGCTATCCCCGCGAGGCCCACGAGGCGCTCGTGGCGGCCGACTTCCACGCCCCCCACGTGCCGGAGGAGTACGGCGGAGCCGGTGCCGACGCGCTGGCCACGGTGCTGGTCATCGAGGAGATCGCCCGCGTCGACGTCTCGGCGTCGCTCATCCCGGCCGTGAACAAGCTCGGGTCGCTCCCGGTGATCCTCGGTGGCGACGAGCGGATCAAGAAGGACTACCTCTCGCGCCTGGCGGCCGGTGAGGGCTTCAGCTACTGCCTCTCCGAGCCCGACGCCGGCTCCGACGCCGCGAACCAGAAGACCCGTGCGGTGCGCGACGGTGACCACTGGGTGCTCAACGGCACCAAGCGGTGGATCAGCAACGCGGGGGAGTCAGAGTTCTACACCGTCCTCGCGCAGGTCGATCCCGAGAAGCGCAGCAAGGGCATCACGGCCTTCGTGGTGGAGAAGTCCGACGAGGGTGTCTCGTTCGGAGCCCCCGAGAAGAAGCTGGGCATCAAGGGCTCGCCCACGCGCGAGGTCTACCTCGACGACGTCCGCATCCCCGAGGACCGGGTGATCGGCGACGTCGGCCAGGGCTTCGCCCTCGCCATGCAGACGCTCGACCACACCCGTGTGACGATCGCCGCGCAGGCGGTCGGCGTCGCGCAGGGCGCCCTCGACTACGCCCTGGGCTACGTCCAGGAGCGCCAGCAGTTCGGCAAGCCGATCAGTGACTTCCAGGGACTGCAGTTCATGATCGCCGACATGGGCATGAAGATCGAGGCCGCGCGCCAGCTCACCTATGCCGCAGCGGGTCGGTCCGAGCGGGGCGACAAGGACCTCACGTTCTTCGGCGCCGCAGCGAAGGCCTTCGCCTCCGACACCGCCATGCAGGTCACCCTCGATGCGGTGCAGCTGCTCGGCGGGTACGGGTACACCCGCGACTACCCGGTGGAGCGGATGATGCGCGACGCCAAGATCACCCAGATCTACGAGGGCACGAACCAGGTCCAGCGGATCGTCATGGCCCGACAGCTGCTCTCCGGGATCCAGTCGGACCTCTGACCAGCGCGCTTGACCTCAAGTTGACTTGAGGTTCTAGGCTCGTGGGGACGACGAAGGGAGACGGGATGAGCACGCGCACGGACGTCGGGACCGGAGCCGACGCGATCTCGACGCACGGCTCCGCGGGTGTCGCCGAGCTCCTGAAGGCGGCGTTCCGACGTCATGCCAGCGGGGTCGCGATCATCACGGCGGTGGGCCCGGACGGTCCGGTCGGGCTGACCGCCTCCAGCGTGGCCTCGGTGTCCACCCACCCACCGGCGCTCTCGTTCTCGGTCCTGACGTCCAGCGCGTCCGGCCGTGCGATCGCCGAGGCGGCGGAGCTCGACGTCCACCTGCTCCCCACAGGGCTCGCCGCCCTGGCCGACGCCTACGGCCGGTCGGCTGGCGCGCGCTTCGTCCCGGAGCAGGGCTGGGCGTCCGACGACGCCGGCACCACGCTTCCCGACGCCGTCGCGTCGCTCCGCTGCACCCCGCTCGCGCGGGTTCCGGTGGGGGAGTCCGTCGTCGTGGTCGCCGAGGTCCGCGACGTGCAGCTGGGTCCTGTGGGTGAGCCCTTGGTCTACCACGACCGGACGTACCGGACGGTGGGCGCGATCCGCGAGCGCTGACGAGCGGCTGCGTCGCTCGGGTGGGGCTCGACCTGCGGCTGCGTCGCTGTGGCTGCGAGTCGACCTGCGCTCCGAAAGGGCCTCGACCGGCGGATGGGTCCGGGCTCGGGTGGGCTCTCGGAGCGTGGCTCGGGGTGACGCAAGGTTCTGCGTTCGTGCGTAAGCGGGGTGAAGGATGCTGCGTTCGTGTTCGGATCCGGTCGTGAACGCAGCATCGTTGCGGTTCCTACGCGCGAAGGCAGAATCCTGCGTCCGCGGGGGCGTCTCGTGTGGCGGTGGGTCAGGGATTCTCCCTTCTCGCGGACCGTTTCACGACGATGGAGAATCCCTGCCCCTCCAGGGCGCCTCGTCGTCGCCACGATGCTTCGTTCCTGAGGCATGGTCCACCAGAAGGAAGAATCGTGCGTGGATCACGCGCAGAGGGAGCATCGTGGCCGCGCCCCGCAGACCCACCCGAGCCCAGACCTCCTGCTCCGGTCGAGGCCCTTTTCGGAGACCACGCCCACGCGCAGCCACAGCGACGCAGCAGCACGGGAGAGCCCAGCCGAGCGGCGCAGCAGCGAGCGCGAACCGAGCCTCGCCCCGCAGACCAACTCACACCACCCGGACCGGCCGCGGTCCTTCCGTGACGTGACAGGATCCTGTCGTGCGGCACAGGTGCGGCGCACGACCGAGAGGATGTCCCATGGCAGAGCTGACCGTCGAGGACCAGCCCGGCAGGAACCGGTTCGAGGCCCGCCTCGGCGACGAGCTCCTCGGCTTCGTGGAGTACCAGCGCACCGACGAGCTGGTCGTCATCACCCACACCGAGGTGCCGCGCGAGAACGAGGGGCGGGGCATCGGCTCCCTCCTGGCACGCGGCATCCTCGACGACACCAGGGCCCGCGGGGCGAAGGCGCTCGTCACGTGCCCCTTCGTGCTCGCCTGGATCGGGCGCCACCCGGACTACCAGGACCTGCAGTTCAACGCCCCGCGCTGACCCGCCTGCGCTGACCCGCCCGCGCGCGGAGCCCCGCTCAGTCCTTTGGCAGGCCGTCGGCCGTGCAGAGGTCGCCGATGCTCCCGGTGCGGTCGGCCTTGATCAGGTCGAACATCTGCTGACTGCGCTCGGCGTCCCAGCGGACCGAGAAGTCGGCCAGGGGGACGGTGCAGCTCAGACCGTCCGACCCCATGGCCGAGCGCAGACCGAGGGCGAACTTGACCAGGTCGTAGGGGTTGGTGCCCTCGCCGATCTGCACCGCGCTGGCCGCGCCGGTGTTGACGCCCCAGTAGCGGAGGGGGTTCACGATCGTCCACGGCGACGCCGCCTTCTTCGCGATGCCGCTGATCACCTCGCGCTGGCTCTGCACGCGCTGGATGTCCTGCGTGGCGTAGCTGTGGCGGTTGCGCGAGTAGGCCAGCGCCGTCGCACCGTCGGCCTCCTGGCACCCGGCCTTCACGTCGAGCCCGGAGTCCTTGTCCTTGATGTCCTCCTTCGGGCAGATCTCGATGCCTCCCAGGGCGTCGACCACCTTCACGAGACCACCGAAGCCGATCTCCACGTAGTCGTCGACCGTGATGCCGGTGTTCTGCTCGACGGTCTGGGTCAGCAGCTGCGCGCCCCCGTAGGCGTAGGCCGCGTTGATCTTGGTCGAGCCGTAGCCGGGGACGTCGACGATCGAGTCACGCGGGATCGACATGAGCATCGACGGACCGGCGCCGGTGTGCAGCAGCATGATCGTGTCGGTGCGTCCTCGGCCTCCGCCGTCTCCGCCCGTGCTCAGCTCGGACTGCTCCTCCTTGCTGAGCCCGGCCCGACTGTCCGAGCCGACGATGAGGAAGGTGGTCCCGGGCTGGTCGCCCGGCCCCTCGGCCTCGGGCTGGAAGGGGATCTTCGAGGCGGTCGAGTAGGCGTACAGGGGGGTGCCGACCAGGAAGGCGAGCCAGGCCAGCAGCAGGAGCGCCACGACGCGTCCGGGCCCACGTCGGCCGCGCTTCCTGCGCGGCGGCTCCGCCGCGGGTCGGCGGCTCGACCCGGGCGGGGGCAGGTTCGGAGGCGGCAGCTCGTCTCGGCGCACGGTCTGCTGCGGCTGCTGCCGGGTCCGGTCGCGATCGGCGTCGCGGTCGTCGCCCGAGCCGTACAACCATCCGTAGCTGTCCTCGGGGCGTTGCTCTGGCATGGGACCGAACCTATCCGAGCGCTACCCGTCGTCGGTGCTTCTGCGCGGTGGCGCCCGCAGAAACCTGTTCGTCTCGGCGCGCCCTCGACCTCGGGTAGAGAGTTTGTGTGACGATCGACGCGACCTGCTCGCCCTGCTCTTCCCCCGGCAGCGACCTCTGAGGACGACATGCACGAGAACACCCGTACCTCGCCCCACCCGCCCTCGACGGGCCCGTCGGCGGCGCACGCCGCCTCCGAGCGCATCCAGCTGCGCCGTGCGCTCACGCTGACCCTCATGACGCTGGTCATGCCCGGCTCGGCCCAGATCGTCACCGGCAACAAGCGCATCGGTCGCATCGCCCTGCGCATCTGGCTCGGCTGCCTCGCGGTCGGCGCCCTCATGCTCGTGCTCGCCCTGACCTCACGGTCCGGCCTGTTCATGCTCTTCACCGACGGCCGGATCCTCACCCCCGTGCGGTACGCCCTCATCGGCGGCGCCGTGTTCTGGATGGTGCTCATCGTCGACGCCTGGCGCCTCGGCCAGCCGCTGCGGCTCGCCCGTCGGCACCGGTTCTGGGTCGCCGGCCTGAACGGAGCGCTGTGCTTCGTCACCGCCGGCGCCATGTTCTTCGCGGCGCACCTGGTCGACGTCCAGACCGGCGTGCTCGACACCGTGTTCGCGGCCTCCACGACGTCGAAGCCGGTCGACGGTCGCTACAACGTCCTGCTCATGGGCACCGACTCCGGCAAGGACCGCTCGGGCATGCGACCGGACTCGATCAACGTCGCCAGCATCGACGCCGAGACGGGGCGCACCGTGATCGTCGGCCTGCCGCGCAACCTCGAGGACGTGCCGTTCCCCTCCGACTCGTTCATGAAGAAGGAGTTCCCGTCCACCTTCGACTGCGACGGGTGCTACCTCAACGCGGTCAACACGTGGGCCAACGACAACGCGGCCCAGATGGGCGTCAAGAAGGTCGGGCACCGAACTCCCGGCATCCAGGCGACGATCGACGCCGTCGAGGCCATCACCGGCCTCGACCTCAACTACTACGCCCTCGTGAACATGGCGGGCTTCTCGGACCTGATCGACGCCGTGGGCGGTGTCAGCGTCGACGTCCAGGAGCGGACGGCGATCGGCGGCATCGGCTCGCCGATCCGGGGGTACATCGAGCCCGGGCGCCAGAAGCTCACGGGCGACCAGGCGCTCTGGTACTCCCGCAGCCGCGTGCTCAACAACGACTTCTCCCGCATGGGACGCCAGAAGTGCGTCATGACGGCCATGCTGCGTGAGCTCAGCCCCAAGAAGGTCCTCCTGAACGTGGAGAAGATCGCCGACTCGAGCAAGACGCTGCTCGACACCGACATCCCGGCCCGTGACCTCAACGTGTTCATGGACCTCGCGCTGAAGGCCAAGGCGCAGCCCATCTCGTCGGTGTCGCTCGTGCCGCCGGTGATCTTCACCGGCAACCCCGACTACGACAAGGTCCGCTCGCTCATCACGAAGGCGATCGACAAGGCCGAGGGCAAGAAGCAGGCGAAGGACGGCATCCTCGCCGCGTCGCTGTCGGTGCCCTCGTCCGCGGGCGACGCGAAGGATCCCACCAAGGCGAACCAGAGCGACGACCTCGACTCGTCCTGCTGATCGCGCCGTGCTCACGGGTCGCGGACCACGGGGCTTGGCGCGGTGGGCGATAATGGTGCGTCGCCAGCACTTCGAGACCGAGGAACCATGACACGTCGTCGCGCGAAGGTGCTCAGCCGTGGACCCGACGTCGACGAGCTGACACCCCGGTTGCGGTTCCGTCGTGCCCTCCGCCTGTGCCTCATGTCGGCCGTCGCACCAGGGTCGGCGCAGCTGGCCGTCGGCAACCGGTGGGTCGGTCGCATCGCTCTCACCGTGTACGTGCTGCTGCTCGTCGGCCTGGGCTACCTCGTGTGGACCTACCGAGGTGATCGCGCCGGCATCATCGGGCTCGTCACCGATCCCGACGTGCTCCAGGTCTTCCGCATCGGGGTCGGGGTGCTCGCGGTGGCCTGGGCTGCCCTCTTCATCGATGCCTGGCGTCTTGCTCGCCCTCTGCGCCTGACACCCGCGCGGGCGGGCATCGTCCTGGTGCTCAACACCGCCCTGGTCGTCGGCGTGCTCGGCTCGGCGGTCTACGCCTCGCGCGTGAGCACGGCGAGCCGCGACGCGGTGCAGGAGGTGTTCTCGGCCGAGACGACGAGTCCGCCGCTGGCCGGTCGGTACAACATCCTGCTCATCGGCTCGGACTCCGGCAAGGACCGCACCGGCATCCGTCCCGACTCCATGACGGTGGCCAGCATCGACGCCTCGAGCGGCAGGACGGTCCTGGTCTCGCTGCCGCGCAACCTGCAGAACGTCCCGTTCCGCGAGTCGTCGCCGATGCACCAGCTCTACCCGTACGGCTACAACTGCGGATCCGAGTGCCTGCTCAACGCCGTGCACACGGCGGCCGAGAACCGCAGCGACCTCTATCCCGGCGCCGCCGACCCCGGGCTCGAGGCGACCATCGACGCCGTCGAGGGCGTCACCGACCTCACCATCAACTACTACGTGATGATCAACCTCAAGGGCTTCCGCTCCCTGGTCGACGCGGTCGGCGGGGTCGAGATGGACGTCAAGACGCGGCTCGCGATGTTCGGCAAGGAGGACGCCTACAAGCAGACGTACATCGAGCCCGGTCGCCAGAACCTCGACGGCAACCAGGCGCTCTGGTACGCCCGCAGCCGGATCCAGTCCGACGACTACACGCGCATGGGACGCCAGAAGTGCCTCATGGTCGCGATGCTCGACCAGATGAGTCCGCAGAAGGTGCTGCTCAACGCCACCGACATCGCCAAGTCGGGGGCGGAGCTCCTGTCGACGAACATGCCCTCCGAGGCGCTCGGCGAGTTCGCCGACATGGCCCTGAAGGCCCGCAGCACGAAGATCCGCACGGTCTCGCTCGTCCCGCCGGTCGTCTCCACGGTGACCCCGGACTACCCGCTCATCCAGGACATGATCAAGCAGGCCATCATCGAGACGCACGGTGGCGACGCCAACAAGGGCGAGACGTCGGCCGAGCCCGAGTCGTCGGCGACGCCGGACGCGAGCGACCCGACGCAGACCCCCTCCACCGATCCCTCGGAGGACTCGAGCCAGGCCGCGGCGAACAACGTCGAGGACCTGGACGCCGCGTGCTGAGTGCCGCCGACCTGGAGCGCGCGAAGGGCTTCGTCGACGCGATCGACGTGGACGCCGACTCAGGAACGGTCACGCTGCACGCCCACCTGCGGGTCCCGGACACGCGCGTCGACGAGCGGCCCGGCCTGGAGGCAGAGCTGCGGCTCGGCGACGTCCGGGTCGCGGCGCGGTGGGTGGAACGACCGGACCGCCGCGTCCGGTACGGCCCCTGGTCAGCCCTGGTCGCCGAGGTGCCCCTCGCTGCGTGGCCGCGGGGGGTCGTCCGCCCCGAGCTGGCCGTCGAGGGCCGGGTGCTGCGGCTCCGTCCGACGCGGGCACTGTTCCGGAACGCCACGCCCGGGGCGCACGGCGACGTCGCCCTCGACGTGCGCGCCGACGGCGACGCGGTCGTGGTCGAGCTGGTCGACGGCGGCGAGCGGGCGGCGATGCGGTTGAGGCGCCGTTCCGACCTGCGTGCGGTGCGCCGGCGCGAGCCGCTCTGGGGCTGGCGGGTCGTCCGTGCCCTGACCGGGTGGATGCACCGCCGCCCGCTCTGGCTGGTGGGAGAGCGACGTGACACCGCGCAGGACAACGGCGCGGCGCTCTTCACCTACCTGCGCAGGCACCGGCGTGACCTGCGGGCGTACTACGTGGTCGAGCGGGGCACCCCGGCCTGGGACCGGATGCGTCCGCTCGGTCGCGTGGTGGCCCACGGGTCGTGGCGGCACCGGTTGCTGCTGTGGCACGCGAGCCACCTCGTCAACGCCTTCGACCCCGACGTCTACGGCATCCCGGAGACCTGGGGTCGTGACGACTACGTGCGCCACGTCCGGCCCCGGGTCGGCACCCGCCGGGTGTTCCTCCAGCACGGCGTCGTCTATCGCGACCTGGCACCGGTCATCGGGCGGCTGGTCGCCGGGTACGACCTCGTGCTCACGTCCGCGGCGGCCGAGCGTGACTGGATCGCCGGACGACTCGGGTACGGCGACCGTGCGGTGCTCACCGGACTGCCTCGCCACGACCTGCTCGTCCGCGAGCCTGCTGCCGGGGGCCCTCGGGTCCTCTTCGCGCCGACGTGGCGGGCCGACCTGGTCGTGCCCTCCTACCGGGAGGGCGGCGGTGGCCCCGTCGAGGGCGTCGAGGAGTCCGGGTACGCCCGGCTCGTCCGCGGAGTCGTCGAGCATCCCGCGCTGGCCGCTGCGCTCGCGCGCCACGGCGCCGTGCTGGAGGTGCTGCCGCACTACGAGGCGCGGGGGCTGCTCGCCGACCTGGTGGACGACCGGGCGGACGTGCACCTGGTCGACCAGGATCGCGAGGAGTTCGGCGCGGTGCTGCGACGCGCCTCGGTCCTCCTCACCGACTACTCCTCGACGTTGTTCGACGCCGCCCTGCTCGGGCTGCCGGTGGTGGCGGCCCACGTCGACCCCGACTTCGAGCAGTCCGGTCGCCCGCACGCGTTCGAGGTCGACGAGATCGGCATCGCCGTCGTCGTGCGCGACGTCGACGCCGCCGTCGCAGCGGTGGTGGAGCTGCTGGAGGCCGATCGTCGCGACACCGCCGTCGACGCCGCGGTGGACCGCTTCTTCGCCCACGCCGGCGACCAGGGCAGTGCGGCGCGGGCGGTCGCCGCCATCGAGGCGATGCCCTGAGCGCCGCCTACTTGGACTGCTCGTAGGCCGGGATGACCTCGTCGGGCGTGCCGTCCATCATGAGGACGCCCTTGTTGATCCAGATCACCCGGTTGCAGGTGTCGCGGATCGAGCGCATCGAGTGGCTGACCAGGAACACCGTTCCGGCGTTGTCGCGGATCTCGCGGATCCGGGCCTCGCTGCGGTCACGGAAGCCCTTGTCGCCGACCGCGAGCGCCTCGTCGACGATGAGGATCTCGTGGTCGCGCGCCGTGGCGATCGCGAACTTCAGGCGTGCGGTCATGCCGGAGGAGTAGGTGCGCATCGGCAGGTCGATGAAGTCGCGGATGCCGGAGAACTCGACGATCTCGTCGTACTTGGCCTCGATCTCGTCGCGGGAGAGGCCCAGGGCCAGTCCGCCGAGGATCACGTTGCGCTCGCCCGAGAGGTCCTTGATGAGTGCGGCGCCGACGCCGAGCATGCTGGGCCGTGACGACGCGTAGATGGCGCCCTTGGACGTCGGAGTCAGGCCGACGATCGCGCGCATGAGCGTCGACTTGCCCGAGCCGTTGGACCCGATGACGCCGATGCTGTCGTTCTCGTAGGCCGTGAACGAGACTCCCTTGAGGGCGTGCACGGTGCGGGTGCCGCGCGAGCGCTGCATCAGCTTGCGCCCGGAGTCGGCGGCCGTGGCGCGCTTGCCGGTGGCCAGCACCTTGTACTCCACGTGCACGTCGACCACCTCGACGACGGGGCGTCGAGCTGGGTAGTCGGTCGGCCGGCCCACGTTCGCGGCGGGCACGCTGCCGTCAGTCCGTTCGGCCATAGCGCTCCTCGGCTGCCCAGAAGAAGACCGTGCCGAACACCAGCACGGCGACCGACCAGGCGGATGCGTAGCCCCAGAAGTGCCAGGGCATGGCGTACTCGGGTCCGTCCAGCAGCACCGCCCGGCCGAGCGAGAGGAACTCGTGGATCGGCTGGGCGTCGGCGACGGCGCGGAAGATCGAGCCCTCGTCGAAGCGCTGGTCGATGCTGTAGAAGATGCCCGAGGTGTAGAAGAAGAACCGGGCGACGAACGGCAGCAGCTGCGTCAGGTCACGGAAGTGGACCGTGAGGCGTGCCGTGATGAGCGTGAGGCCCGTGTTGAACACCGTGAAGAGCAGCACGAGCGGAACGAGGAGCAGCCACTGCGCGTCGGGGGCGTTCCCGAACACCACGGCGACGATGGCCATGATCACGACCATGGGGACGTACTGCATGAAGCGCTGCACCACCAGTGCCAGGGGCAACGACATCCGAGGGAAGCTCAGGCTCTGCACGAGCGCTGCGTTGGAGGTGATCGACTTCGCGCCCGTGGTGAAGCAGGTCGAGAAGTACTCGAACATGAGGACTCCGATGACCAGGAAGGCGACGAAGTCCTCGACACCCCGGCTGGTCTGCAGAAGGAAGCCGAACACCAGGCCGTACACGGCGGCGTTCAGGAGAGGCTTGAGGACCACCCATCCCATGCCGAGGCGGTTGCGGCCGTTCTCGGCCTCGAGGCGGTAGCGGGCCAGCGAGTAGATGAACTCGCGTCGGCGGAAGACGTCGGCCAGGTACCGGGGAAGAGGTGGGCGGCCTCCGACCTTGCTGAGGCCGTGACGACCCCCGGTCTGCACGACGTTCGCGCTCTGACGACTCATGGGGTCCGAGGGCCTTTCTGTCGTCGTGGCGGCGTGCGGGTCCGGGGTGGCAGCCGTCGAAAGTGTAGAGGATGGCTCACCGGACGACGTCTGCCCGTTCCTGCTCCGCGACTCGCGTCAGCTGGTCGGCGTCGGCACCCGCCAGGACCACGAGCGATCCGCCGCCACGCAGGGCGCTCACCAGGAGCAGCGCGTCACGGCGGAGGTCGCCGGGCTCCACGAGCACCCGCCGCGGATCGGGAGCGCAGAGCTCGATGAGCCCGGCGTGGTCGAGCGGGTCCGTGCCGGCGAGGTCGAGGGCGGCCGACCCGGCGTCCGGGACGTCGAGGGGCGTGAACGCGTCCGGCTGCCCCGGGACGACGGTGGCGAGGTCGACGAAGCCCTCCGGCTCGCCGACGAAGGGACCACCGAGCGGACGCAGCGACGCGGCCAGGCGCACCGGCTCCTCGCCGACGAGCTCGGGGCCGCTGACCCCGATGTCGGCGTCGCGGTCGACGACGACCGCCCCCACGGTCCAGGAGGAGAGCAGCCACACGAAGCGCAGCCAGTGGCTCGGCAGGCCGATCCGGACCCGGGTGCCGATCTCGGCGTCGAGCTCGTCCACCAGGAGGGACGACGTCTTCGCGACCCAGTTGGCGGTGGTCGTGGCACTCAGCTCCACGCGCTCGCCGGTCGTGCGGTCGTCCCAGGTGAGCAGCGGTCGACCGGGGTCGCGGACGGCGGGGAGGAGGTCGGCGAGGGTCGGCATGGGACCATCCTCCCGCCGAGGCGAGAGCGGGGTCGAGCGGGGCCGACGAGCACGGCGTCGCCCCTGGAAGGCGGCGCGACACGCCGGAGGTTCCGCGGATCGTGCAATTCCGCTTGACGTATGGCAGCGCCGGGCGTGTAATTACGGACATGTCATTCGATCTGGGGTTGCCACTGTCGCCCGAAGAGGAGCTCATGTGGCAGGAGCGTGCGCTCTGTGCCCAGACGGACCCGGAGGCGTTCTTCCCCGAGAAGGGTGGCTCGACCCGTGAGGCCAAGCGGGTCTGCCTGACCTGCGACGTCCGGGGCGAGTGCCTCGAGTACGCCCTGGCCCACGACGAGCGGTTCGGCATCTGGGGCGGGCTCTCCGAGCGGGAGCGGCGCAAGCTCAAGAAGCGCGCCTGAGGCGGCGTCCGGGCGCACCCGGCCCCACTTTCGCCCCCCGCTAGGTTGGCGGGCATGGACGAGCCCGGCACCGAGGACGAGGCACCTGTCGTCCCCGCCTGGCGATCGTCGCCCCCGACGGTGGGGGCGGTCCTCGTCACGCACAACGGAGCCCGGTGGCTCCCGCAGGTGCTGGCCTCCTTCGCCGCCCTCGAGCACGACCCCACGCTGTGGCGGGTCGTCGACGTCAGCTCCACGGACGACGGAGCCGACCTGGTCCGCTCCTCGTTCGGTGCGGACCGCATCACGTACGCACCGGCCGGGACCGGCTTCGGCGAGGCCGTCCACCAGGCGGTCGAGGCCATGCCGCGCACGGACTGGATCTGGCTCCTGCACGACGATGCGGCGGTGCGTCCCGACACGCTGGCCGCCCTCCTCGACGAGGCCACCACGGCGGACGACATCGCCGTGGTCGGTCCCAAGATCCGCGAGTGGCCCTCCCTGCGGCGCCTCGTGGAGGTGGGTCTGACCGTCACGTCCACCGGCGCCAGGGAGACCGGGCTGGAGACGGGGGAGCCCGACGCGGGGCAGCACGACTGGCCGCGTGACGTGCTCGCGGTCAACACGGCCGGCATGCTCGTGCGACGAGACGTGTGGGACGAGCTGGGCGGGCTCGACGCCGAGCTCCCCCTGTACTTCGACGACGTCGACCTCGGCTGGCGCGTGGCGCGGGCCGGGTACCGCACCCGGATCGCCCCGCAGGCCGTCCTCTTCCACGCCGAGGCATCGCGTCGCGGGACGCGGCGGCGGGTGGCGGGCGACGTCGAGGCCTGGGAGCAGCGCCGCGCAGCGCTCCACGTGCAGCTCGCGAACGTGTCCGGTCGCCGCTTCTGGTGGCAGTACCTCCGGCTGCTGGCCGGGACCCTCCTGCGCACGTTGGGTCTCCTCGTCGCTCGTGACCCCGAGGCGGCCGGCGACGAGCTGCAGGCCCTGGTCTCCGTCTACGGACACCCTGCGAAGCTGCGCGACGCCCGACGGAGCCGGATCGGCACCGCTCGGCGCGACGACCGGGAGGTCCGACACCTGTTCGCGCCGTTCTGGCTTCCCTACCGGCACGGGTACGACGCTGCGCGCGACGCGGTCGTGGCGCTCGTGCGGCCCGAGTCCGTCGAGACGACGGGACGCCGGTCCACGGCCGACGAGGGCGTCGGTGACGCGCCCCTCGACGACGGGCCGTCGTTGTGGAGGAGGAGGCCCTGGCTCGTCACGGTGTCGGTGCTGGTGCTCCTCTCGCTCCTCGCCGCCCGGGGGCTCTTCGTCGGGCCGTCGGGGAGCTCGCTCACCGGAGGCGCGCTCGGCGCCACTCCCGGCTCGGCAGGGGAGTGGTGGCGGATCTGGTTCGAGCGCAGCCACGACGTCGGCCTGGGCAGCACCGATCCGGTGCCCACGACGGTCCTGCTGCTGGCGCTCGCCTCCACACCCGTGTGGTTCGCGCCGGGGCTCGTCGTCGGACCTCTGCTCCTGCTGGCCGTGCCCCTGGCCGGGCTCACGGCGCATCGCCTGGGGCGACGCCTCACCGACCATCGCAGGCTGCGGATCGTCTGGGCGGTCGGCTACGCGCTGACGGTCGTCGCCACCGGAGCGGTCTCGCAGGGCCGGCTCGGCACGGTCGTCGCGCTCGTCGTGCTGCCCGTCGTGGTCACCACGACGCTGCAGCTGGCCGACCACGGGGAGGCGCCACGTCGCACGGCGCTGCGGTGGGGGATCTGGGTGGCCGTGGG
Organism: Aeromicrobium sp. 50.2.37; assembly: GCF_024655735.1. NCBI lineage: Bacteria > Bacillati > Actinomycetota > Actinomycetes > Propionibacteriales > Nocardioidaceae > Aeromicrobium > Aeromicrobium sp. 50.2.37. The sequence continues at coordinate 61,854 of NZ_JANLGG010000005.1, forward strand.
CACCGCCTTCGCGCCCGTGGTGCTCCTGCTGGCCGTCCTCGGTCTCGGGGTCCTGCTGCTCGTCGATCGCAGGCTCGCGCGGCCGGCGCTGATCGGCGTGACGGTCGCCGTCGTCCTGGTGGGGCCGTGGCTGCTCACCCGTGTGCTGCACCCGATGCTCTGGTGGTGGGAGAGCGGTGAGCTGCTGCCCGGTGCCGGGCCGGGGTGGCGGACCGCCCTCGGGCTCGTGGTGGGCCGGGCGGGCTCGCCGGAGCAGGCGCCGCTCTGGCTCGGGGCGGGGCTCGTCGTCCTGGCGGTCCTCGCACTCCTGCCGCGGGCCACGCGCTCGGTCGCCGCGGTCTGCTGGGTGCTGGCCCTCCTGGCCCTGGCGGTCGCGGTCGTGGGCGTCGTCGTCGACGGTGCCGTCCCGGGGAGCCCGGCTGCGGTGCAGCCGTGGGTCGGTGTCCCGGTCGGGGCCGTCGTCCTGGCGCTCGGCACGGCGGCGCTGGTCGGCGTGCCGACCCTGGCGGCCGACCGGGGCCGGAGCGCAGGCATCGCGCTGCTGGTCGTCGCGCTCGTCCTGCCCGTCGGCACGACGGCGTGGTGGGTGGCCCGCGGCGTCGCCGACCCGATCGACCGGACCCGACCCGACAGCGTGCCGGCCTTCCTCACCGAGCGCTCCGGCGACACCCTGGTCGTCTCGGGCTCGACCGCCGAGGGCGTCGAGGTCGCGGTCGTCCGCGGGGAGGGGCCCGTGATCGGCGAGGAGGGCCTGCGACCGTCCGACCGATCGACGGCGGACCTCACGGCCGCGGTGGAGTCGGTGCTGTCGGCGCCCGGTGCCGACGCGATCCGGCGGCTCGGCGCCCTGGGCATCGACGCCGTGTACGCCCCCGACGTGGACGCCGGTGTGGCCCGAGCGCTCGACGCCGCACCCCTGCTGGAGCCCTCGGGCAGCGACGCGCCGACGTCGCGCGTCTGGACGATGGTCGAACCGGCCGACCCGCCCGCCGTCGACGGTGTGGCGTGGCGGCCGTGGGTCGCCGGCGCTCAGCTCGGGCTGTGGCTCCTCGCCATCGTGCTCACCGCACCGGTCCAGCGTCGCGAGAGCACCCTCGAGGACGACGTCGAGGAGGTCCGGGCATGAGTGGCGGAACGCGCGTGCGCGGCGGGTCGCGATCTCGCACCGCACCCCGCGGTGGTCGCGGGCTCGCGTTCGCCCTGCTGCCGGGGGTCGCGGCCGGCCTGGTCGTCGTGGCCGGGCTCGCGCCCGCCGCACCGGAGTCGACCGAGGCGCCGCGTCCCGTGCCCGCGCGCGAGACGACCTACGCCTGCACCGGGGCGCCCGACCTCGCCACGGGCCAGGTCGACGCGGGATCGTCCACGTCGGCCCGGTCGCTTCCCGGTGGCGCCGACGTCGACGGTGCCGCCGACCCGCGGAGCTGGGTCCGCTCCGAGCTCGCCGACGTGCTGGGCGACGACGCCGACGCGCTCGTCGTCACGCAGCGCGGCACGGGGTCCGGCGCGGTCGGCTTCGTCTCCGGGACCCTCGACGAGGACCAGGGCGACGGCCTGGTCGTCGGCCGGTGCCCGGGCGTCGTCGACGACGCCTGGTACGCCGGGCTCGGATCGGGCCAGCGGCACCTGAGCGACCTCGTGCTGACGAACCTCGCCGACACCCCGGCCGTCGTCGACGTGGCGCTGTGGTCGGCGGACGGCCCCGTCGACGCGGTGGGAGGGGACGGTCTCGTCGTGGAGCCGGGCGACATCCGCACGGTGCCGCTGGCCGATCTCGCGGCGGGCGAGCCCGACCTCGGCGTGCACGTCTCCCGTCGTCGCGGTGCCGTCGCCGTCTCCGTGCTCGACACCTCCACGGGGGCCTCGCAGGGCTCGGAGCTCGTGAGCCCGGCACCCGCGCCCGCGCGCCGCCTCGTGCTGGCCGGCCTCCCGGCCGGGGAGCGCGGCCGCACGCTCCACGTGCTCAACCCGTCGGGGTCGACGGCACGCGTCGCGGTCGAGGTGCTCGGATCGGACGGTGCGTTCGTTCCCGAGGGCTTGGGCGAGGTGAAGGTCGGGGCCGGACGGGTCGTGTCGGTCGACGTCCCGCGCAGCGCGGGGTCGGGACGCGTCGCCCTCCGCCTGGTCGCCGACACCCCGGTCGTGGCGACGGCCTCGGTGTCCCCGACCGGCGACGACATGGCGGTGACGGAGGCGGTCGGGCCGTGGACCGGCCCGGCGGTGGTCCCGGTCAAGGGAGGTCTCGGCGTGCCCGAGCTCGTGCTCAGCGCGCCCGGCGCCGACGTGGACCGACGGGTCGTCCTCGAGGCCCGCGACGCCGACCTCGCGGTGGTGTCGCGTGCCGAGGTGACGGTCCCCGCAGGCACGACGATCGGGGTGGACCCCGACGACGAGCTCGACCTCGACGGCGCGACGTCGCTCGTGGTCCGCTCGACCGGGGGCGTGGTCGGCGCGGCGCAGTTCAGCGACGGCGACCGGAGAGCGAGCCTGGCGCTGACCGCTGCCCCGACGGACGTCCTCGCGCCACGGGTCCGACCGGCGCCCTGAGCCCGGCCCACGACCCTGCGGTGCGGTCGCCGAGGCTCAGCGAGGATCGAGGTCGTCGGGGGAGACCTGCCAGACCTCGGCGAGGCGGTGCAGGACGACGTCCCACACCCGGTCCTCGAGCTCGATCCGACTGGTGCAGTGGTCGGTGAGCGGTCGTCGGTAGAGCACCACGAGGGCCACGTCGCCGCGTCGCGACAGGTTGCTCAGCGGCACCTCGTCGGTCCAGTCGGCCGGCAGCAGGGGGACGTCCTCAACGACCACCTCGACCTCGTCGGGCTCGGCGTCGAAGTGCTTCTCCAGCGGCGCGAGCACGCCGGCGACCAGGTGGTCGAACTCCTCGCGGGGCGTCCGGTGGGCCGGGACGCTCGCGGGTGACAACGGGCCGGGCAGGGCGAGCGGCCCGCGTGCAGCGCGTCGGCGAGCCCGCATCCGACCGGGCCGGGGTCCGCTCACCGCCCCGCCGAGGTGCTGCAGACGTCCCGCCACACCGTGAGCCTAACGGCCCGGAGGGCGATCGCCCGGCTACGCTCGGCGGGTGGGTGCTGTTCGACGCTGCACGCGGTCCGCGTGCTCCCAGCCGGCTGTGGCGACGCTGACCTATGTCTACGCCGACCAGACCGCCGTCCTGGGTCCGCTGGCCACGGCGGCCGAGCCTCACACCTACGACCTGTGCGAGGCGCACTCCGCCCGGTTGTCCGCGCCCAACGGCTGGAGCGTGCTGCGGCTCGCCCCCGACCCGTCCACGGTTCGCCCGAGCCACGACGACCTCCTGGCGCTCGCCGACGCGGTGCGCGAGGTCGGCCGTCGCCGTCCGCGTCCCGCACCGGGACCCCCGGGACTGACCCTGGTCCCCCCACCGAACGAGGACTGAATGCACGCACGGCTGCGCCCTGTCGTCAAGGCCTACGACGTCCGTGGTCGGGTCCCCGACCAGCTCGACACCACCATCGCGCGGGCGCTCGGCGAGGCCTTCGCCGACGAGGTGGGCATCGCCGACGGCCGGGGACGTGCCGTGGTCGGCCGCGACATGCGGGCCTCCTCGCCGGAGGTGGTCCGGGCGCTCGCCGACGGGATCCGGTCCCGCGGTGCCGACGTGGTCGACATCGGGCTCGCCTCCACCGACATGCTGTACTGCGCGTCCGGCGTGCTCGACGTCCCGGGCGTCATGGTCACCGCCAGCCACAACCCCGCGGCCGACAACGGCCTCAAGCTGTGCCGCGCGGGTGCGCGGCCGATCGGCCTGTCCACCGGCCTGGCGGCCATGGCCGAGGCAGCCGGCCCGCTGCTCGAGCGTGAGGAGTCCGCGGTGCCGGCGCCGGTCGGCACCGTCGAGACGCTGGAGTTCCTGACCACCTACGCCGACACGCTGCTGGGCCTGGCGCCGGTCGAGGGCCGTCGGCTGAAGGTCGTGGTGGATGCCGGCAACGGGATGGCCGGGCACACGGTCCCCGCCGTGCTGGGCCGTCTGGACCTCGAGGTGATCGGTCTGTACCTCGAGCTCGACGGCACCTTCCCGAACCACGAGGCCAACCCGCTCGACCACAGCACCCTGGTGGACCTGCAGGCCGCGGTCCGTGAGCACGGGGCCGACCTCGGTCTGGCGTTCGACGGTGACGCCGACCGCTGCTTCGTGATCGACGAGCACGGCGACGTCGTCGCGCCGTCCGCCATCACGGCGCTCGTGGCGTCGCGCCACCTGCTCCTCGAGCCCGGCGCCACCATCCTGCACAACGTCATCTGCTCTCGGGCCGTCCCCGAGATCGTCACCGAGCGTGGGGGAGTGCCCGTCCGGACCCCCGTCGGGCACTCGCTGATCAAGGCGGAGATGGCCCGCACCGGCGCGGTCTTCGGCGGCGAGCACTCCGGGCACTTCTACTTCCGCGAGTTCTACCTCGCCGACTCCGGGATGCTGGCGGCGCTGCACGTCCTGGCCGCCCTGGCCGAGACCGACTCCACGGTGAGCGCCCTCATGGCGGAGTACTCGCGCTACAGCGCCTCGGGCGAGATCAACAGCCGGGTCGACGACGCGGACGCCGTGATCGAACGACTCGTCCGCTCCTACGCCGACCACGAGCAGGACCGGCTCGACGGGCTGACGGTCACCGCTCCCGACTGGTGGTTCAACGTGCGAGCCTCCAACACCGAGCCGCTGCTGCGGCTCAACGTCGAGGGCGCCGACGAGGCCACGATGGGGCGGGTGCGCGACGAGGTGCTCGCCGCGATCCGGGCCTGAGCCCACTAGGGTGGACGCATGATCCTCGACCCCGCACTCCTGGAGATCCTGGTCTGCCCGCAGTGCCGGTCGTCGCTGTTCGTCGACCACGACGCGTCGGAGCTGGTGTGCCAGGCCTGCAGCCTCGCCTACCCGGTCCGTGACGACATCCCGGTGATGCTGGTCGAGGAAGCGCGCGCTCTCTCCTGACTCCCCCCACGGACCGGGGGTGGGCCGGGTATCCTGAGCGGCATGGATTTCAACGTCGCTGACCTGTCGCTCGCCGAGTTCGGACGCAAGGAGATCGAGCTCGCCGAGCACGAGATGCCGGGCCTGATGGCCATGCGCGAGCGCTTCGGGGACAAGAAGCCCCTCGCGGGCGCCCGCATCGCCGGTTCGCTGCACATGACGGTCCAGACCGCCGTGCTGATCGAGACCCTCGCCGACCTGGGCGCCGACATCCGCTGGGCCACCTGCAACATCTTCTCCACCCAGGACCACGCGGCCGCTGCGGTCGTCGTCGGCCCGAACGGCACGCCGGACGACCCGCAGGGCGTCCCGGTCTTCGCCTGGAAGGGCGAGAGCCTGGCCGAGTACTGGGACGAGGCCGAGAAGGTCTTCGACTTCGCCGAGGGCGGACCGAACATGCTCCTCGACGACGGTGGGGACATCACGATGCTGCTGCACCTCGGCGTCGAGTACGAGAAGGTCGGCGCCGTGCCGCCGCAGGACTCCACCGACAACGAGGAGTTCAAGGAGGTGCTGCGCGTGCTGGCCCGCTCGCTGGAGGACGACCCGCAGCGCTGGACGAACCGCGCCCCGATGATCAAGGGTGTCTCCGAGGAGACCACCACCGGCGTCCTGCGCCTCTACGACCGCTTCCGCGAGGGCACGCTGCTCTTCCCGGCGATCAACGTCAACGACTCGGTCACCAAGAGCAAGTTCGACAACAAGTACGGCTGCCGCCACTCGCTGATCGACGGCATCAACCGCGCCACCGACGTGATGATCGGCGGCAAGGTCGCCGTCGTGTGCGGCTACGGCGACGTCGGCAAGGGCTCGGCGGAGTCCCTGCGCGGCCAGGGTGCGCGCGTCATCGTCACCGAGATCGACCCGATCTGCGCCCTCCAGGCGGCGATGGACGGCTACGAGGTCAAGCGCCTCGAGTCCGTCGTCGAGACGGCCGACATCTTCATCACCACGACGGGCAACTTCGACATCATCACCGTCGAGCACTTCGAGAAGATGAAGAACCAGGCCATCGTCGGCAACATCGGCCACTTCGACAACGAGATCAACATGGCGGGCCTGGCCAAGATCCCCGGCATCGTCAAGGACGAGATCAAGCCGCAGGTCCACCAGTGGATCTTCCCGGACGGCAAGAAGATCATCGTGCTCTCGGAGGGTCGTCTGCTCAACCTCGGCAACGCCACCGGCCACCCGTCGTTCGTGATGAGCAACTCCTTCACCAACCAGGTGCTCGCGCAGGTCGAGCTGTTCACGAAGGCCGACCAGTACGAGCTGGGCGTGCACGTGCTGCCCAAGCACCTCGACGAGGAGGTCGCCCGCCTGCACCTCGACGCCCTGGGTGTCGAGCTCACCGAGCTCACGAAGGAGCAGGCCGCGTACCTCGGCGTCGACGTGGCGGGGCCGTACAAGTCGGACCTCTACCGCTACTGAGGGTGGTGCGAGCGAGCACGATGGTCCGGCACACGGCGGTCGAGCGTCGATGAGCTACCGGCGCAGCAAGCGCGACCGGGTGCTCGTCGTCGACGACGACGCGTCGCTCGCCGAGATGCTGACCATCGTGCTCGAGGCCGAGGGCCTCACCACCATGGTCTGCCGGTCCGGCGACGAGGTGATGGCGGCCTTCGGGGCGTTCAAGCCCGACGTGGTGCTGCTCGACCTCATGCTGCCCGGGCTGGACGGCATGAAGGTGTGCCGGCAGATCCGCGCCGGTTCGGCCGTGCCGATCATCATGCTCACGGCCAAGTCCGACACCCCCGACGTGGTGCGCGGTCTCGAAGCCGGTGCGGACGACTACATCACCAAGCCGTTCAAGAACACCGAGCTGGTGGCGCGGGTGCGGGCGCGCCTTCGTCGCACCGACGCGGTGGGCGAGGTGCTCGAGTTCGGCGACATCGTGCTCGACCCTGCGGCCCACACCGTGAGCCGCAAGGGACGTTCGCTCGACCTGACACCGCTGGAGTTCGACCTGCTGGCGTGCCTGCTGGGCAACCCCGAGCAGGTGTTCACCCGCGAGGTGCTCCTCGAGCGCGTGTGGGGCTACCACCACCCGGGCGACACCAAGCTCGTGAACGTCCACATGACCCGGCTGCGGTCCAAGATCGAGGACGACGCCGAGTCGCCCGAGGTGATCCGCACCGTGCGCGGGGTGGGCTACCAGGCCATCTCGCCCGTCGCCGTCGACGAGCACGGCACGGCTCCATGACGGCGGCGCCGGCTCCGGCCACCCGGCGTCGGCGGGCCACGTGATCCGTCGGGTCGCCTCGCTCTGGCGTCGCTCGCTGCAGACGCGGGTGGTGACCAGCACCGTCCTGCTCGTGGCGCTGGTGGTGGGGCTCGTGGGGTGGGCGCTGCTGCAGCAGGTCGCCGACGGCCTCACCGAGAGCCGCAGCGACACCGCCGTCGCCGAGGCCCGCACGGGGTTCGAGAAGGCCCAGGCCGAGCTCGACGCAGCGGTCGAGACGCAGCCCCAGGCCCAGGCCCCCACCCTGACCCAGCTGGTCGACTCGGTCACCGACACCGACAGCGAGAACCGTGCCTACGAGCTCGTGCTCGAGGGGCCGCTCGGCTCCGGCAGCGGGGCACCGCCGGTCCGGTCGTCGGCCGAGCTCGCTCCCGGCTCCTTGCCGACGGACCTGCGCGCCGAGGTCCTGGACGGTCCCGGCGTGTTCTGGCGCTACTCCGAGCTGTCGCTCGTGGGTGCCGACGCCAGTCCGGCCGTGGTGGTCGGCAGCCAGCTCCGATCGCCGGGGACGGGCGACACCTACGCCCTCTTCTACCTCTTCTCGCTCTCGGAGCAGCAGCAGACGCTGTCGCTCGTGCGCAACGCGCTGCTGCTCGGCGGCCTGGCCATGATGCTGATGGTCGGCGGGGTCGCGTTCATCGTCTCGCGCCAGGTCCTCACGCCGGTCCGGCTGGCCCGGCGCATCGCGGAGCGGTACGCCGCCGGCAGTCTCGAGCAGCGCATGCACGTGAGTGGCGAGGACGACATCGCCCGTCTGTCCACGTCGTTCAACCAGATGGCCGCCAGCCTGCAGAGCCAGATCCGACGTCTCGAGGACCTCTCGCGTCTGCAGCAGCGCTTCGTCTCCGACGTCTCCCACGAGCTGCGCACCCCGCTCACGACCGTGCAGATGGCGAGCGAGGTGCTGTTCGACGCCCGGCGTCGCTTCGACCCCCAGACGGCCCGCTCGACCGAGCTCCTCAAGCGGGAGCTCGACCGCTTCGAGGAGCTGCTGTCGAACCTGCTCGACCTCAGTCGTTTCGACGCGGGCGCGGCGCAGCTCGAGCTCGCGGACGTCGACCTCGCGCGGGTGGCCCGGGCCGCGGCCGAGGACCCGATCCTGACGCGCGGTGGCATCACCGGCCGCGCGGTGGGTGCAGATCGTCCGGCCGTGGTGCAGGCCGACATCCGCCGCATCGACCGGATCGTGCGCAACCTGGTGGCCAACGCGGCGAAGTACAGCGGTTCCGACGTCGTCGAGATCGAGGTCGCCCAGGACGCGTTCGCGGTCTCCCTCGCGGTCCGCGACTTCGGCGTAGGCCTGCAGGGCGACGAGAACCTGCGGGTCTTCGACCGGTTCTGGCGTGCCGATCCGGCACGCACCCAGGGTGGCACCGGGCTGGGGCTGGCGATCTCGCGCGAGGACGCCGTGCTCCACGGCGGAACCCTCCAGGCGTGGGGAAGGGCAGGCGAGGGCAGTGAGTTCGTGCTGACGCTCCCGCGCGTCGTCGACCCGGCCCGACGTTCCGTGGCGCCCCTGCCGGTGGTCCGCAGGGTCTTCGCATGAGGCGCCTGCGGCTGGTCGCCGCGGCGGTCGGCCTCGTGGTCGCGGCCGGTTGCTCGGGCATCCCGACCGGGGGGACCGTGCAGCAGGTCCGCGAGGACGACGACCTCGGCCAGAGCACGGTCCGCTACGCCCCGGCCCCGCCGAGCCCGGACGCCACGCCGCAGCAGGTGGTCTCCGGCTACCTCGACGCGATGCTCGCGTTCCCCCCGTCGACCGGTGTCGCCGAGCAGTACCTCACGCAGGGCGCGGCCGAGCGCTGGAACCCGGCGGCCGCCACGCACGTCTACCGGGACCCGGTGGTGTCCGCCGTGCGTGGGGAGCGCCGCGACGACGGCATGGAGGTGGAGCTCACCGCACGTGGCGTGCTCGACCTCGATGCGCGCGGTCGTGTCCAGCCCGCCGCCTCCGGGGAACGACGCTCGTTCGGCCTGCAGCAGGTGGACGGGCAGTGGCGGATCTCGGCCCCGCCGGAGGGTCTGCTGGTCACGGAGAAGTTCTACGCCGACTACTACCGGGCGTTCCCGGTGTTCTTCTTCGACCGCTCCGGTGAGCGCCTGGTGCCCTCGGTGGTGCACCTGCCGGCGGGTGAGCAGCTCGCGACCTCGCTCGTCACGTCGCTGGCTCGGGGACCCTCCGACTCCACCGCCCAGCTCCGGACCTACGTCCCCGGCCTGGGCGACCTGCGACCGTCGGTCCCGGTGGACGCCGACGGCGTCGCCGAGGTCGACCTGGGGCCGGAGGCCGCGCAGCTGTCGGTCGCCGACCAGGGTCGTCTGGTCGCACAGCTCGTCTGGACGCTGAGCCAGGTCCGCGACGTGACCGGGGTGCGGGTCACGGCGGGTGCCACCGTGCTGACACCGCGGGGGCAGCGGGTGCAGCCGGTCGGGTCGTGGCGACGGTACGTGCCGCGCGCGGTGGAGTCGGGTCCCTTCGCCGTGCTCGACGGGGAGGACCCTGCTGTCGTCGAGATCGTGGGTTCCACGACGCGCCCGGTGCCCGAGGCCTGGGGCGTCGACCCGGACGAGACCGCCGCCATCGACGTGGGGCCGTCGCGGGTGGCCACCTTGTCCCGCTCGGGCGACGCACTGGTGGTCCGCAGGACCTCGGGCGAGGACCGGGTGGAGATCGCCGTGGCGGACCTCGTCTCGGCCCGGTGGCTCCCCGACGACGTGCTCGTCGTCGTCGACCGTCCCGGCGGCGTGGCGCGGGCGCGGGTCGTCGAGCCCGACGCCACGCGGTCGCTCCTGTCGGCGTCGTTGGCGTCGCTGGACGTCACGTCGTTCGCCCTCTCGCCCGACGGGTCGCGGTACGCGATCACCACCGCCGGCGCGGACGACGGCACCGGTGGCCGGGTCCGCATCGGGGCGGTGCAGCGGTCCGCCGACGACCGCGTGGTGGGCCTCGGTGCGTCCGTCGCGCTGCGGTGGGACGTCGGCCGGCCGGCCTCGGTGGCCTGGGTCGACGGAGCGCGTCTGGCGTTCCTCGGTGACACCGACCTCGGGCGGCAGGTCTTCGAGGGCATGGCCGACGGCACGGAGCTGGAGGGGGGCGGGGCCGGTGGAGCGCCGGTGCTGCCCGACGTCGGGGCGCGGACCCTCGTGGTCGCGGGGGAGCAGCGTTGGGCCGTCGACCGGCGCGACCGGCTCTGGTACCTCGGGCCCGGAGCCACCTGGACACGGCTCGGCGTCGGAGCGGTCAGCACGCTGTCCCCAGGGGTCTGATCCCGCCGACGGGTCGCGGTCCAGCCGTCCACACCCCGCGGGGCACCTCTGGTGCGAGGTCCGCGGGCGGCCCACGCTCGTGGGGTGGACCCCCTGCTCGCCGCGGCCGACCTGCTGCTCGGCGCCGCCTGCGCAGGCTGCGGGTCGCCGGCCGTGGACCTGTGCGGACCCTGCCGGCGCAGGATCGCTCCGCGACCGCGGACGGTCTCGGAGCGACCGGTCCGGGTCGTGGCGGTCGGGGAGCACGACGGTGTGCTGCGGGACGTGATGCTGGCCTGGAAGCGGGGCGGACACACGCGACTGACCCCGACGATCGGTGCGCTCGTCGCGGCGTCCGTGTGCGCGCTCGAGCCGGGCCCGGCCGTCTGCCTGGTCCCGGTGCCGACCACGCGACGCGGCAGACGACGACGTGGCGGTGACCTGCTGGCCGGTGCGGCCCAGGAGGCCTCCCGGCGGCTGGAGGCGGTGGGGCTGCGGTCGACGGTGGTGGCCGCCCTCGCCTTCGAGCGGGAGCCGAGGGACCAGGTGGGTCTGGCCGCACGCGAGCGTCGTGGGAATCTCGACGGCGCGCTCCGACGGTCGCGTCGTCGCCTGCCCGGCGGTCCGGACGTGGTGGTCGTCGACGACGTCGTCACCACGGGCGCCACGGTGGCCGAGGCCGTCCGCGTGCTCGTCTCCGACGGCGTCGGTGTGCTCGGGGCCGCCGTCGTGGCGGCACGTCCGGCGCCCGGATCGACCGCGGGGGAGGTGCGGTAGGGCCGGGACCGCGGGCGAGGACACCCGCCGTTCGGGACGAACTCGGCCGTCCTCTGGAATATGGGCCCCCGGCGGTCTACGGTCACTGATATGTGAACCGCACGACCGAGCGCAGGGAGGCCCTCCATGGAAATCGTCGTCAACGGCCGGAACAGCGAGATCTCCGAACGATTCCGCGAGCACGTCCAGGACAAGCTGCACCGGATCGAGAAGTACGACCAGCGCCAGAAGATCCACCGCGTCGAGGTCGAGGTCACCCACGAGAAGAACCCTCGCCAGCACGAGCACGCCGCGCGCGTCGAGATGACCCTGCGTTCACGCGGCCCGGCGGTCCGGGCCGAGGCGAGCTCGACCGACCAGCACTCGGCGCTCGACTCGGCGATCGACAAGCTGGAGGCGCAGCTGCGTCGCGCGACCGACCGCCGCCGGATCAGCCACGGCAAGCGTCGACCCACCTCGATCGCGCAGATGCCGGCCGACCTCTCGACCGACCTGCTCGACGGCAGCCAGGACGACCCGGACGTGGAGACCACCACGATCGCCGGCGTGGAGGTGCAGGGCGACTGCCCGCTCGTGGTGCGCGAGAAGACGCACAGCGGGGTCCCCATGACCCTCGAGCAGGCGCTCTACGAGATGGAGCTGGTCGGTCACGACTTCTACCTGTTCCTCGAGAAGGACTCGATGCGTCCGAGCGTCGTGTACCTGCGCAAGGGCTACGACTACGGCGTCATCCACCTCGACGTCGACGAGTCGGGCACGATCGAGGGCGGGATCGCCCCCTGACGCGATCGCGCGCTGCGTGGCATGATGCGGGAGTGACTTCTCGGGCACCTCGTATCCGTGTGCTGCTCGTCGACGACCAGGAGCTGTTCCGTCGTGGCGTGTCGATGGTGCTGAGCGCCGACGCCGACCTCGAGCTCGTCGAGGTCGGCGACGGCGACCAGGCCATCGCAGCGGTGGAGGACACCCCGGCCGACGTGGTCCTGCTCGACGTCCGGATGCCCGGTCGCTCGGGGGTCGAGGTCTGCAAGGCGATCAAGGCCATCTCGCCCTCGACCGGCATCATCATGCTGACCGCCAGCGACGAGGAGTCCGACCTCTACGAGTCGATCCGCAGCGGCGCCTCCGGCTACCTGCTCAAGGACGGCTCGACCTACGACCAGGTCGCCGAGGCCGTCCGGCTCGTGGCCGCGGGCCAGTCGCTGATCAGCCCCAGCATGGCCACCAAGCTGCTCGACGAGTTCGTGCAGATGTCGCGCAGCCCGGCGCCGGCCACGGCGCAGCTGACCCAGCGCGAGCTGCAGGTGCTGCGGCTTGTCGCGAAGGGGCTGAGCAACCGTGAGATCGCCGAGGAGCTCTACATCAGCGAGAACACGGTCAAGAACCACATCCGCAACATGCTGGAGAAGCTGCAGATGAAGTCGCGCATGGAGGCGGCCATGTACGCGGTGCGCAGCAACCTGCTCGACGACTCGGTCTGAGCGCTCCGGAGGTCGTGGTCGAGCCGCGGTGACGGCTCCTGCGGGATCCGTCCGTGCCGCAGGGCAGGATCGAGGGTGTGACCGAACGACTCACGACCCTGCAGGCCCGCCGGATCGCCCTCGCGGCGCAGGGCTTCACGCGTCCCCGCCCCGACGCGGTCGAGCGGCGCCACCTCGTCTCGACGCTGCGCCGTCTGGGCTTCTTCCAGATCGACTCGGTGAACGTGCTGCAACGGGCGCACTACCTGCCGCTGTACTCACGCGTCGGGCCCTACGACCTCGAGGTCTTCCATCGGGCGGCAGGGCGCGCACCACGCGCGATGTTCGAGTACTGGGCGCACGTGGCGACCTTCGTCGACGTCGACCTGTGGCCGGCCATGCAGCACCGCATGGCCAGCCGGCGCGGTCTGTGGGGCGGACCCGAACGGGTGGCGCAGGAGCAGCCCGACCTCGTCGACGCGGTGCTGGAGCACGTGGCCGCGCACGGCCCGCGCACCGCTCGCCAGGTCGACGCCGCCGTCGGTGAGGAGGTCGATCGGGACCGGTCCCACTGGGGCTGGAACTGGTCGGCCACGAAGAACGCGCTCGAGTACCTCTTCCACACCGGGCAGCTCACGTCGGCGCGGCGCACCGCTCAGTTCGAGCGCCAGTACGACCTTCCCGAGCGGGTGATCCCCGCGGCGGTGCTGGCGCGACCTGCGCTCGACGAGGCCGAGGCGCACCGGGTCATGGTCGAGCACGCGGCGCGAGCCCACGGGGTCGCCACGGCCCCGTGCCTGCGCGACTACTTCCGGTCCGCCCCGGAGCCCACGCGGGCCGCCATCGAGGACCTGGCCGACGCCGGCGTGCTGCTGCCGGTCCAGGTCCGGGGGTGGGACCGGCCGGCCTGGGTGCACCACGAGGCCGTCCGGCCGCGAGTGGTGCGCGCACGCGCCCTGCTCAGCCCCTTCGACCCGGTCGTCTTCGAGCGCGAGCGTACGGAGCGGCTGTTCGGCTTCCGCTACCGCATCGAGATCTACGTGCCGAAGGCCCAGCGCGAGTTCGGGTACTACGTGCTGCCCTTCCTGCTCGGCGACGACCTGGTCGCCCGCGTCGACCTCAAGGCGGACCGGTCTCGCGGCACCCTCGTCGTGCACGGCGCCTGGGCCGAGGTCGGTGCGCCGGGAGACACCGCGGCCGAGCTCGCCGAGGAGCTGCGCACCATGGCGGGCTGGCTCGGTCTCGACGCGATCGAGGTCGGCCACCGCGGCGACCTCGTCGAGACGCTGCGCGGCCTGGTGCAGGGGTCCACGACCCGACCCCGGACGTCAGGCCGCTCGGCATAGACTGCGAGAAGCCCGACTTACCAACTCAGGAGTGCGTCCACCGTGCCCAAGGTCATCGACAAGATCCTCCGCGCAGGCGAAGGCAAGATCCTGCGGCAGCTCGCCGCGATCTCCAAGCAGGTCAACGCGCTCGAGGACGAGTTCCGCGAGATGAGCGAGGACGAGCTGCGCGGCATGACCGCCGAGTTCCGTGAGCGCCTCGAGAACGGCGAGACCCTCGACGACCTGATGCCCGAGGCGTTCGCCACGGTGCGTGAGGCCGCGAGCCGCGTGCTCGGGCAGAGGCACTTCGACGTGCAGGTCCAGGGTGGCGCCGCGCTGCACCTCGGCAACATCGCGGAGATGAAGACCGGTGAGGGCAAGACCCTCGTGGCGACGCTCCCCAGCTACCTCAACGCCCTCACGGGCAAGGGCGTGCACGTCATCACGGTCAACGACTACCTCGCGCGCTACCACGCCGAGTGGATGGGTCGTGTCTACACCTACCTCGGGCTCAGCGTGGGCATGATCCTGCCCAGCATGACCCCGCCGGAGCGCCGCGACGCCTACGCGTGCGACATCACCTACGGCACCAACAACGAGTTCGGCTTCGACTACCTGCGCGACAACATGGCCGACGACATCGCGGCCTGCGTCCAGCGCGGCCACAACTTCGCCATCGTCGACGAGGTCGACTCCATCCTCATCGACGAGGCGCGCACGCCGCTCATCATCTCCGGCCCCACCGAGGACGAGGTGAAGTGGTACGGCGAGTTCGCGCGGATCGTGGGCGCGATGACCATCGACGTGCACTACGAGGTCGACGAGAAGAAGCGCACCGTCTCGGTCACCGAGGAGGGCATCGACCGCGTCGAGGACCAGCTCGGCATCGACAACCTCTACGACGCGGTGAACACGCCCCTCATCAGCTTCCTCAACAACGCCATCAAGGCCAAGGAGCTGTTCCGGCTCGACAAGGACTACGTGGTCCTCGACGGCAACGTGATCATCGTCGACGAGCACACCGGCCGCATCCTCGACGGACGTCGCTACAACGAGGGTCTGCACCAGGCCATCGAGGCCAAGGAGGGTGTGCGGATCCGCGAGGAGTACCAGACCCTCGCCACGATCACGCTGCAGAACTACTTCCGTCTCTACGACAAGCTCGGCGGCATGACCGGCACGGCCATGACCGAGGCGAGCGAGTTCGACAAGACCTACGGGCTCGGCGTGGTGCCCATCCCCACGAACAAGCCCGTGGCCCGTGCCGACCAGCCCGACCTCGTCTACCGCACGGAGGCGGCCAAGTTCGACGCCGTCGTGGAGGACATCGCGGAGCGGCACACGTCCGGACAGCCGATCCTCGTCGGCACCACGAGCGTCGAGAAGAGCGAGCGCCTCTCCAAGCTGCTGCGCAAGCGCGGCATCCCGCACGAGGTCCTGAACGCCAAGCAGCACGAGCGCGAGGCGGCCATCGTCGCCGTCGCAGGTCACCGAGGGGCGGTCACCGTCGCCACCAACATGGCGGGTCGAGGCACCGACATCATGCTCGGCGGCAGCGTCGAGTTCCTGGCGGACGCGGCCCTGCGCAAGCAGGGTCTGGACCCGCTCGAGAACGCCGAGGAGTACAGCGCCGCCTGGCCGGCCACGCTCGAGCGCATCGAGGCCCAGGTCGCCGAGGAGAAGCAGGCCGTCACGGACGCCGGCGGCCTCGCGGTCATCGGCACCGAGCGCCACGAGTCACGGCGTATCGACAACCAGCTGCGTGGACGTTCGGGCCGTCAGGGCGATCCGGGCGAGACCCGCTTCTACCTGTCGCTCGAGGACGACCTGATGCGCCTGTTCAAGGCCGACTGGGTCAACTGGGTGCTCCAGACGATGAAGATCCCCGACGACGTGCCCATCGAGAACAAGCGCGTCACCGGTGCGATCGCGTCGGCCCAGAGCCAGGTCGAGTCGCAGAACTTCGAGACCCGCAAGAACATCCTCAAGTACGACGACGTGATGAGCCGCCAGCGCGAGGTCATCTACGGCGAGCGCCGCAAGGTGCTCGAGGGCGCCGACCTGCAGGACCAGGTCACGACCATGATCACCGACACGGTCACCGGGTACGTCAACGGCGCCACCGAGGGCTTCCCCGAGCAGTGGGACCTCGAGCAGCTGTGGACCGCGCTCGGCACGCTCTACCCGGTCTCCCGCACGATCGAGGAGATCGAGGAGGAGGCCGGCGGACGCGAGCACCTCTCCCGCGAGAGCCTGGTCGACACGATGACCGAGGACGCGCTCGCCGCCTACGCGCGCCGCGAGGAGGAGCTCGGGGCGCCGGTCACCCGTGAGCTGGAGCGCCGCGTGGTGCTGAGCGTGCTCGATCGCAAGTGGCGTGAGCACCTGTACGAGATGGACTACCTGCGTGAGGGCATCGGTCTGCGGGCCTACTCGCAGCGTGACCCGCTCGTGGAGTACCAGCGCGAGGGCTTCGACCTGTTCAGCGCCATGATGGACAGCATCGCCGAGGAGTCGGTGGGCTTCCTGTTCAACCTCGACGTCCAGGTGGAGGAGAGTGCCGTCGACGAGACGCACGACCACCCGCACGTCCAGGCCAAGGGTCTGGAGCCGAAGGCGGCATCGTCCGCGGGGCAGAAGCTCTCCTACTCGGCCCCCTCCGAGGACGGCCAGGTCGAGGTGCACTCCGACGACGAGGATCCCGCTGCCGACAAGCAGCGCCAGGCCAAGCAGAAGTCCAAGGCACGCCAGAAGACCAAGGCGCAGCGCCAGTCCCGCAAGCGCAACCGCTGAGGCGGGCTCGCCGGGTCAGAGGGCCCGGCGAGCGAGGACTCGTCCGGTCGTGGGCTGATGGGCCGAGGACGTGTCCTAGGCCCAGACGAGCGCGGTGCAGGTCCACACCTGACGCCCACGGGGCGAGGTGACGAGCTCCAGCCGCAGGGCGACGGCGCGCGAGCGCCCGCGATGCACCATGCGTCCGGTGACCTCGACCGCGCTCTCGTGCACGACGCAGAGGTGGACGGACGCGAGACGTCCGCCACCGGCGCGCTCGTCGCGTCGCCGAGGTCGTCCGCAGCGCTCGCCCGCCAGCGCGGTGACCAGGGCCGCGTGGGCGTCGGGTGTCATCCAGGCCGACAGCTGACGGGCCGGTCGGCCGCCGCACAGCACCTCGGTGAGCCCCTGCATGAACCGGGCGATCGGCGCGCGCAGCTGCCGTGCGAGCTCATCGCCGTCGCGGGTGCGCGGGACGGGGACCACGGTCGAGGGTGAACCGGGCAGTGGCAGGGGCAGCTGGGCGGGGAGCGCGTCCTCGTCGGTGATGAAGCGCGCCGGGGTCCGGAGCTCCGTGGCGGCCCTCATGCTGCTCCTCCGGGAGCCACCAGGCGCTGGCCCGGACGGATGAGGTCGGGGTCGGTGCCGATGACCTCGCGGTTCTCGAGGTACCACCGCCTCGTCGCGTCGGCGATCTCGCCGTCGTGGGCCGAGGGCCCGAGCGAGCGTGCCGCGATGGACCAGAGGGTGTCGCCGGGGGCGACGAGCACGATCTCGGGTTCTTCTGGCGGAGGCGCCGACGGCTCGACCGGAGCCACGAGCACCGGTCGGTCGGGCAGCGACAGTCCGTCGAGTCCGACGCCCGTGGCGCGGTGTCCGGTCTCGGACCGGTGCACGGCACCGTGCTCGGCCGCCTGTCCGTCCGGACGTGGATGGTCGACGCCGGCGTGAGCGGCGCTGATCCCGAACCCGGTGACGACCCCGGCGAGCAGGACGCCGTGCAGGGCGCGGGGGACCAGCCGTCGTGCGACGAGGCCCGCACCGCCGCCCAGCGCGCACGCGCCAAGGGCGAGCGACGTCCACGCCGCGACGGCGAGAAGGGTCAGCTCGAGGAGTGCGCCCAGGGCCATGGGGAACGACGGCGAGGAGAGCTGGTCGAGGGTGGTCGGCGCGTGGGGCAGGCGCAGGACGAGCGAGGTGAGGGCGAGGCTCCAGGTGGCGAAGCCGGTCCGGGACAGACGCATCGGCATTTCCTTACGTTTGATGACGTTTGACGACAGTGAAGGTCAGATCGTGTCGTTTCGTCAAGGGAGCGTGCACAGATGTCGGGGCCCTGTCCTCGCGCTACGGTGCTGGCATGCGCTGGGACCGACTCTTCGCGGACCTCGAGGCCGCCGCGGACGACGACGCCCTGGTCGAGCGCGAGGCGATGGTGGCCGAGCTGCGTGACGAGGAGTGGTCACGGACGCCGTGGCGCGAGCTGCTCGGAGGTCAGGTGGAGGTCGAGGTCGCCGGGGCGGGTCGGCTCGGCGGGATCGTGGGGCTGGTGAACGAGCGGCTTCTCCGCCTCGATGCCGGGGGGCTGGAGCACGTGGTCGCGCTGGCTGCGGTGCTGGGCGTCCGCACGGACGGACGGGCGCCGGCGCTCACGTCGGTGGACGCGCGGCTGGGGTGGCGTCAGGTGCTCCGCCGGATGCGTGACGACGGCGACGAGGTGGTGCTCGTCCGCGTCGACGGCTCCCGCGTGCGTGCGCAGGTGGAGCAGGTGGTCGACGGGGGCGTGCTGGTCCGCAGTGCCGGACGGAGCCTGCTGGTGCCGCTGCACGCGCTCGCGGTCGTCACGGTGCCGCGCTGAGACCTGATCGACTCGGCGGCAGGCACGGGATCGGCAGGCGGGGGATCAGACCGTGGCGTCGTCGCCGCTCGACAGGTCGGCGTCGGCCAGGTCGCCCTCGCCGAGCTCGGCGACAGCCTGCTCGGCGCGGGCGTACTGGCGTTGGATGTAGTCCTCCAGCTGGTCCTTCTCGACCCGCCACTGGTTGCGGCCCCCGATCTGGATCCCCTTGAGCTCACCGGATCGCACGAGCGCGTAGACCTGTCGAACCGTCACGTTCAGCACCTCGCCGACGTCGGCCAGGGTGAGGAAGCGGGGAGACCCATCGGACATGGGCCCCAGTTTTCCACGCTGCGGTGTCACGTCGAGTCGCCGCCGTCCGACCTGTGGACGACCGGACGGGGGACCGTTCTCCACAGCGAAGGCTGGACGCCCACGACGTCGCGCAGTACAAACATGCCCATGGCGAACTGGCGGGGGCCACGATCGAGCGGCGGGACGACCGGACCGACGGGCGGAGCGGCGCGCGTGCGTCAGCAGCCGTGGAGCGATCCTCGGCTGGTGCTGGGCGTGCTCCTCGTGCTCGGCGCGACCGTGCTGGGTGCCTACGTCGTGGCGGCGGGCGACGACACCGAGCCCTACTGGGCGTTGAGCCACGACGTCGCCGCGGGTGACCCGGTCGAGCGGTCCGACCTCGTCGAGTCGCGCGCGCGTCTCGGTGAGCGAGCGGCCGGTGCCTTCCTGCGCACCGACCAGGAGCTGCCTGCCGACCTCGCGTCCCTGAGGTGGGCGCGTGCCGGCCGCGGCGGCGCGCTCGTGGAGCGGTCGGCGATGGCCCGCGACGGAGCCGGCGGTGCGACCGAGCTGCCGCTCTCCGTCCGGCTCGGTGCAGCGCCCGACGACCTGCGCAGCGGCGACCGGGTCGACGTGTGGGTCGGGCCGTCGCCCGAGGACGGTGCCGAGGCGGGGGAGGCCGCGCTTGCCCTGGCCGACGTCCCCGTGGTCAGGAACGGTGCCATCGTCGGCGCCGGCGGCACCCGCACCGTGCTCGTCGACGTGGCGGGTCTCGACCTCGACGGCGAGATCGTCGCGGCCCTCACCGCTCGCCACGTGACGATCGTGCGCCGCTCATGACCGACCGGACCCACCGCCGGGTCGTGCTCGCCGCCGCTGGTGCGGGCTGGGAGGTCGAGGCCGTGCGGGAGCTGGAGTCGGCCCGCGACCTCGTGCTCGTGCGACGGTGCGTCGACGTCGCGGAGCTGATCGCGGTGGCCCAGGCGGGTGGGGTCTCGGTGGCCGCGGTCGACCTGTCCGTCCCCGGCCTCGACCTCGAGGCGGTCCGGGCGGTGCAGGCGGCGGGGGTCACCCTCGTCGGGCTCGGACCCACGGATCGCGCCGAGGCCCTGGGCATCGACGTGGTGGGCCCGGGCTCGGCCGTCCTCGACGCCGTCCGTGCCGTCGAGGTGTCGGCGACCGGCAGGGCCGCGGACCTCGCGCCCGGTCCCTCGTCGACGGAGCACGTCGGGCCGCCGGACGCCGAGGGCGGCAGCGCTGCACGACGGCGCGGCTCGCTGGTCGTCGTGTGGGGGCCTGCGGGCGCACCGGGGCGCAGCTCCGTCGCCCTGGCGCTCGCCGACGAGCTCGGCCGCGACGACGTCCGGTGCGTGCTCGTCGACGCCGACACCTACGGCGGCGCCCAGGCCCAGCAGCTGGGGCTGCTCGACGAGGTCTCCGGCCTCATGGCCGCCTGCCGCGTGGCCAACCAGGGTGGGGACGTGGACCTGGGCGAGCACCTCCAGACCCTGCGTCCCTCGCTCTCGGTGCTCACCGGTCTCCCGCGGCCGGACATGTGGATCCACGTCCGGCGTGCCGCGCTCGAGCGCGTCGTCGAGCGTCTGCGTGACACCACCGACGTCGTGGTGGCCGACGTGGGCTTCTGCCTCGAGCCGGGGGAGGGGGTCGCCGGGGCCGGCCGCAACCAGGCCACGGCGGCCCTCCTCGAGCTCGCCGACGTCGTCGTCGCCGTGGGCCGGGCCGACCCCGTGGGTCTGACGCGCCTGGTGCGGGGACTGCACGACCTCGACGACCTCGGGGTCGCGCGCCCGCTCGTCGTGCTCAACCAGGTGCGCGCCGGCATCGGGTGGGGTGCCGAGGAGCTGGCCTCCACCGTGCACCGGCTGGCCGGCGCCCGGCCCGTGGCCCTGCTGCCGCAGGACGGCCCCACCCTCGACACCGCTGCGCTGCGGGGTGCCACCGCGCGTGAGGTGGCCGCCGGCTCGCCGTTCGTGGCCGCGGTCTCCGACCTCGCCCAGCACGTGCTGGGGGTGACGGACGCCGCAGTGGTTCCGTGAACGGCGGTGGTAGGTTCGTCGCGATCCGTGAGGAGTGAGATGCAGCGACTGAGTCCGCTGGACGCGATGTTCCTGAACCTGGACAGTCCCGACGTCCCGCGCCAGGTGGCGTCGCTTGCGATCCTCGAGCCCGGCGGAGCGTTGACCTACGACCGGCTGATCGGCGTCATCAGCGAGCGGCTCGACATCGTGCCGCGCTACCGCCAGGTGCCGCGCAAGGTGCCGGGGGCGCTCGGGACCCCGCTGTGGGTCGACGACGAGGGCTTCGACATCTCGCTGCACGTGAGACGTTCGGCGCTGCCACGTCCCGGGACCCGCGACGCGCTGCACGAGCTGGTCGGCCGGCTCGTGGCCCGTCGGCTCGACCTCGACCGTCCGCTGTGGGAGCTCTACCTCATCGAGGGTCTCGAGGACGGCAGCGTGGCGCTGCTGTTCAAGGCCCACCAGGCGCTCGTCGACGGCTCGGAGACGATCGACCTCGCCCAGGTGCTGCTCGAGGAGACCGACCGGGTCCGGGACATCCCCCACGAGGACTGGAACCCGCGCTCCGCGCCGGGGCCGCTCGGCGCCGTCTCGGCCACCCTCGAGCGGAACATGCGCCACCCGGGCGAGGCGCTGCGGATCGCGGAGCTGAACGTCGGTCGCGTCGCGCGGCACCTTCCGGTCGTGGGCGGTGGACCGGTCGCCGCCCGCGGCGTGCTGTCCGCCCAGCTGTCCCGCCACCGCCGCTTCACCACCCTCTCCACCAGCCTGGACGACTTCCGCCGGGTCCGCGACCAGCACGGCGGCACCGTCAACGACGTCATCCTCGCGGTCGTCACGGGCGGGATCCGCGGGTGGATGCTCACCCGCGCCGAGCCGGTCACCGCCAAGACCAGCTTCCGGGCCATGGTGCCGATGTCGGTGGTGGCCGACGACGGCCTGCCCACCTCGCTCGGGTCCAAGGTGCGCGGGCACCTGCTCTCGTTGCCCGTGGGCGAGTCCAACCCGGTGGTCCGCCTGCACCAGGTGTCGTACGCGCTCAAGGACCACCGCGAGACGGGCTCGGCGGTGGCGGCCAACCAGCTGGCGAGCCTGCCCGGGTTCGCCACCTCGACCTTCCACGCCGTGGGTGCGCGCGTCGCGGCCACGGAGACCTCGCGCGGTCACCACCTCACCATCACCAACGTCCCGGGTCCCCAGGAGCCGGTGTACATGGCCGGCGAGCAGCTGGCGGAGGTCTACCAGGCGATCCCGCTCATCGACCACCGAGCCGTGTCGATCGCGGTCACGTCGTACCACGGTCGCGTGTTCTTCGGCATCGTCGCCGATCGTGAGGCCGTGCCCGACGTCGACGTGCTGGGGCAGTGCATCAGCGAGGCGCTGGAGGAGCTCGTCGAGACCGTCGGGCCCCGGCGCGGGCGGGCCCCGCGCGGCCGCCAGAAGCCGCGACGGGGCTGACGTGCGGGTCTGGGTGGGCGTCGACGCCGACGGACTGCGCCGGTTGCGCGACGGTGGCGCGCTCGGCGGCGAGGTGGTGGCCGCGGAGTCCGAGGACGAGCAGCACGAGTACGAGGCGCTCGTCGCGGCGGCCGAGGACGGCCCCGTCGTGGTCGTCGCCGACGTCGAGGCGACGGAGACCGGCGGGGGGACGACCCTGGCCGACGTGACCGCGGCGGACGTCGAGGCGTTGCACGTGGACGCCGACGGGAGCGGGCAGCTCGCCTGGTACGCGCCGCAGGAGATCGAGGCCGTGCTCTCCCTGCTGGGCTGACCACGCCCGCTACCTGGACGGCACCGCGCGACGAAGGGCCCCGACCGCTCGGTCGGGGCCCTTCGCGTGGTGCTGGATCAGAGGCGGGTCATGCCCAGCTCGACCTCGTTCTTGAGCGAGCCGCGGATGGCCTTGGCCACCTCGGGCTCGATCTTCTTGCCGATGAACGGGATCTTGACCGTGACGTCACCGGTGACCTTGAACTCGGTGCCACCGCCCGTGGACTCGAGCACCGCGGTGCCGAGCATCTCCGCGGGCTGGCCGATGATGCTGACCTTCACGTCGGCGCGACGGCTGCCGTCGGCGGCGGGAGCGCTCCACTTCTCGGTCTGCTTGACCTTGACGGTGTCGCCGGTGAGCTTCTTGACGAAGTCGGGCATCTCGGCCGGCTGGGTGCGCACGATCGTGATCGTGACGCCGTCACCGGACTCGTCGACGTCGACGTCGATGTCGCTCGCGCCGGACTCCTCGCCGGACTCGGTGCGGAACTCCTGGCTCGAGATGAGGCCGAACACGGCCTCGACGTCGGCATCGCCGTAGGAGTAGGTCTCGTTGAACTTCATGGCGTCATCCTCGCAGGTCTCGGATCAGGGCGTGGTCTGTTCGGGGGCGTCCTGGCCGGCCTCGACCTGACCGGTCGGGGCAGCACCGAGCTGGCCCTTGAGCTCGGACAGCCGGGCCTCGATCTCGAGGGCGGTCGAGTCGGCCTCGAGCTCCTCGAACTGCGAGTCCAGGCTGGAGGACGCCAGCTCGGCCTGACCGGCGACACGTGCCTCCTCGCGACGCACCTTCTCCTCGAAGCGCGAGAGCTCGCTGGTGGGGTCGAGCACGTTGATGGAGGAGACGGCCTGCTGGACCTGCGCCTGCGCGTCGGCCGTCTTCTGGCGTGCCACGAGCTGGTCGCGGCGGGTCTTCAGGTCGTCGAGGCGCGACCGCATGGTGATGAGCCCGGTCTTGAGCTTCTCGACGGTCTCGTTCTGCGACGCGATCGACGGTGCGGCGGCCTTCGCCTCGTTCTCGAAGCCGATCTGCTTGCCGAGCGCCACCTTGGCGAGCTGGTCGAAGCGGTCGGCCTCGCCCGTCTGGCCCGCGGTGCGCAGGGCGTCGGCCTTCTGGGAGGCGGCGATCGCCTTCGCGCCCCACTCCTTGGCGGCTGCGACGTCCTCGGCGTGGTCGGCCTCGGCGAGCCGCAGGTTGCCGATGGTCTGGGCCACAGCCTCCTCGGCCTCCGCGATGCTGTTGGTGAAGTCGCGGACGAGCTGGTCGAGCATCTTCTCGGGGTCCTCGGCCTTGTCCAGCATCGCGTTCACGTTCGCGCGGGTCAGCTGGGCGATGCGTCCGAGGATGGACTGCTTCTGTGCCATGGTGCTCTCTCTTCCGGTCGGCGTGCTGGGTGCTGGTGGGACGGTGCTGCTGTGGGGGTGGGTGGTCAGGATGTCAGAAACGTCCGCCGCCACTGCGCCGAGAACGTCCGCTGCTGCTGCGTCGGCTGCTGCTGCGTCGTGAGCTGCTGCTCCGGGAGCTGCTCCGTCGTGAGCTGCTGCTGCGGGAGGTGCGGCGGCTCCGACCGGAGCTGCCGCCGAACCCGCCGGGCAGTCTGGTCAGGCCGCCGCCACCGCCGCCGCTCCCTCCGAGGATGCCGCCGAGGGAGAGATCGTCGCGGTCGGAGGTCGACCGCCATGCGGCCACGTCGGCCTCGGCCGTCGACTGGGCCTCCTTGACGAGGGCCGCGGCGCGCTCGAGGGTGCGGGTGGCGCCGGCAGGGTCGCCCGGCAGGGCGAGCCGACCCTCGTCGAGCAGGCGCGCGGCCTCGGAGAGTCGGGTGCGGGCGGTGCTGCCGACCGCGCCGCGATGGGTCTCGACGTAGGTGGTGACGGCCGAGACGGTGGCCACGACCTGTCCCAGCAGGTCGTCGGCGTCGTCGCGGATCGTCTCGAGGTCGGTCCGCGCCGTGTCGATCGCGTCGAGCAGGGCCGTGGCCTGGGCGGTGGCGTCCTCGGCGGTGCGCAGGTGCAGGGCGGCGGCCGCGGCGTCACCGCTCGTGAGGGCGCCCTGGGCGAGGGTGACCTGCTCGGCGGCCTTGGTGGTCAGGGACTCGGCCCGCACGACGTTGTCGGCCACGGCGGCCAGCGCGCTGCCGGAGTGGGTGGACTGCAGGGACTCGAGCGTGGCGCGGGAGGCGGGGAGCCGCTCGACGGTGGCGGCGAGGACCGGCTGGAGGGCCGCCACGGCCTCCGGAGCGCGTGTCTGCAGGTCGCGCACGGCGTCGAAGCGCTCCACCTGGGCGTCGAGGGCGTCGTCGACCGCGTCGCAGATCTGCAGGATCCGGGAGTGGAGCGTGCGGCGCTCGGCGTCCGTCTCGGGCTCGGCGTCGTCGAGTCGTTGACGCAGGGTGAAGGCCTCGCGGACGCGGGTGCGCCCGTCCTCGATCACCGCGCGGAACTCCGCGGTGGCGGTCGCGCCGAACTGCGCCTCGGCGAAGCCGAGCTCCTGGGCCGAGGACTGGAGGGCGTCGTCGACGTCGACGAGCGCCGTGGCCGCCGCCGCCTCGAGCTCCTCGTCGGTGAGGATGCTGGCGGGGTCGACGGGCCGGCCGTGCTCGTCCACCACCGGGTGGGTGTGGTCGTAGCGGCGACGGGAGCGGTGGATGGCGTAGCCACCGCCCGCAGCGGCGAGGCCCACACCTCCGACGATCCAGCCCCAGGGGATGCCCGAGTCCTGGGTCACCTCGGTGAGTCCCTCGGCCGCCCTGACGGCCGCGCCGGCCCAGTCGTCCTGGCGCAGCGCGGGGAGGATGTACTCGCGGTCGACCTTCTCGAGGTCGGCGTCGGAGAAGTCCTCGGCGTCCGCGTCGTAGCCGTAGGAGCGCTGGTCGAGGGCGATCGCGAGCAGCACGTCGGCGCGGCCGAGTCCCGAGCGTTCGGCGGTCTGCGCGGCCCACTCCGAGCCGGTGAGGCCGTCGAAGTCGCTGACGTAGACGACGAAGAGCTGGCGGTTGGTCTGCTCGTAGAACGCGTCGAGCGCCGTCTGGACCTCCGCCGTGTCGCCGCCGAGGGCGTCCGCGCGGTCGGTGATGGTCCCCCTGACGTCGATCGGCTCCTCGGCTGCCGCCGGACCCGCACCCACCACCGCCAGGGCGAGCAGCGTCGCGGTCGCGGCCAGGGCACGTCGGACGAAGGGTGACATCACGTGTCGATCTTGGCCGATGGGCGGTCACGGGACAACAGTCGGGCTCGGCGTGGCCGACTCAACCCGGCGGCCGGCCGTCGGGGCGGAAGATCCAGGTCCGCATCAGGACGAACCGGGCGACGGTGACCGCGAGGTTGGCCGCGGTGAGCACCGCCACCTCCAGCGCCCGGTGCTCCGTCCCGGCCAGGTGGTGGAGCGTCCACAGGGCACCGCTCGTCGCGAGGACCCCGCCCGCGAGCACGGCGAGCCCCTGCAGGTGGTGGACGGCGGCCCCGTCGCGACCCCGCACCCCGAACGTGAAGCGTCGGTTGGCGGCCGTGTTCGCCACGGCGGTGACCAGCAGCGCCGCCACGTTCGCCCCCTGGGCACCGAGGGCCGACCTCAGCAGGAGGAACAGCGCTGCGTACGCGACCGTCGAGAGCACCCCCACGAGTGCGAACACGACCAGCTGGGCCGACACGCCACCGCCGGCGCTGCGCCGCGTGGCGCGACCGAGCTCCTCGCCGAGCCGGGCGACGGGCACCTGCCCCCGGACCAGGGCGAGGCCGAGGCGAGCCATCCCGCGCAGGTCGTCGAGCGCGGTGCGGACCACGTCGACGCTGCTGTCGGGGTCGTCGACCCAGTCGACCGGCACCTCGTGGATGCGCAGCCCGGCCCGCTCGGCCACGACGAGCAGCTCGGTGTCGAAGAACCAGGCGTCGTCGTGGACGAGGGGCAGCAGGCGCTCGGCCACGTCGCGTCGGATCGCCTTGAAGCCGCACTGGGCGTCGCTGAACCGGGCGCGCATCGTGCCCCGCAGGAGGTAGTTGTACCCGCGCGAGATGATCTCGCGCCGGGGGCCGCGGGTCGTCCTGGCGCTGCGGGCCAGCCGCGACCCGATCGCGAGGTCGGAGTGTCCGGTCAGCAGGGGTGCGACCAGCGGCAGGAGGGCGTTGAGGTCGGTCGAGAGGTCGACGTCCATGTACACGAGGACGTCGGCGTCGGACGTCGACCAGGCGGCCTTGAGCGCGCGGCCCCGCCCCTTCTCGCCCAGCCTCACCACCCGGACGCTCGCGTGCTGCGCGGCGAGCGTGTCGGCGAGCTCGGCGGTGCGGTCGGTGCTGGCGTTGTCGGCGATCGTGACCCGAGACGGGAACGGCAGGGTGGCCAGGTGGTCGAGGACGGTCAGGACCGACGCGACCAGGGCTCGTTCCTCGTTGTGGACGGGAACGACGACGTCGATGGTCCCCGTGCGTCGGATGGTCGTGGTCGCAGCGGTCGCGAGCTGCCCCGCGCTCATGCGATGCCGCCCGACAGGTCGTAGAGCGTGGTGCCGTCGACCGTGGTCGCGGTGAACGTCTCCTCGACCCACTCCTGGATCTGGGTGCTCGTGCCGCCGCTCGCGCCGGGGCCCCCGCGTCCACCTGCCCCGCCTCCACCGATGAACCAGTGGACCTCGCCGTCGGCGACGAGCTGCTGGAACTGCGCCAGGGTGGGAGAGGGGTCCGAGCCGTTGAACCCGCCGATCGCCATGACCGGCTCCTCGGTGGAGAGCTGGTAGCCCGAGGCGCTGTTCGAGCCGATCGCCGCCGCCACCCAGGTGTACGACCCTGCGTCCTGGGTGAGGAGGGCATCGATGGACTCCGACGACGTGGAGCCGTCGAGCAGTCCTCCGGCGCCTGCGCCGCCCTGGTTGCCGGTGCCGGTGCCCGTGCCGTTGCCTGGGGCCGCGCCGGTCCCGCCCGGAGCCCCTTGCGGTCCCGCCCCCTGGGGCGGCTGCCCCTGGCCGGTCCGGCCGTCCTGCAGTTGCGGCGGCTGACCACCGCCGGGGCCGCGTCTACCTCCCGGACCTGCGCCGAACCCTCCGCGGCCCGTGCTGGGACCGGCGGACGGGATCGACCCGGTGTGGGCGCTGCCGGCGGTGTCGACCGCGTAGGCGGTGGGTCCGGCCAGCAGTGCGACGATGCTCGCGAGAGCGACGGCGAGCCCCGCGCGCCGGCGCAGTCGTGCGGGGAGGAACCTCAGCAGCACGATCGCGACCGCGCTGATGGCGGCCAGGACGACCACGAGCAGTGCGAGCCAGGGCAGGAAGCCGTCGGAGCGTCCGAGCAGGACCGTCGCCATCGCCGCGGTGGACAGCAGCACGGCCACGGCGGTGGCGACCGCGGTCACGGTGTGCCGGTGCTGCCAGAGGACGTGGCCGCCGATCCCCAGGATCGCGCCGATCGCCGGGGCGAGCGCCACCGTGTAGTAGGCGTGGAAGATGCCGGCCATCAGGCTGAACGTCAGGCCCGTGACCAGGAGCCAGAGGCCCCACACGACGAGCCCGGCCGTGACAGGACGGGTGCGACGGTCCTCGCCGGAGCGAAGGGTGAGCCAGAGGGCCGCGACCAGCAGGAGCAGCGCCGCTGGCAGCAGCCATGCGACCTGCCCGCCGATCTCGCTCGAGAACAGGCGCAGCAGCCCGGTCTCGCCCCAGCCTCCTCCGCCGCCACCGGGGCCTCCACCGCCGCCGACGGACCCGACCTCGTTGCCGTTCAACCGACCGAGACCGTTGTAGCCGAGGGTCAGCTCGAGGATCGAGTTGTCCTGCGAGCCGCCGATCCAGGGGCGGCTCGAGGCCGGCCAGAGCTCGACCACCAGGACCCACCAGCCGCCGGCCGCGACCATGGCCGCGAAGGCGACGACCAGGTGGACCAGACGGCGGGCCAGGGGGACGGAGGCGGCCAGCAGGTAGACACCGGCCAGCGCCGGGAGGACGAGGAACGCCTGGAGCATCTTGGTCAGGAAGCCGAGGCCCACGAGCGCCCCGCCGAGAGCCAGCCATCGCGCGGCGCGGCGGGGGTCCTCGAGCGCGCGGAGGGTCGCTGCCGTCGCGCCGACGAGGAGCAGCACCAGCAGGGCGTCGGGGTTGTTGAACCGGAACATCAGGACGGCGACCGGGGTGAGGGCGAGCACGAGCCCGGCACCGAGCCCGGCCCAGGCGTTGCCCGTCGTGCGGCGCACCGTCGCGTGCAGCAGCGCGACGGTGGCCACCCCCATGAGGGCCTGCGGCACCAGGATGCTCCAGGACGACAGTCCGAACAGCCGGACCGAGAGGGCCATCACCCAGATGGACAGGGGGGTCTTGTCGACGGTGATGGACCCCGCGGCGTCGGACGCGCCGAAGAACATCGCCTTCCACGAGTCCGACCCGGCCTGCGCGGCGGCCGAGTAGAAGGAGTTGGCCCACCCCGACGACCCGAGGCCCCAGAGGTAGAGCGCCGCGGTGCCGACGAGCAGCAGCACCAGCGCCGGTCGGGCCGCGGGGTGGTCGGCGGGGTCGCCTCGCCACGCTCGGGCGAGGAACCCCGGCTCCCTCGACGTGGGCCCGTCGGAGGCGCTGTCGTGGGAGGTGCTGGCGTCGGGGGCGCTGCGGGTCTGGTGGGTGTCGGGCATCGTGGCGGTCTGGTCCATGTCGCCGATGCTCGACGGCGCTCCTGGGGTGGTGCCCTCGGCGGACTGTGCCGCTGCTGTGAGGTGTCGGCGGGCCGTCAGGTCCGGGGGAGCGTGATGCTGAAGGTGGTGCTGCCGGGCTCGCTGGTGACGGCGACGGACCCGCCGTGGGCCTCGGCGATCGCCGCGACGAGGGACGTGCCGAGCCCGGCGCCGCCGGACTCGCGGGTGCGCGAGGAGTCGCCGCGGGTGAAGCGCTCGAACACGACGGGCAGCAGGTCGGCCCCGACGCCGGGCCCGTCGTCCTGCACCTCGACGACGGCGTGGTCCGCGTCGGGCAGGCGGAGCCGCGCCGTGACCACGGTGCCGGGTGGGGTGTGCCGGGAGGCGTTGCGGAGCAGGTTGGTGACGGCCTGGTGCAGGCGCAGGGCGTCACCGGGCACCTCGATCGGCTCGTCGGGGAGCTCGAGGCGCCAGGTGTGCCCGCCATCGACCACGCGGGCGTCGCTCACGGACTCCGCGAGCAGGAGGCTCAGGTCGACGGGCTCGCGCTCCAGGGGGCGGCCGGAGTCGAGCCGCGCGAGCAGCAGCATGTCGTCGACGAGGGTCGACATGCGCGCGGCCTCGGACTCCACCTTGGTCAGCTGGTCGGTCCCGGTGCGCCGGCCCAGCTCGGCGTAGCCGCGGATCGTCGACAGGGGTGTCCTCAGCTCGTGGGAGGCGTCGGCGAGGAACTGGCGGACCTGCTGCTCGCTCTCGTGCCGGGCGTCGAGGGCCTGCTCCACGTGCGTGAGCAGCCGGTTGAGGGCCTCGCCGACCTGCCCCACCTCGTTGCCCGGGTCGGTCAGCTTCTCGGGCACGCGGACGGTGCGGCCCACCTCGCCGCTGTCGAGCGGGAGGGTGGTCACCTCGTGGGCGGTGGCCGCGACCTCACGCAGGGGACGGAGCTGGCGGCGCACGAGGACGCCGCCCACGAGCCCGGCGGCTGCTGCGCCGAGCACGGTCAGCAGCGCCTCCCACCAGAGCAGGCGGGTGAGTGTCTCGTCGAGGTCGCCGGTCGGCAGGCCCTGGACGACGACGGTGCCGTCGGCGGTGGTGGTGGCGGCCACGCGCACGGACCCGAGGCCCGGGAGGTCGACGGTGAGGGGCTCGTCGTCGGGGTCGACGTCGGCCAGCACGTCGAGGGCGGAGCTGGAGAGTGGACGCAGACCGGCGCTCTCGGTGATCTGCACACCGGCGCGGCAGTCGTCGGTGTAGACGGCGGTGAGGCTGCGGGCGGACTGGCCGAGGGACGGCCGCGGGGGCTCGCCGCACAGGGCACTGGGCCGGGGGCGCGACCCGAACGGACCGCCCGGTCCGTCGCCGACCGGATTCCCGCCGGCCTGGACCCGGGCGCGTTCGGTGGCCTGCGCCAGCTCGGCGTCCAGGCGGTCGGTCAGGTAGGCGCGCATGACAAGGGTCGCCGCGCCGGCCACGAGCAGGCTGACGGCGACGACGAGCGCCACGACGGTGAGGACGAGTCGTCGGGTCAGGCTCATCGCGAGGCTCGCGCGCTCTCGCTCACGCGGGCTCGACCGGCTTGAGCACGTACCCGGCCCCGCGCTTGGTGTGGATCATGGGCTCACGACCGGCGTCGATCTTCTTGCGCAGGTAGGAGATGTAGAGCTCGACGACGTTGGCCTGCCCGCCGAAGTCGTAGTTCCACACGCGGTCGAGGATCTGCGCCTTGCTGAGCACGCGGCGCGGGTTGCGCATGAGGAAGCGCAGCAGCTCGAACTCGGTCGCGGTGAGCTCGATCGCGGTGCCGGCCCGGGTCACGTCGCGGCTGTCCTCGTCGAGGACCAGGTCGCCGACGACCACCACGTGCTCGGCACGGGCCTCCCGGGCTCCGGTGCGCCGCACGAGCGCGCGCACGCGGGCCACGACCTCCTCGAGGCTGAACGGCTTGGTCACGTAGTCGTCGCCGCCGGCGGTCAGCCCGGCCACGCGGTCCTCCACGGCGTCGCGCGCGGTGAGGAAGAGGACGGGCACGTGCTCGTCGCGCTGGCGGATGCGTCGCAGCACCTCGAGGCCGTCGAAGTCGGGGAGCATCCAGTCGAGGACGACCAC
The DNA here is from genome assembly GCF_024655735.1 of Aeromicrobium sp. 50.2.37. Lineage (NCBI taxonomy): Bacteria > Bacillati > Actinomycetota > Actinomycetes > Propionibacteriales > Nocardioidaceae > Aeromicrobium > Aeromicrobium sp. 50.2.37. The sequence goes on from NZ_JANLGG010000005.1 coordinate 93,334, forward strand.
GTCGGGTCCGAACTCGCGGGCGGCGTTCACCGCCGTGCGGCCCGTGCCGGCGGTGCGCACCTCCCAGCCCTCGTAGCGCAGCGCCATCATGAGCAGCTCGGCGATGTTGGGCTCGTCGTCGACCACGAGGACCCGCAGCCGGCTGCCGTCGACGCGCGTGAGGGAGGCGTTCATGCCTCCAGTGTGGAGGGGCTGTCCGTCGGCTGTCCGTGAGTCACCTGTGACGTTCCTGTGAGCACTGAGCCGCCGGTGAGGCCGGGTTCGCGAGGCGAGTGCTACGTGCCGAGACGGAGAGCACCCTCCGTCCTGGTGCGGGCGGAGGGTGCTGGTGGTTCCGTGCTGCTCTCAGGCGGCGCCGAGGTCGGCGGCCACGGGAGCCTCGAGGACCCGCACACGAGCGCGTGCGATCTCGGCGAGGTGCATGGTGCGGCGGGCCTCGGCCAGGTCGCCGACGGCGATGAGGTGGTCGACGAGCGGCTCGAGGTCGTCGACGTGCACGCCCTCGACGAGGCTCGCGTACTCGATGAGCTCCGACAGCAGGGCGCGCAGCAGCAGGTGGCCCTCGAGGTCGTCGTCGGTCGGCTCGTCTCCCGTGATCAGCCGCAGCTGCTGACCCAGGTCGAAGGCGGTCTCGGGGGTGAGGGCGTCCTCGCGGGCCGCGGTGGCGACGAGCTCGAGCACGGGGCTCAGTCCGTCTCGCGCGGGGATGAGCGCGGCGCCGACGACCAGCTCGAGCACGCAGGCGTGACGCGAGAACGCGTCGTCGCTCGACGGGCGCTCGGCCACATGTGTGATCGTCATGATGAAACCACTTCTCCCCACTCCCATGAAGATGCTGTCAGGTCACGAGGCGATGGTCCCTAGTTCTTCGGGACCATTTCGGCGTGGCCGACACCACACAGGATAGGCGACCCGGGTCTTTCGCCGCTAGTCCTTGGAAGGACCTCTTGGACTTCGAGGCGGTCGGTGGGTCGTGGGTAGGTCTACTCCGATGGCTCGGACAGGCCGCGCCTCAGGAATCGGTCTGTGCGAGAGCTGATGAACTGACTACGTCCTCACGTCGGCAGCTTCATGACAGGAACCCCGCCAGCGTGGCGCCCGCGAAGCGGACTGTCGGTGCGGCGTGAGGCGGGGGCTCGACCTGGTCTATGTTGTTCCGCCGAAGGTGAACCCGCCGGGCGGCACGTACGGGCCCTTCCGTGCCGTGCCACCGGCGACCATCTCAGCGATGAGAGCCTCTTCCTCCGGGGTGAACCCTGTGGTGAGGCCGCGGAGGAAGCCTGTGAAGGTGTCGGCGATTTTGACGATGTTGTCGGTGCGCGGGGGTTCGTTCTCGTCGGCTTCGCCGTCGTGGTCCCAGAACCACACCGAGCCCGATTGCTGGTAGCCGATGTCCAGCAGAATCAGGTTGCTGGAGGCGTCGAAAGCGATGGGGAGAAGGCCCTGGGGGTAGCGGCCGTCGTAGGTACGCAGAGTGTCGGCGAGGTCGTAGCTGTCGTCATCGGCGTCGATGCTGAGGAATGCGCGGACGCTTGCTCCCGAGTCGTCGTCGGGCAGGTGCGCGATCTCACCGAGGACCCCGCCGTTCTGGGCGAGCATGAACCGCCGGTAGTCGGTCGGTAGAGCGGAGCCAGCGACCTCGGCCAAGCGGACCTCAGCGAGTGGTGGGCCGGTGCGGGTGAATTCGATCGTCATCTGTGTGTCCTCACGGGGGCAGATTGCTGAGGGCGAACCCGTCAGTGTGGCGGACGGCTCTGTGTACATCTTCGGGCACGAGCTGCATGGTCCTGCGGTCCTCTACGTGAGGCCCGACGAGTTCATCAGGGACCTAGACAAGGGCACGAGCCGTTGCCGTCACCTGCGGGGGCGACCGCAACCACGCAGGTGTTGAGGGCGCAGCGCGCTCTCCGGGTGAGGTGTTGATGGTCCGACGCTTCAGTCGCGCGGGTCGGGACCTGTGGTCTCGATGGGAACGAGGAGGCGGGTGACGGAGTCCTTGGCCTGTTGATCGACGGGCTTGCTGCGTTCTTCGCGGAGGATGGAGGCGAAGTCGCCGAAGGTGGGAAAGGGTTCCCAGTGGTGGGTGAGCCGTTCGGGGGTGAGTTCGCCTTCGCTGCTGGTCTTGGTCTGTTTGCGCACGTCGGTCTCGCTCGCGGTGACCCGTCGATCGGTCCAGAACTTGAAGCGTGCGCCGTGGGTGAGGTCGCCCTTGCGGTTCCACGTGCGGGCCCACGTGAGCTGGTGGAAGAGGTCGGCCTGCATGTCAGGCAGGTCGCCGTTGAAGGTGTACTGGAGGTAGGGCTCCCGTCGGTGGCCGTCGAAGAAATCAGTTCTTCCGAAGTTGCCGCGTCGGGAGATCATCACCGCGGCTCGTGGCATCCCGCCGGGCAGCCGTAGAACGGCGCAGTAGGGCTCCTCTGCCTGGTCGATGAGGCGGGCTTCGTCCACGTCGCAGGGGTAGACCATCCCGTTGGTCATGTCGTTGTACTGGTTGCCCCAGGTCCAGTAGTAGCCGTTGGTCATCGGGTGGCCTTTCCGGGTCGCATGTTCCATGGGAGTTTGGCGTCGATCTCCCGGATCTCGATCCGCCGGGCCTCGGCCAGTCGGAGGACGGCATCGGGAATCCCGTTCTTCTGCTTCGGAACGCCGAGCACCATCTTGCCTTGGAGACTTTCGCCGACGAGCGCGTCGGGTGTCGACGGCACGGTCGAGATCTTGGTCTCCGGGTGATACTTCGTCACGAGTTCGTCGAGGTCGTGGGCGGCTCGCCTGATTCCGGCTGGGTCGTCGGTGTACTGGGTGCGTTTGAGCGAGACGATCTCACCAACCATGTCGTCATCGGGGTGGCCGTAGATGTCGACGCGGTTGTGGCGTCCGGGCCCTGCACCCTGGACGTGGAGTTCCTTGGTCCAGGCCGCGCGGGGCGCGAACCCTGGGACGGCTTCGCCTCGAACGAGGGGGTTCTGAACCTTCCGGTGCCACACGATCCCATCCCACAGGTCCTTGGGAATGTTGGGGTAATGCCGCATCTCGCGGAGTTTCGTCTCCGCCCAGGCGTGGCGGTTGCGTGCGAAGTCGTCGATCTTGCCCCGCACGGGGGCTGCAAGCCTCGATGGGGCCCATGCCGTGAATGCGAAAGTGCTCGCGTCGATGAGAAGCGAACCCGGGGTGGCATTGGCCCAGTACTCGCGGACCGCACCGACGGGATCGCGCGTGAAGGCAGCCACCTCGTCGGCGTTGTCGACGACCGAGAACGCGCCAGATCCCCAGGCTGCGGAACCAAGGAGCACGCCTCCGGCCCCTGCTCCGGCGATGGCGAGCGCCCCGCCGGAGAGGACGACGATAGCGCCGATCCCGAGGGCCTTCTCGAAGCCGGATAGGTCGTTCCACCATCGGTCCAGGCCGTCGAACAGCTGGGCGAGCCACGACTCGTCCATTCGTTCCGCCCAGGAGGTGCCGTCGAGATGACGCACCCAGTCGGGGGCGACGCTGAACGTCAGCCACAGCAGCACGACAGCGGCGGCGACGGCGAGGCCGCGGGTCAGCCAGGATGCGGGTGGTGGAGCGTCGAGATGGAAAGCAAGCTCCCGACTCTGTCGGTTCATGACGACCGAGGCTTGGGCACGGCGTGGGCCGGCCCACCACGGCTCACCTTCCTGGCGCGCGCCGGCGGCAAGAAAGAGTCCGATGCCGCGGACGGTGTCGGCGACCACGAACAGCAGCGACCGCGCTGCATCGGTTGCTCCCACCCAGCCCCAGGTGAGGACGGGACGGGTGCCCTGGGGAGGCGTTGTGTCGGCGAGCCGGGCGTCGAGGTGCGCGGCCCACGCCGGGGCTTCCACCGGAACCTGCCAGCCGCCCCATCGGCGGAGCCGCGTCCCGTCCACGAGGAGGATGACAAGGACGGCCAGGACGAGCATCCACGTGGCACCGAACTCGTCCGGGGTCACCGCGTGCCACCAGCGTAGAGGTGCGGGCAGGATGTTCGGGCTCGTCCCGGTGCCGAGGTTGTAGTAGGCGTGCGTGGTCACGGCTGACCAGAAGACTCCGGTCACGAGCACGGCCGCACCGGTGCCGGCGGCGGCCCGCCACAGCAGGTCGCGACCCCGGGAGGCGCGCCAGAGAGCGATGCCCAGGCCGACGGAGAGTGCGACGAGCATGGTCACGACGTGGTGGCCGGGCCACCAGGTGAGCCGGGTGACGCCGGAGTCGTCGAGCCCGAGGAGCCCGAACTGGACGGCGCCGTCGAGGTTGTAGCGCTCGCCGAAGATGCTCACCTGCGGTGCGTAGACGTTGAGTCGTCGCAGGATCTCCTCGGCGGCCAGGAATCCGGCACCGGAGGCCAGTCCCAGGAGTGCCCAGTCCGCGACGGCGAAGCGTCGGACCCGACCCGGTGCCACGAGCACGATCGCCAGGAGCGGGAAGAGCTTGAGCGCTTCCTCGCCGACCGAGGCGAGAGCGATCCGAGCGGCGAAGCCGCCCTCCTGCGCCAGCGGTGATGCGTCGATCGCAGCGCTGCGCAGGACGACTCCGATGACGATCGACCAGACGACGCACAGCACGAACAAGCGCAGGTAGCCCGCGAAGGTCAGGGTCTTGGTTCGCAGCAGCAGGAACCACAGCACGCAGATCCACACGGCACCGAACCAGACCGACAGGAGTGCTGGTTTGACCGCGTCGACGAACAGCCACGCCACGATCAGCCATACGAGCGCGACCGCCAAGAGAGCGAGGCGGGCGATCAGCAGCCGCTTCAGCAACGCCGTGTGCCGCTCGGCCCACGTGGTGCGTCGCTCACGCAACAGCTCCCACCACTCCGGGGCCCATGGCGAAGCGGCTGGTGTCTCCAGCCCGCCGGTGGTCTCCGTGCTCATTCATCCCCCGATGACGTCGAGGCACCAGGATCGCACCTGGTCCGGCGGGAGTGCGCCTGCCGGCCGCGTGAAGGTTCGCGCATCCGCTTCGTGACGACTACCGCTGTTGTTCGCCGGGTGTGGTGAAGGCGCGGCTGCCGCAGGCCTCGAGGGGGAAGGAGGCCGTCAACGTCATGCGTTCCAGTGACCGCAGCCACCCGACTGCGAAGACAATGCGGCGTGCCCGAGTGGAGTGAGCTTCAGTGCTTCCGGGGACCGGGGTTGAAGTTGGGATCGACCCATACGTCGCCGCCCATCATCCGCTGAACGTCGGGGTGGTCGATCGGGTCCTCGTCGTGGAGGGACCTGATGAGGTCGGTGAACGACTCTGCCAGCTGGGTGAGGTTGTCAGTTCGAGCCGGTTCGCCTTCGTCGGCTTCTCCGTCGTGTTCCCAGTAGTAGACGGGATGTGTGGTCTGTCCCCTGAGGGTGAGCAGGAGGAGGTTGCTGCCGCCGCACAGTGCAATCGGGAGCGTCCCCTCGGGGTAACGCCCGTCCCAGGTCGCGAGCGCGTCGACCATGGAGAGTTCACCGTGAACTGGCCCGAGACTGAAGAAGCCTTCGATTCCGACGAGCTCTCGAACAGGGTCGTCGACCATGTTCGGGCTCGGGACGCCGCCGTTGGTCGTCAGGACGAAGGCCCGGTAGTCGGCGGGGAGGGATGCACCGATCTGCTCCTCGAAGGACGCGACGTCTGTCTCGCTCACGGGCGGGCCGACCTTGGTGAACTCCATCTCGCCACTCCTGTCGGGTCACTGCGACGTCACCAGTGTGGCGGACTGTCTCGTGGAGACCCTGGGCGCCGGCTGCCCGAGACTACGAGGCCCGGCGAGGCGTCTCAGGGGCACCACACCGGTGGGGGCATGTTCCGCGTGCTCGGCCGGGTCAGCGTCCCGGGAAGCGCCACCAGCGGGCTTGGACGAGCTCAGTCGAAGGTGGGCTTGAAGTCCGGGTCGACCCACCCGGTGGAGCCTTCGAGCAGGCGCTGCACCTCGGCGTCGTCGATCGCATCGTCGGTCAAGGCTTCGATCAGTGCCTGGAAGGAGTCGGCGACGGGCGTGAGATTGTCGGTGCGCGCGGGCTCGCCGTCGTCGGCCTCGCCGTCGTGGTCCCAGTAGACGACTCGCCCAGCGTGCTCGTCGCCAGTGGCCATGAGCAACAGGTTGCTGCCCTCGCACCTGGCAATCGGCACGTACCCGTCGGGGTAACGACCAGCCCAGGTCTCGAGCGCCCTGGTCATCGACAGATCGCCGGAGGTCGCGTCACCCAGGGAGAAGAACCCGCTCACGCCGATGCCGATGTCGGACGGTTCGGGGATTCGTCGCTCCTCAGGGACACCGCCGTTGGTCATGAGGAGAAAACTCCGGTAGTCGTTCGGGAGTACCCCGACCTTCGTCGCGAGCGCAGAGATGACCCCGACTTTGATGGTTGGTCCTGGCTTTCGGATCGTGGTCACTGCACTCCATCCGTGTCACGTGAGCGGGTCGTCGGGTCAGTCCCTACGTGGCCCGGGTGAGAAGTCTGGGTCAATCCAGGCATCGCCGCCGCTGCCACCCATCATGCGTTGCACCTCCGGGTCGTTCATCGCATCCCACGTGTAGAGAGAGTCGAGCAGCTCGGTGAATGAATCGGCGACGTGGCTGAGGTTGTCGATGGTCGGTGGTTCGTCGTCCTCTGATTCGGCGTCGTGATCCCAGTAGACGACCTCACCCTCGTAGTCACTGTTGAGGGTGAGCAGCAGTAGGCAGCTTCCCTGGCAGAGCGCGACCGGCAGCATCCATCCTGGGTACCGGTTTCTCCACGTACGGAGTGCCTCCTGCATCGAGAGATCACCTGAGGGGACGGCGAGGCTGAAGAACCCCACGATCCCCACAACCCGCTGGGTGGGCTCGTTCACGTCCGAGTCGGTCGGGATCCCGCCGTTCACGGTGAGCAAGAACTGCTTGTAGTCGGCTGGAAGCGGCGTACCGATCGCCGCCTCGAAGTCATCTACGTCGGCGGCCGTGATCGTTGGCCCCGTCGTCTCGAACTCGGTCATCACGGCTCACGCTCCCACCACTTCGCAGCGCTGAGCGAAGCCGCTGGCGCTTCCAGTCGGGCGGTGGTCTCCGTGCTCATTCATCCCCCATGACGTCGAGGCACCAGGATCGCACCTGATTCGGCGAGGCGGGGTGCGTGACCGACGTCCGCCGACGTGAGTCCGGATGTCCGTCCACACCCTGCGTACGGGGGCCTTCACGGATGGGGGCTTCTTTGGGAGACTCTCCTGCACTGCAGGGCTTTTCGGGGGAAGGGTCGAGGTGGATCCAGTTCAGACGACGCTCGCGGACGAGGTCCGCGAGCAGGTGCGCCGCCGTCGCATCGATCCCCAGGTCGAGGCCGACGCGGTGCGCCAGCTCGCGATCGACGTGGTGGCCGAGCACGAGAAGCGGTCGCTGACGGGTGCGGTGCGCTCCCTCGACGAACCCGACCGGATCGTGGGCGGCATCGTCGCCGACGTGGCCGGGTTCGGGCCGTTGCAGCCGTTCCTCGACGACCCGACGGTCGAGGAGGTGTGGATCAACGAGCCGGACCGGGTGTTCGTCGCGCGCGACGGCAAGCACGAGCTGACGTCGGTGATCCTCACGGCGGCGCAGGTGCGCGAGCTGGTCGAGCGGATGCTGTCGTCGTCTGGCCGCAGGCTCGACGTGTCGCAGCCGTTCGTCGACGCGATGCTCCCGGGAGGTCACCGCCTGCACGTGGTCCTGGAGGGCATCTCGCACGGGTTCAGCGCAGTCAACATCCGCAAGTTCGTCGCGCGGGCCCACTCTCTGGACGACCTCGTGACCCTCGGGACCATCGACGCCACGGCCGCACGGTTCCTGCGAGCGAGCGTCGTGGCCGGGTTGAACGTCGTCGTGTCCGGGGGGACCCAGGCCGGGAAGACGACCCTGTTGAACTGCCTGGCCGCCGCGATCCCTGGGTCACAACGCCTGCTCACGGTCGAGGAGGTCTTCGAGCTGCAGTGCGGCCGCCACCCCGACTGGGTCGCGCTCCAGTCGCGCCAGGCCGGTCTCGAGGGGACCGGCGAGGTCGACCTGCGCATGCTGGTCAAGGAGGCGCTGCGCATGCGCCCGAGTCGCATCGTCGTGGGCGAGGTCCGCTCCGCCGAGTGTCTCGACATGCTGCTCGCCCTCAACGCCGGTCTCCCCGGGATGGCCAGCGTGCACGCGAGCTCGGCCCGCCAGGCGCTCACCAAGCTCTGCACGCTCCCGCTGCTCGCCGGGGCGAACATCACGAGCGACTTCGTGGTGCCGACCGTCGCGACCTCCGTCGACCTCGTCGTCCACACCTCCATCGACCACGCGGGCAGGCGAGCCGTGCAGGAGGTCGCAGCGGTCACCGGGAGGGTCGAGAACGGTCTCATCGAGTCCGAGACGGTCTTCACGCGCGAAGGAGGAGCGCTGAGGCGCGGCCATGGCCGACCGGCTCGGCGCGACGCGTTCGAGCGGGTCGGCATCGAGCTCGACGACGTCCTGGTGCCCGAGGAGGACTCCGGATGGGCGCGCTGATCGGACTGGTGCTGGGGCTGGGCCTCGTGCTCGTGCTGTGGGCGCTGGCCGACCCGCACCCGCGACGTCGGGGACGGTCGACCCGCTCGCTCCGCGAGCTGCTCGACGCCGCCGGACTCTCCGAGGTGACACCGGCCGGCTTGTTCGGGCTGTGCGGCGGGTCGTTCCTCGTGGCCGGTCTGGTGATGACCGTCGTGTCGCGGGTGCTGGTCGTCGGTCTCGTCTTCGGGGCGCTGGCGGCTCTGCTCCCCGTCGCGACGCTGCGGGGGCGCGCACGCCGGCGTGCACGGGAGCACGCCGACCTGTGGCCCGACGCCGTCGACAACCTCGCCTCCGCGGTGCGCGCCGGACTCTCGCTCCCCGAGGCCGTGGTGCAGCTGGGGGAGCGGGGTCCGGAGGGACTGCGGGAGCCCTTCGTGCGGTTCGGGCGCGACTACCAGTCCACCGGACGGTTCGACGCGGCGCTCGACCGCCTGAAGGTGCGCCTCGCCGACCCGACCGGCGATCGTGTGGTCGAGGCGCTGCGACTGGCCCGCGACGTCGGCGGCGGAGACCTGGGGCGCATGCTTCGCGCCCTCTCCGGATTCCTGCGCGAGGAGGCCCGGACCCGAGGTGAGATCGAGGCGCGCCAGTCCTGGACCGTCAACGCCGCACGTCTGGCCGTCGGTGCGCCGTGGGTGGTCCTCGCGGCGCTCAGCCTGCAGCCGGACGTGGTCGCCAGGTACGCCACCGCCACGGGGGCCGTGGTCCTGACCGTGGGTGCGGTCGTGTGCGTGGTCGCCTTCCGGCTGATGCTGTGGATCGGTCGACTTCCGCAGGAGCGGCGGGTCCTCGCATGAGCCCCGCCGTCGGAGCGATCCTCGGTGCCGTCCTCGCGAGCGGGCTGCTGCTGGTGCTCACCTCGTGGCGGCGCGTCCGTCACCCCACCCCGATGATGCGGATCGACCCGTACCTCGGCGACGTCCTGCCGACGTCGGCCCGCTCGACCAGCACCGTCGGTGCCGTCTACGGACCGCTCCTGCGCTCGGTCGGTGACGTGGTCGGCCGGATCACCGGTGGCGCCTCGAGCGTCGAACGACGACTGACCCGCCTCGGGTCGCCCTACGGCGTCGAGGAGTTCCGCATCCAGCAGCTCGTCTGGGGTGCTCTCGGGTTCGGTGTGGCGTCGGTGATCTGCACCGTCGTGTGGACCACCTACGGCGGGTCGCCGCTGGTCCTGATGGTCGTGTGCGTCACCGGCTTCGTCGCAGGTGTCCTCGGGCGAGACACCTACCTGTCGTCGCAGGTGAAGCGTCACGAGGTCCGGCTGGCCGAGGAGTTCCCCGTCGTGGCCGACCTCCTCGCCCTGGCGGTCGCCGCGGGGGAGAGCCCCGTTGCCGGGCTCGAGCGGGTGCTCCAGGTCCTGCGTGGTGGTCTGGCCGACGAGCTCGGCACCGTCCTGGCCGACGTGCGGACCGGGCGGACCGTCCCCGCGGCCTTCGACGCCCTCGCGGCCCGGACGGGCGTCGCGAGCATCGCCCGGTTCGCCGAGGGGCTCGCCGTCGCGGTCGACCGCGGCACTCCACTCGTCGACGTGCTGCACGCCCAGGCTGCCGACGTGCGCGAGACCGCCCGCCGCGACCTGATGGAGGCCGGCGGCCGCAAGGAGATCCTGATGATGGTCCCCGTCGTGTTCCTCGTGCTGCCCGTCACCGTCGTCTTCGCCTTCTACCCGGGCCTCGTCGGCCTCCGCCTCTCCAGCTGAAGGAGTGTCATGTCACGACTGAACAGAAGAGTGCTCGAACGGTTGCAGCACCCCCCGCACGACGAGCGGGGTGACGTGCCCGGGTGGGTCATGATCACCGTCATGTCCGCCGGACTCGTCGCGCTGCTGGCGGCGATCGCCGGCCCGGAGCTGAGCTCGATGCTCAGGGACGCGCTGAACTCGGTGCGTTGAGGTCCGGTGCGGATCGAGCCTCTCGCGACAGCGAGCTCGCGCATGCGGCCACCGTCGTGGCCGCCGATCGGGGTGCTGTGGGGGTACGGTGGCCGGAACCCTAGGAGGCACCGTGGCGAACGACGACCTGAAGGCCAAGATGCGCGAGGCCCTCGAGAAGAAGGCCGGCAAGCACCACGCGTCGGCCCAGACCGCCGAGCACGACGGCAGCGAGAAGTCGCACGGTGCCGACAAGCCGATCGCCCAGCCGGAGTTCCGCCGCAAGAGCGTCTGACGCGCCGGCCCCGACGCGCGCGTCGGGCACGCCAGGAGCGCGGGTCGGCCATCGTCGACTATGTGCTCGTCATGGTGGTGCTCGTCCCACTCGTGCTCGGGATCATGCAGCTGGGCCTCGTGCTGCACGTCCGCAACACCCTTACCGCCGCCGCGTCCGACGGCGCACGAGCCGGTGCGCCTCTCGGTGCCTCGAGCGGTGAGGCGGTGGCGCGGACGCGTCGGATGATCTCGGGCAGCCTGTCGGAGCGGTTCGCGAGGTCGGTCACGGCGTCGCAGACGTCCGTCGACGGCGCCCCGGCGCTCGTCGTGCGCGTGCGGGCCGAGGTGCCGGCGCTGGGGGTCCTCGGGCCGAGCGTCTCACTCGACGTCCGCGGTCGCGCGCTCCTGCAGGAGGAGCCGTGAGGTGCGAGCGCGGCTCGGCCCCGGTGGAGTTCGTCTGGCTGACGGTGCTCCTGCTCGTGCCGTTCGTCTACGTGATGATCGCGGTCTTCGACGCCCAGCGCGCCGCCTACGGGGTCTCCTCCGCCAGCAAGGCCGCGGCCCGTGCCTACGTGCAGGCGCCCGACACGGCCACGGCTGCCGATCGTGCGCGCAGGGCTGCGGCGGTGGCGCTCGCCGACCAACGCGTCGACGCCGACGTCGTGGTGACCTGCCTCCCGACGCCGGACGCGTGTCTGCAGCCCGGCTCCTCGGTCCGGGTGTCGGTGCGCACGGTCCAGCCGCTGCCGCTCACCCCGTCGGCGCTGGGGGAGCGCATCGGTGGCATCGCCGTCGACTCCGACCACACCGAGCCGTTCGGCTCCTTCCGGGAGGGCCGATGACGCGCCGGGCGGAGCGCGGCGAGCGGGGCAGCGTGACGGTCATGACGATCGGCTTCCTCGTGGTGATCGGACTGCTCCTCGCGGTCGTGGTGAACGCGTCGTCGGCGTACCTGCAGCGTCAGGAGCTCGCCCACCTGACCGACGGGGCTGCGCTGGCCGCGGCCGACGGCCTCGACGAGGGCGCCTTCTACGCCGATCGGTCCATCGAGCTCGATCCTGCGGCGTCGCGTCAGCTGGTGGCCGGCTACCTCGCGGGCGAGGACGTCGCCGGCGTCGACGTCGCGGTCCGGGGTGACACGGTGAGCGTCCGGCTCGAGCGTGACGTCGAGCTGCCCTTCACCCCACCCGGCTGGCCCGACCGCACGCGCGTCTCGGCGGAGGCGTCGTCGCAGCTGCGACGACCGTGACCCGAGTGGGGCCGTTGTGGACACCTTCGGGTCGTGGCGGCGGGCAGAACCGCCCCTCGACCGTCCGAAACGGGTGCGGGCCGCGGTGGGGCGTTCGGGGCGATCTGGTCGAATAGGGGCATGCGTCGTCTGCTGCTGCCCGTGATCGCCGCCGCCCTCGTGCTCGCCGGGTGCACCGGCGGGGACGACACCCCGGACGGCGGCGAGGAGCCGACGGCGAGCGCGTCGCCCACCTTCTCGGCCGACTTCGCCGACCTGGAGGAGGAGTACGACGCGCGTCTCGGCGTGTACGCCATCGACACCGGCACCGGCCAGGTCGTCGAGCACCGGGCCGACGAGCGGTTCGCCTATGCGTCGACCATCAAGGCGCTCGCCGTTGGGGCACTGCTGCACGAGAAGCCGCGCTCCGTGCTGGACCAGACGGTCGAGCTGGGCGAGGAGGACCTCGTCGAGAACTCGCCCGAGCTCGAGAAGGCCGTCGAGGAGGGCGAGACCGACCTGACGGTCCGCGAGCTCGCCGACGCCGCCGTGCGCTACAGCGACAACACCGCCGGCAACCTGCTGTTCGACCTGCTCGGAGGACCCGAGGAGCTGCAGGGCGTGCTGCGCGAGATCGGTGACGAGACGACGATCGTGTCGCGCATCGAGCCCGAGCTGAACGAGGCCATCCCCGGTGACGACCGCGACACCTCCACGCCGGAGGCGCTGGCCACCACGCTGCGCGCGTTCACGCTGCTCCCGGCCGACGGCGACGCCGTGAACAACGGGTACGCGCGCGCCATGCTCACCGACCTGATGGTGCGCAACACCACCGGCGACGACCTCATCCGTGCCGGGGTCCCCGACAACTGGGAGGTCGCCGACAAGACCGGGGCAGCCGCCTACGGCACGCGCAACGACATCGCCGTGCTGCGCCGGGCCGACGGCGACCCGATCGTGCTCGTCATCATGTCCTCCAAGGCCGAGCAGGACGCCGAGTACGACAACGACCTCATCGCCGACGCCACCCGTGTGGCCGTGGCCGGGTTCGACCCCGAGGCCGACTGACCGGACCTCGACCCACGACGGCGCCCCACCCGCTCCGGGTGGGGGTGTCTGTTTTAAAAAAAT
>NZ_JANLGG010000005.1:106357-136605 GCF_024655735.1 Aeromicrobium sp. 50.2.37
CCCGTGTGCCCGTGCCCGGGTACCACCCCGAGCCCCACTCCCCGCACCGCCCCCCCCCCCGCCGCCCCCCCCGCCCCGGGGGGGCCCCCGTCTCGTTCGAGCAGGTCGTGGCTGCGTGGGTCAGCAGCCTCCGCACGTGTGGAACGTGACGTCCCAGTGGCTGCCCTCCTGGGCGTACTCGTTGCCGGCTCCCGACCGGTAGAGCCGCGCTCCGTCGCTGCGGGTGCCGACGTAGGTGAACGTGTTCGTCACGTACGACGTCAGGCAGCTGGAGAGGCTGAAGTCCAGCTTGTAGCCGTTGGCGTGGCTGTAGGTGCCGCCCGCGTGACCGGTCTCGGTGCCGCCCGTGATGTTGAGCGCGCAGCCGCTGGCCGACCTCAGCGTGCGGGCGCCGTCCACGCTGGTCTGGCGCAGCCCGTCGAACGACGTGCACGTGGGGTTGGTCCGGTCGGTGCACCCGCCCGACGACGACCACGTGATGCCGGCCGCGCGGAACGCCGACTCGGCCTGGGCCTGCGTCACCGCCGAGGCCGACGTGGAGAGGCCGACCACGGCGCCGAGACCGAGCATCATGCCGGTCAGGAGCACGGCGAGGCGGCGAAGGACGGACGGTCTGGTGTTGTTCCCCGATGTGTTCATGCCCTCCATGCCAACCCGAGGGTCCGGGGGAGCGCAACCCCCTGCGGGTGACGCTCAGACGACGAGAACCTGTCGCAGCTGCTCGGCGAAGGCAGCCGCCTCGCCGTCCTCGTACTTCGTGCGGGGCCAGAAGAAGCCGCGCAGGCCGTCGCCCTTGGTGCGGGGGACCACGTGCACGTGCAGGTGCGGGACGCTCTGCGAGACCACGTTGTTCATCGCCACGAACGTGCCCTGCGCACCCAGGGCCGACGTCATCGCCGCAGCGGTGCGACGGGCCGCGGAGAACAGCGGCACCGTGAGCTCGTCGGGGAGCTCGAGCAACGTGTCCACGTGGACCCGGGGGACGAGTAGCGTGTGACCCCTGAAGACGGGACGATTGTCCAAGAACCCCACGACCTCCGGCTCGTCGAGCACCACCTCGGCAGGTTCGCTCCCACTGACCACGTCGCAGAACAGGCACGCCATGGCTCGATCCCAGCACACGACCGCACGCGGCGCGCGTCGGTCGGCGCTGCTGGCGAGCCTGGTCGTGGCCCTCGTCCTTGCGGGCCTCGGTCCTGCCGACGCGGCGTCACGTCGCGTGTCGCTGACCATCTCACCCACGACCCCACTGGTCGGGGCGAGGGTGAGCGTCTCGGGGACCGTGACGTCCACGCCCCGCCGCACCAAGGTCGTGCTGCAACGCTGGAGCGGTCGTCGCTGGGTGAACCTCTCCACCGTGCGCACCGGGACCCGCGGGCGCTTCACGGCACGCACCGCCGCCGCGTCACCCGGCCGGTGGTCCTACCGCGTCCGGGTCTCGGCCGCGGGCAAGAAGAAGGCCGTGAGCAGCGCGGTGCGGCGTGTGGACGTGCTCCGCGGCAGCGGTGTCAGTGTGTCCGTCGCGCCCCGGACCGCGGCGTGGACGTTCGTGCAGGTGCGAGGTCTCGTGAAGAACGCTCGGACGGGTGCCCCGGTCCGCGTCGAACGCCGGGTCGCGGGCGCGTGGCAGCGGGCCGTCGACGGGCGCGTGGGAGCAGGAAGCCGGTACGACCTCGGTCTCGAGCTGCCGGTCGGCACCTCCTCCGTGCGTGTCGTCGCGCCGCGCGACGGGTACCGTGCCGCGGGCGTCAGCTCCACCGTGACCGTCGCCGTGGCGCCACCTCCGGAGCCCGGCTCGAGCGCGACTCCGGCTCCGCCAGTGCCGTCGGGGGCCGAGGCGTCGCACACGGTCTCAGGCACCATCACGGGCCAGGTCACCTGGGCGGCGGGACGGCCGGTCGTGCTCACCGGGCCGGTCGACATCGCGGCGGGCGCCACCCTCACGGTGGAGGACGGTGTGACGGTGCGGTCCGCCGGGCACGGCCTGACCGTCCACGGGACACTGCGGGCCGGCCGCTCGGAGCCCACCACCTTCACGTCCACGTCCACATCCCCCAGAGCGGGCGACTGGCCGGGCATCCGGGTCGTTCGGGGCGGTCATGCCGACCTCGGGCGATCCCACGTGTCCGGTGCTGACGTCGCCCTGCGAGTCGTCCGCGGCGGATCCGCCCGGTGGCGCGGGTCGGTCGCGGCCTCCACCGCCGGCCTCGACTCCGACGGGTTCGCCGACGCGCGCCACGTCGACTGGGGGAGCCCGACGGGCCCCGCGGCCTTCGGCACCGGCGCCGTGGTGCGGGGGTACGGCGCGCTGGTGGTCCCCTGGGCGGGCTTCGCGCCGACGACGGGCAGCACGTGGCTCGCCGAGGACGCACCGCAGGTGCCCTGCGTCGACGTGGTCCTGGTCGGGGCACGTGGCTCGGGCGAGGCGCCGCAGGGCACGGAGGCGTACGAGGACGCGGCCTTCGGCGGGACGGGCGTCCCGACGTTCGGCGTGCTGCACGGTGCCTACGCGACGGTGCAGGAGGCCCGACCGGCCACCTCGTTCGCGGTGGTGCCCGTCCGGTACGCGGCGGCCGGGTACCCGCCGGCGGACGACTCGGTCGACTGGCCCACCTTCTCGGCGAGCCTGCGCGGTGGCGCCGACGCCGTCGCAGCGCTCACCGCCGACGTCGCGCGACGGTGCCCCGACAGCCTGGTGGTCCTCGTGGGTGCCTCGCAGGGTGCGGCCGCCGTGCGGGCGGGTCTGGTCCAGGCCGGCGAGGCCGACCGCGAAGCCGTCGCCGCCGTCGGCCTCCTCGCCGATCCCAGCACCGTGCCGACCGCACGGGAGACGATCTGGTCGACCTCGTGGACCACCCGGTCCCTCCCGACGGTCGGTGGCGTCGTCCCGATGTCCTCGTTCGCGCGGGGTGCGGCGACCGACCTGCCCGACGACGTCGCCGCACGCACCCTCGCGCTGTGCCACGAGGGTGACGCGATCTGTGACGCCGGTCCGGACGCCTCGATCGAGCGTCACGCGGACTACTCCGCGCAGGAGACCCTCGACCTGGGCGCGGCCCTGGGCCGACGGGTGCTCGACCGTCTCGCCGACCGCTGAACGGCCCGGCCGATCAGCTGCGCCCGGGGCCCTGGCGGTAGCCTCGACAGGTGGCCACCGACTTCGCAGAGCAGATCAAGGAGCTCAGCGCGACCCTGACCTCCATCGAGAAGGTGCTCGACCTCGACGCGATGCAGACCGAGATTGACGAGCTGCAGGAGGAGGTCGGCGCACCCGACCTCTGGGACGACCAGGTGAACGCCCAGCGTGTCACCGGTCGGCTGTCCGTGCTGCAGTCGCAGATGGAACGGATCACCGGGCTGCGCACACGCCTCGAGGACGTCGAGCTGATGCACGAGATGGCGCTCGAGGAGTCCGACGCCGACACCGAGGCCGAGGTGCAGCGCGAGCTCCTCAGCATCGGCAGGTCCATCGAGAGCCTCGAGATCCGCACCCTGCTCTCCGGTGAGTACGACGAGCGCGACGCCCTGGTGTCCATCCGGTCGGGCGCCGGCGGCGTCGACGCGGCCGACTTCGCCCTCATGCTGCAGCGCATGTACATCCGCTGGGCCGAGCGGCACGGCTACTCCGTCGAGGTCTACGACGTGTCCTACGCCGAGGAGGCCGGCATCAAGTCGACCACCTTCGCGGTCAAGGCTCCGTATGCGTACGGCACGCTCTCGGTCGAGTCGGGCACCCACCGGCTCGTGCGCATCTCGCCGTTCGACAACCAGGGTCGGCGCCAGACGTCGTTCGCGGCCATCGAGGTCGTGCCCGTGCTGGAGCAGACCGACGAGATCGACATCCCCGACGAGGAGATTCGCGTCGACGTGTACCGCTCGTCCGGACCCGGCGGCCAGTCCGTCAACACCACCGACTCGGCGGTTCGCCTCACCCACATCCCCACCGGCGTGGTCGTCAGCTGCCAGAACGAGAAGAGCCAGCTGCAGAACAAGGCCAGCGCCATGGTGATCCTCAAGGCCAAGCTGCTCGCGCTCAAGAAGGCCGAGGAGCGCGCCCACCTCGACGAGCTGCGTGGCGACGTGCAGGCGACCTGGGGCGACCAGATGCGCAACTACGTGCTCAACCCCTATCAGATGGTCAAGGACCTGCGCACCGAGTACGAGACGGGCAACACCCAGTCGGTCCTCGACGGCGAGATCGACGACTTCATCGAGGCCGGCATCCGCTGGCGCAAGAACCAGGAGACGGCGAACGCCTGACGTCCTAGGTGCGCCGCGACCGGTGCAGCAGGTACAGGAAGTACGGCGTGCCGATGGCCGCGGTCAGCAGGCTGGCCGACAGCTGCGTGGGCGCCACGACCGTGCGGCCGAGCAGGTCCGACAGGCTCAGCACGATCGCACCCAGCAGGGCCGCCACCGGGATCACGAGGCGGTGACGGCGCCCGACGAGTGCGCGCGCGGCGTGAGGCGCCACGAGCCCCACGAAGCCGACGACGCCGATGACCGAGACCGCTGCCGCCGTGAGCAGCGTGCCGCTGCCGAGCAGCAGCAGGCGCGAGCGGGCCGGGTCCACGCCGACCACGCGCGGTGTGTCCTCGTCGACCGACAGCAGGTCGAGACGACGTGACGCCGCGAAGGCGATCGGCAGCAGCACCACGCACGCGACCACGAGCGGCGTCAGGTGCTCGTAGGCGCGACCGTAGGTCGACCCCGACAGCCAGGTGAGGGCCTTGGCCGCGTTGAACGGGTCGGTCGCCACGATCAGCACGGTCACGGTGGCCGTGGCGCCGTAGGCCACGCCCACGCCCAGCAGCACGAGCCGGTCGGTGGCGAAGCCGCTGCGCGCGGCGAGGCCGAACACGAGGGTCGCGGCGAGCAGCGCCCCGGCCACGCTGGCCCCGGAGATCGCCCAGAAGCTCGCCGCCGGAACCGCGGTGACCACGATGACGGCTCCGACCGAGGCGCCCCCGGACACGCCGAGCAGGGTCGGGTCCGCGAGGGGGTTGCGCGTCACGCCCTGGATCAGCGCGCCCGACACGGCCAGCGCGACCCCGGCGAGCACGGCCGCGACGATCCGCGGCGCCCGGGCGTCCATCACGCTCGACGTGATCGGACCACCGCGCCCGGCGAGCCAGTTGAGCAGGTCCCCGACCAGGAACATCCGGTCGCCCACCAGCATCGACGCACCCGCGACCACCACCAGCAGGACGACCAGCACGCCGATCAGCAGACCGGGGCGACGCACCCCCAGCCCGCGCACGTCGAGCGCGTTCCCCGCCTCGTCGAGCCGTGATGCGCGCAGCCGCATCGCGAAGCCGACCAGCACCACCGCACCGAGGATCGTGGTGGCCACCCCGGTCGGCACCTGGATCGCTCGCTGGGAGCCCATGACCGCCCGCACCGTCACGTCGGCGAGCAGCACCACGGCCACGCCGGCCAGGCCGGAGAGCGGGACGAGCGCGCGGTGGCGGTGCAGGCCCTTGACCCGCGACGTGCCGAGCCGCACGAGGGCGGGGGCGACGAGACCGATGAAGCCGATGGGCCCGGCGACGGTCACCGACACCGCCGACAGCAGGACGGCCAGGACGATCACCGTCAGCTGGGTCCGGCGCACCGGCACGCCCAGCGCCCGGGCCTCGTCGTCACCGAGGGTGAGCAGGTCGAAGCGCCGCGCGTGCAGCAGGGTCAGGACCACCACCACGACCATGAGCGGTGCCATCAACCGCAGCGTGCCGAAGCCGTTCTGGCTGAGCGTCCCCGCCTGCCACGCCTGCAGACCGATGGCTCCCTGCGGGTCGAGGATGATCAGCATCGTCGAGATCGCCATGAAGCCCAGCGAGATCACGGTGCCGGCGAGCACGAGCCGGACGGTGCCGTACTCGGTGCCGGCCAGCGCGAAGACGACGAGGGCCGCGAGCAGGCCGCCGCCGAAGGCGAGCACGAGGTCGCCCGCGATCACCGACGGCACGCCGACCGTCGCGCCCACGGTGACGGCGAGGAACGCTCCGGAGTTCACCGCGAGCGTGTCGGGGGAGGCCAGCATGTTGCGCGCCACCGACTGCATGACCGCGCCGGCGACGCCGAGGGACAGGCCCACGACCACGCCCGCGGCCAGGCGCGGCAGCCGCGACTCCACGACGACCGCCGCTGCCTGCCCCGACCCGGTGCCGGTGAGCCAGCCCCACAGCTCAGCCACGCCCACGTCGGCGGTGCCCTGCACCACGTGCACGGCTGCCGCCACGGCGATGACGACGAGCAGTCCGAGGGCCACGACCGCGACCCGCCACCCGGAGGTGGGCGCGCCGACCGGCGCCGAGGAGGTGTGCTCCTCGACGCCGGGGCGTTCAGCCGTGAGGGTCATGCGGTCGTGATCTCGGGGTCTCGTGGGTCAGGCGCTCAGGAGACCTGGTCCGCGACGGCGTCCAGGAACTGGATCATCGACGTCGGACCACCGAACATCCAGATCTTGTCGGGGAAGCGGACCACGTCGCCGCTCTCCACGAACGGCAGCGACGTCCAGACGGTGTTGTCCTTCAGCGTGTCCGCGTACGGGTCGGTCTCGGCGTCGTTGGCGATGTACCAGTACTGCGTGTCGTCGGGCAGCTTGGTCAGGCCCTCCACGTCGGTCTGGGCCAGGCCGTAGGCCGGGTCGGGCTCGAGGCCGTCGATGGCGTCCCAGGCGTTCTCGAAGCCGAGCTCGCCCAGGATCGTGCCGAGCTGCGAGGTGGCCGTGTAGGGCCGGACCGACACGGCGTCGCCGGTGTCGTAGGCGTCGCTGAACGCCACGGTGGCGCCGGCGGCGTCGGAGTCGGCGACGGCCTGCTTGGTGTCGGCCAGCTTCTCCTCGAACTCGGCCTTCAGCTCCTTCGCCTCGTCCTCGGTGCCGGTGGCCTTGGCCACGAGGTCGAGGTTGGCGAACATCTGGTCGATCTGCTCGCCGGCCTTGCCGCCGGGCAGGACGATCACGGGGATGGTCTTCTCGATCTGCTCCACGGCGTCGCCGGCCAGGGTGTCGGTGACGACGAGCGCGTCGAGGTCGAGCGAGGCCAGCGTGTCCAGGCTCGGCTCGCCGCGCGTGCCGAGGTCGGTCACGTCGCCGTCGAGCTTCACGGCGCTGTCCCAGGTGGCGAAGCCCTTGACGTCGGACACGCCGACCGGCTGCACGCCGAGCGACACGAGGTACTCGGCGGCGTTCCACTCCGTGGCCGCCACGCGGGTGGCGGGACCGTCGAGGGTGATCTCCTTGCCGCGCGAGTCGGTGAGGGTGATCTTCTCCCCGCTGGACTCCGAGGAGCCGTCGGAGGCGTCCTCGGTGGTGCCGCAGGCGGCGAGCACGGTGGCGAGCAGGGCGGTGGCTGCCACGAGCGGCAGGCGGATGGACGTCACGGGTTCTCCTGGAGGGGGGTCGGACGGGTGTGGTGGCGGGCCACGGCGCGGGTGCGGACGTGGCCGGTGGAGGGGTCGACGTGGACGTCGACCTGGATGCCGTAGGCGGCGCTTAGCCGCTCCGAGGTGAGGATGTCGGCCGGAGGACCGGCCGCGTCCACGCGGCCGTCGACGAGCAGCACGACGTCGTCGGCGATCGCGGCGGCCTGGTCGAGGTCGTGCAGGACGATGCCGATCGCGATGTCGTGGTGGTCGGCGAGGTCGCGGACCGTGTCGAGCAGCTCCACCTGGTAGCGCAGGTCCAGGAACGTGGTGGGCTCGTCGAGCAGCAGCACGGCCGTGTCCTGGGCCAGGCAGCTGGCCAGCCAGACACGCTGCAGCTGCCCGCCCGACAGGGTGTCGACGGGGCGGTCGGCGAGGTCGGTGACGCCGCACATCCCCATCACGCGGTCGACGACACCGGCGCCGTCGGGGTCGCCACCGCCCCAGCGCCCGCGGTGCGGGTGACGGCCGTACTCCACGACCTCCCGGACCGACACACCACCGGGAACGCTCCGCGACTGCGAGAGCAGGGTCAGCCGCGTGGCCAGGTCGCGCCCGGGCAGGTCGCCGACGGCGGTGCCGTCGCCCAGCTCCACGCGGCCGGACTCCGGCTCGTGCAGGTGGGCCAGCGACCGCAGCAGGGTCGACTTGCCCGAGCCGTTCGGTCCGATCAGCGCCGTGACCCGGCCCGCGTGCAGCGCGACGTCGACGTCGTGGACGACCGTCGCGCGGCGGTAGCCGGCCACGATGCCGGTGCCGCGGAGCTGGATGGTCGAAGGGTCGAGCACTCGAACAAGGTAAGGCATGCCTTCCCTATGCTGGGAGGCGGCCCCTCGCGTGGCTCCGGCCGCGCCTCCTCTGTCGGTGCAGCGTCGACCTCAGGCGGTGGGTCCGACGGAGCGGTCCGCGGCCTCGTGGGCCACGCGGTCGACCCGCGCCACGTGCTCGGCCCAGTCCATGCCCTCGGGCAGGTTGGTGGAGTCCGGGCGCAGACCTGCGGTGCCGTCCAGGCCCTCGCGCAGCACGTCGGCGTGCCCGGCGTGCCGGTGGGCCTCGGCGATCATGTGCACCAGGGCCTGGTGCAGCGTGACCTGGGCGCGCGGACCGCTCCACCAGGGCACCGTCCCCTCGGTGTCGAGGTCGAGCGCCTCGATCGTGGCGTCGGCATGCGCCCACGCGCGGTCGACGTAGGCCAGCGCCTGCTCCAGCGAGACCTCGGGCGGGACCACGAAGTCGGCGTGCGGGTCGGCCTCGACGTCGGGCGTCGGCTCGGGGAAGGGCCGGTCGAAGACCACGCCGAAGTACTCGGCGGCGCAGACCGCCGTGTGGTGCACGAGACCGAGCAGGCTGAGCCCGGTGGCGGTGAGGCTGCGGCGGGCGTCGAGCTCGTCGAGCCCGTCGATCTTGAAGCGCAGGGCGTCGCGCGCCCCGTGGAGGTAGCGGTGCAGGTCGTCCTTGGCGGTCTCGCTCCTGAAGGGCGCGTTTCTGAAGGGCTCGGGCATGACTCGACCCTGCCACCCAGGGGTGACAGGGTCGAGTCCCGCGAGGGGCGGCGTCGGCGTCAGTCGCCGGAGCTGAAGGCCGCGTCGAACGCCGCGTCCGGCGCGTCGAACAGGTTGCGGCGCACGTACTCCAGCGCCTCAGGCGCCCCGAGCAGACGGTCCATGCCGGCGTCCTCCCACTCCACCGACACGGGCCCCTCGTAGCCGATCGTGTTCAGCATGCGGAAGCACGCCTCCCACGGGACGTCACCGCGGCCGGTGGACACGAAGTCCCAGCCGCGTCGCGGGTCGGCCCACGGCAGGTGGGAGCCGAGGATGCCGTTGCGTCCGTTGCCCACCTGCTTCTTCGCGTCCTTGCAGTCCACGTGGTAGATCCGCTCGCGGAAGTCCCACAGGAAGCCGAGCGGGTCGAGGTCCTGCCACACGAAGTGCGACGGGTCCCAGTTGAGCCCGAACGCGGGCCGGTGGCCGACGGCCTCGAGCGCGCGCTGCGTGGTCCAGTAGTCGTACGCGATCTCGCTGGGGTGCACCTCGTGGGCGAACCGCACGCCCTCCTCGTCGAACACGTCGAGGATCGGGTTCCAGCGGTCCGCGAAGTCCTGGTAGCCCGCGTCGACCATGGCCTGCGTGGCCGGCGGGAACATGGCCACGTACTTCCAGATCGACGAGCCGGTGAAGCCGACCACCGTGTCGACACCGAGCATGCGGGCCGCGCGGGCGGTGTTCTTCATCTCCTCCGCGGCGCGCTGGCGCACGCCCTCGGGATCGCCGTCGCCCCACACGCGCGAGCCGACGATGTCCTGGTGGCGCTGGTCGATCGGGTCGTCGCAGACCGCCTGGCCCTTGAGGTGGTTGGAGATCGCGAAGACCTGGAGACCGTGACGGTCGAGGATCTCCTTGCGCGTCGCGATGTAGTCCGGGTCCTCCACGGCGGCCCAGGGGTCGAGGTGGTCGCCCCAGCAGGCGATCTCCAGACCGTCGTAGCCCCAGCCGGCGGCCAGCTCGGCCACCTGCTCGAAGGGCAGGTCGGCCCACTGGCCGGTGAACAGCGTGATCGGTCGTGCCATCGTCATGCTCCCGTCTTCTGGATGGTGCCGGCGGCGTCGCTGCTGGCCTCGACGGCCGCGAGCACCCGCTGCACGGCGAGCCCGTCGGCGAACGACGGGGCCGGGTCGGTGCCCTCGGCGATGTGGTGCACCAGGTCGACGACCTGGTGGGTGAAGCCGTGCTCGTAGCCGAGACCGTGGCCCGGGGGCCACCACGCGGCCACGTAGGGGTGGTCGGCCTCGGTGACGAGGATGCGGCGGAAGCCGGCCTCGGCGGCAGGCAGCGTCGCGTCGTGCAGCTCGAGGACGTTCATGTCCTCGAAGTCGAAGGCGATCGACCCGAGCGAGCCGTTGACCTCCAGGCGCAGGGCGTTCTTGCGGCCCGTGGCGAACCGGGTCGCCTCGAACACGCCGAGGGCGCCCCCGTCGAAGCGGGCGGTGAACGCGGCGGCGTCGTCGACGGTCACGTCGGCCCGCTCGCCCGAACCACCGGTGCCGCCGAGCGTTGCGCGCTCGCCCGCGACCGGCCGGCTCGTCACGAAGGTCTCCATCAGGCCGCTGACGGTCGTGATGGCGCTGCCGGTCACGAACTGGGCCATGTCGATGACGTGGGCGCCGATGTCGCCCAAGGCCCCCGAGCCGGCCTTGGACTTGTCGAGCCGCCAGCTCATCGGCGCGTCCTCGTCGACCAGCCAGTCCTGGAGGTACTGGCCGCGCACGTGCCGGATGGTGCCGAGGCGCCCCGACGCGACGATGCGCTGCGCCAGCGAGACCGCGGGGACCCTGCGGTAGGTGAAGCCGACCATGGCGCGCACGCCCCGGGCCGACGCGGCCGCTGCGGCCTCGGCCATCGCCTCGGCCTCCTCGACGGTGTTCGCCAACGGCTTCTCGCACAGGACGTGCTTGCCGGCCTCGAGCGCGGCGATCGCGATCTCGGCGTGCGTGTCGCCCGGCGTGCAGATGTCGATGACGTCGATGTCGTCGCGCTCGAGGAGCCGGCGCCAGTCGGTCTCGACGGACTCCCAGCCGAACCGATCGGCCACGGCGCCCGCCGCGTCGGCGTCACGTCCGCAGATCGCGGCCAGGCGGGGTCGTCGGGGGAGGTCGAAGAAGGCCGGTGCGGTGCGCCAGGCCTGCGAGTGGGCGGCGCCCATGAAGGCGTACCCCACCATCGCGACACCCAGCTCGTTCGTGGGCCCGTTCGTCGTCTCGCTCATGTGTGTCCTCGTCGTGAAGGGGGCCCGCCCGCACCGCATGGAGTCGGCGCGGGCGGGCCCGGGTGGTGGGGCTCAGGACTCGAAGGCGGAGTCCATGTACTCGTCCACGTTGTCCTTCGTGACGACCGGAGCGGCCAGCTGCACCTTGCGCGGCACCTGCACCTCGGCGAGGTCGGACATCGACTTGCCCTGGGCGATGAGGCGGGCCAGCTTGATGCCGTCGGCGGCCTGCGTCGACGGGTAGATGACCGTCGCCTTGAGCACCGTGTTGTCGGCCTTGATGTCGCGCATGACGTTGGCCGAGCCGGCGCCACCGATCATGACGAACTCGTCGCGGTTGGCGTTCTTGATGGCGGCGAGCACGCCGACACCCTGGTCGTCGTCGTGGTTCCAGAGGTAGTCGATCTTCGGTGCGGCCTGGAGCAGGTTCGAGGCCACGCGCTCGCCGGACTCGACCGTGAACTCGGCGGCCACGCGGTTCTCGACCTCGAGGCCACACTTCTTCAGCGCGTCGGAGAAGCCCTTCGAGCGCTCCTGCGTCAGGGGAAGGGAGTCGATGCCCGCGATCTCGGCGACGACCTTGTCCTCGTCGCCCGCGGCCTGCTCGCACACGTAGGTGCCGGCCGAGACGCCCATGCCGTAGTTGTCGCCGAGCACCGTGGTGCGGGCGGCGAAGGGGGAGTCGAACTCGCGGTCGACGTTGATGACCGGGATGCCGGCCTCCATCGCCTTGAGCGCCACCGGCGTCATGGCGGCGCCGTCGAACGGCAGCAGCACGATCGCGTCGACCTTGTCGTTGATGAAGGTCTCCACCTGCGAGATCTGCAGACCGACCTCGTTCGTGCCCTCCGCGACCTTCAGGTCGACATCGTCGTACTGCTCGGCCTGGGCCTTCGCCGAGCTCGTGATCGCACCCATCCAGCCGTGGTCGGCCGCAGGGGCGGAGAAGCCGATGGTGACGGTGTCACCGGACTTGTCGTTGTCGGTGTTGCTCTTGCTGGCTCCGGTGGAGCCGGAGTCGTCGGAGCTGTTGGTGCAGGCGCCGAGGACGAGCGTGGCGGCAGCGAGGGCGCCGAAGGCGGCGACCGCACGGCGGCGGGGGCGGATCGTGGTCATGACACTCCTGGGTGGGGGTTATGTGGTGGTGCGGTTCGCGATCCGCTGCTGCAGGAGCACGGCGATCACGATGATCACGCCCTTGGCGACGGCCTGGGCCGAGATCGACAGGTTGTTGAGCGTGAAGACATTGGTAAGGACGGTGAAGATCAGGACGCCGAAGAGCGTTCCGGTCACGGTCCCGCGGCCGCCGCTGAGCAGCGTGCCGCCGATCACGACGGCGGCGATGGCGTCGAGCTCGTAGAGCTGGCCGTGCGTCGACGTGCCGGTGGTGGTGCGCGACATGAGCATCACGGCGGCGATGCCGCACGTGGTGCCGAGCAGGGCGTAGAGGTACACGGTGTGGCGCTGGACCTTGATGCCGGCCAGGCGCGCCGCCTCGGGGTTTCCGCCGACCGCGAAGGTGCGTCGGCCGAAGGTCGTGCGGTTGAGCAGGAACCAGCCACCGGCTGCCACGACGACGAAGATCACGACGATGAAGGGGATGCCGAGGGGCTCGGAGCCGAAGAGGTCGGTGAAGCCCTGGTTCCGGATGATCTGGGTCTTGCGGTCGGAGATGATCTCCGCCAGGCCCCGGGCCGCGGCGAGCATCGCCAGGGTGGCGATGAAGGGCACGATGCGGCCGTAGGCGACCAGCAGCCCGTTGACCGCGCCGCAGGCGGCACCCACCACCACGGCGGCGAAGACCATCGCGACCCAGCCGATGTCGTCGGCCATGGCCTGCGTGCCGGTGGTGGTGGCCCACACCGAGGAGAGGGCGACGATCGCGCCCACGGAGAGGTCGATGCCGCCGCCGGTGATGACGAACGTCATCCCGATGGAGACGACGCCGATGACGGACGCGGCGCGCAGCACGGTGAGCAGGTTGTCGACGCTCGCGAAGCGCTCGCCCGACGTCGCGACGCCGATGATGCACAGCAGCAGGAGCGCGACGACGAGGCCGAGGTTGCGGCCGAGGCCGGAGCCCCCGGACATCGACCGGCGGGAGGGGGCCGGGACCGAGAGGGCCGGGTCCTTCCCGCTGTCGTGGGCGGTGCTGCCTGAGGGATCGGGGGTGACGGTCACGCGACGTCGCCTCTCTGGTCGGTCGTGGTCGGATGGTCCGCACCGTGCTCGTGCACGGCGAGGATGCGTTCGAGGACGCCGGACGCGTCGATCGCGTCGGCGGGGGAGTGGTGGACGACGCGGCCGTCGGCCACGACGAGCACGCGGTGCGACAGACCGATCACCTCGTCGAGGTCGCTCGAGACCACGACGACGGCGACACCCTCGTCGGCGAGGGTGCGCACGAGTGCGTAGATCTCGGCCCGCGCGCCAACGTCGACGCCCCGGGTGGGCTCGTCGAGCAGCAGCACCTTGCAGCCACGCAGCAGCCAGCGGGCCAGGACGACCTTCTGCTGGTTCCCGCCCGACAGCGTGCGCACGACGCGGGTGGGGGCGTCGGGACGGACGTCGACCGAGCGCGTGGCGGCGTGGGCCGCGGCGAGCTCCTCGCCCTCGGTGCTGACGCCGAGCCGCGCGAAGCGACCGAGGCTCGCGAGCGAGACGTTGCGGTAGACGAGGTCGTCGAGCACCAGACCCTGCGACTTGCGCTCCTCGGGGCACAGGCCGATGCCGGCGCGGACCGCCGCCGGCACGGAGCCGTTCCGCAGGTCGGTGCCGTCGACGGTCACGGTGCCGCGGTGGGCGCGTCGGGCGCCGAAGACGGTCTCGAGGATCTCGCTGCGACCCGCGCCGACCAGGCCGGCGATCCCGACGACCTCGCCGGGCCGCACGTCGAAGCTGACGTCCTCGAACTCGCCCGTGCGGGTGAGCCCCTCGACGCGCAGCAGCGGCTCGGTGCCGGTGACGACGGGACGCTCGGGGAAGACGGAGGAGACCTCGCGGCCGGTCATGAGCGTGATGAGCTCGGAGGTGGGGGTGTCCTTGGCCGACAGGTCACCGGCCACGGTGCGCCCGTCCTTGAGGACGGTGAGCCGGTCGCCGATGCGCCGGATCTCCTCGAGCCGGTGGGAGATGTAGATGATCGCGGTCCCCTCCGCGCGCAGGTCGTCGACCACGCGGAACAGGCCGTCGACCTCGTCGGGGTCGAGCACGGCGGACGGCTCGTCCATGACGATCACCTGGGCGTCGCGCGAGAGCGCACGGGCCATGGAGACGATCTGCTTGCCGGCGGCCGAGAGGCTGCCCACCTCGCGACCGGGGCGGATCTCCGCATGGCCGAGGCGCTCGAGCAGGGCGCGCGCGGCCCGGTTCGCCTCGACGGTGCGGGTGACGCCGCCGCGGGACTTCTCGTGGCCGAGGAAGATGTTGTCGGCGACGCTCAGGCCGTCGACGAGGTCGAGCTCCTGGTAGATCGTCGCGATGCCGGTGTCGAGCGCGGCCTGCGGGCCCGCGAACGTCACGTCCTCGCCGCGCCAGGTGATGGTGCCGGCGTCCACGCCGTGCGCCCCGGCGAGGACCTTGATGAGCGTCGACTTGCCCGCACCGTTCTGGCCCAGGAGGCAGTGCACCTCGCCGGCGCGCACGACGAGGTCGACGCCGTCGAGCGCCCGGACGCCGGGGAACTCTTTGACGATCCCGCGCATCTCGAGCAGGGGCGGTGCCTGGGGGGTGGGCATGGCTGTGACCCTAGTCACCTCTTTTGTTGCTCGTCAAGCAAAAGTCTGATTGTGTTCGACGTATCTGCTGATCGGGCCGGACAGAAGGGGTGTGGGAGACTCATGGTCATGACGTCGTCGTCGCTGCCGACCACGCTGGTCGGCGTTGGCGATCTCTTCCAGCACCTGCGTGACGGGCAGGCCTGGACGCGGGCCGAGCTCAGCCAGCGGTCGGCGCTGGGTCGGGCTCCCGTCACGGCGCGGGTCGACGCGATGCTGGCCGTCGGGCTGCTGCGCCCGACCGGCGAGACCGTCTCTACCGGCGGTCGACCGCCCACCCGGTTCCGCTTCCACGGCGGGTCCCGCGTCGTCGTGGCGATCGACCTCGGTGCCTCGCACGCGAGCGTCGCCCTCCTCGACCTCGCCGGCGAGGTGCTCGTCGAGCGGACGGTTCCGTGCGACATCGCGGACGGCCCCGCCGTCGTCCTGGACCGGGTCACCTCGATCGGGCTCGAGCTGCTCGCCGACCGTGGGCGTCCCGTCTCCGACGTCGCCGGCGTCGGGATCGGTCTGCCCGGTCCGGTCGAGCACGCCGTTGGTCGGCCGGTGAGCCCGCCGATCATGCCCGGCTGGCACGACTTCGACGTCCCCGGACACCTCGGCCGCACGTTCGCCGGTCCGGTCCTCGTGGACAACGACGTGAACCTGATGGCGCTCGGCGAGCACGTGCGTGGCCACCGTGGCGAGCACCTGCTGCTCGTCAAGGTCGCCACCGGCATCGGAGCGGGCATCGTGTCCGACGGTCAGCTGCTGCGCGGCGCCCTCGGGTCGGCGGGCGACCTCGGGCACGTGCGGGTCTCCGACGCCGCCGACGCGCACTGTCGTTGCGGCAACACCGGCTGCCTCGAGGCGGTGGCCGCCGGGCCCGCCGTGGCGGCACGCCTGCGTGAGCAGGGTCTGTCCGTCGAGTCGTCCCAGGACATCGTCGACGCGGTCAACCGCGGCGACGTGGCGGCGCTCAACGCCGTGCGCGACGCCGGTCGCAGCCTCGGCGAGGTGCTGGCCACCTGCGTCAACCTGCTCAACCCGTCGGTGATCGTGATCGGCGGCAAGCTGTCGGAGGCGGGGGAGTACCTGCTCGCCGGCGTCCGCGAGGTCGTCTACGAGCGGTCGCTCCCGCTCGCCACCAACCACCTGCGCATCGTCCCCACCACCGTCGGCAGCCTCGGGGGCGTCATCGGTGCCGGCGCCATGGTGATCGACGAGGTGCTGTCGCCGGCCGCCGTGGACGCCTTCGTCGCGCAGGGCGCGTCCCAGCGCACGGCCTGAGCGATCCCGCCGGGACCCTCGGCCGTCCTGACCGCGAGTCCTGCCTAGTCGTCGTCGTCGCGGCGACGACGGTTGAGCCCCGGCACCTTCTCGAGCATCGCCGCGAGGTCGGTGGCGGTGTCCAGGAGTGCGTGGATGTCGGGCCCGACGTTCTTCATGTCCTCCAGGATCGGGACGATGTCGGTCTCGAGCTTGTCGACCAGCATGGGCAGGTGGTCGATGAGCCCGACCAGCGCCTCGATCTCCTCGGGCGACGTGGTCTCGGAGATCCGCTGCAGCGTGGGCATCAGGTTCTTCGCGATCGGGGCGAGGTCGTCCAGCACCGGCCCGAACGTCTCGACCATGGCCTGGGCGCGGTCCAGCGTGGGCTGCACGCTGGCCACCGTGCCGGCGGTCCGCACCACCACGGCGTCCGCCGCGGCCCGGGTGGCATCGATGTCGTCGACCAGGCGATGGGCCCGTCGCACCAGGTCCTCGGCGGAGGCGAGCAGGCCGAGCGCCCGCGGCAGCGCCGACGCCGCCGCGTCGACCAGCTCGGGCAGGCGGCGCGGATCGGGCAGACGAGGCGGCATCTGCTCACCGTACCCACGGCGGGCGAGTCTGCAGGGTGACGTGGAGCGACCTGCCTAGACTCGACGGGTGATTCGCTTCGACAAGGTCACCAAGACCTACCCGGGCCAGAAGCGTCCTGCCCTGGACGCCGTCGACCTGGAGATCGAGAAGGGGGAGTTCGTCTTCCTCGTCGGGTCCTCGGGGTCGGGCAAGTCCACCTTCCTGCGGCTCGTCCTCCGCGAGGCCCGGCCCACCACCGGCCGGGTACACGTGGCGGGCAAGGAGATCAACAAGCTCTCCAGCTGGAAGGTGCCCAAGCTGCGCCGCCAGGTCGGCACCGTGTTCCAGGACTTCCGCCTCCTGCCGAACAAGACGGTCCACGAGAACGTGGCGTTCGCGCTGCAGGTCATCGGCAAGCACCGCTCCGAGATCGACACGCTCGTGCCCGAGACCCTCGAGATGGTCGGCCTGGAGGGCAAGGGGCACCGCATGCCCGACGAGCTCTCCGGCGGTGAGCAGCAGCGCGTGGCCATCGCCCGGGCGTTCGTGAACCGACCGATGATCCTCATCGCCGACGAGCCCACCGGCAACCTCGACCCCACCACCAGCGTCGGCATCATGAAGCTGCTCGACCGCATCAACCGCACCGACACCACTGTCGTCATGGCCACCCACGACTCCTCGATCGTCGACCAGATGCGCAAGCGCGTCATCGAGCTCGACGAGGGGCGCGTCGTGCGCGACGAGGCCCGCGGCATCTACGGCTACCAGTCCTGAGGCGATCACCGTGCGCACCATCATGAGCGAGCTCCGCGCGAGCCTGTCCCGCAACACGTCCATGACGATCTCGTTGATCGTCACCATGACCGTCTCGCTGCTGCTGGCCGCGCTGGGCCTGCTGCTGCAGAGCCAGGCCGACCGCACCGAGCAGTTCTACGGCGACAAGCTGCAGGTGCAGGTCAACCTGTGCACCGACAACTCCACCGCGCCGACGTGCGTCGGCGGAGCGGCCACCGAGGAGCAGACCGCCGCGGTCCAGGAGGCGCTCTCCACCAATCCCGAGGTCAAGTCCTACGACGTGCGCTCGCCGCAGGAGAACTACGACAAGGCGCGTGAGCTGCTCGGCCAGACCGACAGCGGCAAGGCCCAGCTCGAGACGGTGGAGCCGGCCGACTTCCCGGAGTCCTACTTCGTCACGCTCAACGACCCGCAGGAGTTCGACGGCCTCGTCAGCCAGGTCTCGGGCATGGACGGCGTCGGCAACGTGCAGTCGCTCAAGAAGCTGCTCGGGCCGCTGTTCGAGATCCTCGACAAGATGCGGTGGGCCGCCCTGGCGACGTCGTTGCTGCTCATCGTCGCGGCCATCCTCCAGGTCTCCAACACGATCCGCATGACGGCCTACGCGCGACGCCGCGAGATCGGCATCATGCGCCTGGTCGGGGCGTCCAGCTGGCACATCCAGCTGCCGTTCGTGCTGGAGTCGATGCTGGCGGCGGTGCTGTCGGCGGCCCTGGCGGCCGCCGGGCTGGCGGCCTTCATGTGGTTCGTCGTCTACGGCTACCTGCGCACCACGCTGGGGGAGCTGACGACCTGGATCCGGTGGCAGGAGGCCGCCGCCGTCATGGGCTACACGACGGTCCTGGCGCTGCTGCTCGCGCTGGTCCCGACCCTCGTGATGACGCGGAAGTACCTTGACGTCTGAGCGCCATGGCCTAGAGTCACACCAGTAACACCCGCACCATCCGCCTCATCGAGAGATGCTGGGCGGCCTGCCTCGCACCATTCCTTCCCCAACGCCGAGGTCCCATGTCTGTGCCCACGTCCCGCGATCCTCGACCCGCGGCCCGTCGTCATGCCCACCGTCGCCACCTGGTTCGAGCGGTGGTCGCGGCGCTGGCGGCGAGCCTGATCGTCGTCGGGTTCACGAACCCCGTGCTGGCCGACAAGAAGGACGACCTCGAGCGGCAGAAGAAGGGCGTCAGCGGCAAGATCGACGGCGCCCAGAAGGCCCTCGACTCCTCCAGTGCGGCCTACAACAAGGCAGCCGCCGCTCTCGAGGCAGCGCAGTCGAAGCTGACCTCGGCGCGCGCCACCCTCGGTGAGACCCGCGGCCAGCTCGCGGTCTCCCAGGCCGAGGACACGCGGATGCAGGCCGAGCTCGACCGCAGCGAGGCGGCGCTCGACAAGGCCGTCGCCGCCCTCGAGAAGGGCGAGAAGCGGCTCAAGAAGTCCGAGGAGTCCGTCGCCGCGTTCACCGTGGAGACCGTGCAGGACGGCGACCGCGGCATGCGTGCCTTCGGCGAGCTGCTGGGTGGCGAGAGCCCCACCACGTTCACCGACCGGATGAGCCTCAACGCCTCGGTGGGTGACGCCCAGGTCTCGCGGATGCAGAAGCTCGCCGCCGCGAAGGTGATGCTCCGCCTCAACCGCGACAAGGTCGAGGAGCTGCGCGACGAGGTGGCCGTGGCCCGCAAGGCCGCCGCCGCCAACCTGCAGAAGATGACCGAGCTGGAGGCTGCCGCGGAGGCGCAGGCCGCCGAGGTCGGCCAGCTCGTCGACGCCCGCGCGAGTGCCAGCACCGCCGCGAAGGCCGCACGGGCCGAGGACGCCAAGCTCCTGGCCGCGTACGAGGCCGAGCGAAACCGTCTGCAGTCGCAGCTGGAGGAGCTCGCCCGGCGCGAGCTCGAGAAGGCCAACAAGGGCGGCAAGGGCGGCGGCACCAGCGGAGGCGTCTCCGGAGGCGACAAGGGTGGCGCGCTCTCCTACCCCGTGAGCGGGCCGATCACCTCGCCCTACGGCATGCGGCGCCACCCGATCACGGGTGTGTACAAGCTGCACGACGGCACGGACTTCGGTGTCGGCTGCGGCACGCCGATCCGCGCGGCCGCGAGCGGCACGATCATCCAGCAGTACTACAACGCCGGGTACGGCAACCGCGTGATCCTCGCCAACGGCGTCAAGCGCGGCAAGAGCATCGTGACGACCTACAACCACCTGTCGCGGTTCGCCCGCGGCAGCGGCGCGAAGGTCTCGCGCGGCGAGGTCATCGGCTACGTCGGCAGCACCGGCTACTCCACGGGGTGCCACCTGCACTTCATGGTGCTGGCCAACGGCGGCACGACCAACCCGATGAGCTGGCTCTGACGAGGACGTCGGGTCCGACCCCCTAGGATGGGTCGGTGGCCAAGGAGACCGGGCGCAAGCTCATCGCGCAGAACAAGAAGGCGCGCCACGACTACCACATCGAGGACACCTACGAGGCCGGACTGGTCCTCACGGGGACCGAGGTGAAGTCGTTGCGTGCCGGTCGCGCGTCCCTGGTCGACGGCTTCGGCGAGATCGCGAACGGCGAGGCCTGGTTGATCCAGGTCCACATCCCGGAGTACAGCCAGGGCACGTGGACCAACCACGAGACCCGGCGGCGCCGCAAGATGCTGCTCAACCGCCAGGAGATCGACAAGATCGAGCAGCGCATCCAGGCCAAGGGCCTGACGATCGTGCCGCTCGCCCTGTACTTCCTCGACGGCCGCGCGAAGGTCGAGATCGCCCTGGCGCGAGGCAAGAAGCAGTACGACAAGCGGCACGCGATCGCCGAGCGCCAGGCCAAGGCCGACGCCCAGCGCGAGATCGGACGCAAGATCAAGGGCATCCGGTAGTGACGCTGTCCGACGCCGACCTCCCGGGGCTGGCCGACGACCTCGGGCTGCCGGGCCTGTTCGACGTGCACGTGCACTTCATGCACCCGAAGGTGCTCGCCAAGGTGTGGGCCTACTTCGACGCCGCGGGCCCCCTGCTCGGTCGTGCGTGGCCGATCGCGTACCGGGGGAGCGACGAGGAACGCGTCGAGCAGCTGCGCGCGATGGGCGTCAAGCACTTCTCCGCCCTGTCGTACGCGCACCGGCCCGGGGTGGCGACCTTCATGAACGAGTGGACGCTGGGCTTCGCCGACCGGGTGCCCGAGGCGCTGCGGTCGGCGACGTTCTACCCCGAGGTCGAGGCGGCGTCCTACGTGCCGGAGCTCGTGGAGGGCGGGGTCGAGGTCTTCAAGGCGCACCTGCAGGTGGGCGACTTCGCCGCCGACGACCCGCTGCTCGACCCCGTGTGGGGCACGCTCGCCGAGAGCGGCACCCCCGTGGTGCTGCACGCCGGATCCGGACCCGCACCGGGCACCCACACCGGACCCGACGGTCTGGCGCGGGTGCTGGACCGCTTCCCGGGCCTGCGGATCATCGTGGCGCACCTCGGTATGCCCGAGTACGAGGCGTTCCTCGACCTCGCCGATGCCCACCCCGACGTCCGCCTCGACGTGACGATGGCGCTCGTGGACTTCTGGGACGGCCCGCCACCGGTCGACGTCGCGCCCAGGCTCGCGGACCTGGGTGACCGGATCCTGCTGGGCACCGACTTCCCGAACATCCCGTACCCCTACGCCCACCAGGTCGAGGTGCTCCAGCGCCTCGACCTCGGCGAGGGCTGGTTGCGTCGGGTGCTCTGGCACAACGGCGCCGAGCTGTTCGGGTACACCGCGTGAGGCTCGACTCCGCCGCGGGGCGGTGGCTCGTCGCGGCGATGGTCCTCGGCACGGGCATGGCGTTCCTCGACGGATCCATCGTCAACCTGGCCCTGCCCGCCATCGACGGGGACCTCGACGCGGGCGTGGCGGGTCTGCAGTGGACGGTCAACGCCTACACGCTCACGCTGGCCGCCCTCATCCTCGTCGGTGGCTCTCTCGGTGACCGGTGGGGCCGACGGCGTGTCTTCCTCGTCGGCGTCGTGTGGTTCGCCGTGGCGTCCTTGGCCTGCGCGCTCGCGCCGACGATCGAGGTGCTGGTGGCGGCTCGGGGGCTGCAGGGGGTCGGCGGAGCCCTGCTGACGCCGGGCAGCCTCGCGATCATCTCGGCCTCGATCCACCCTGACGACCGGGGCCGCGCCATCGGCCTCTGGTCGGGCCTGGCCGGCGTCACGACGGCGCTCGGACCGCTCGTCGGCGGCACGCTCGTCGACGCGGTGGGCTGGCGATCGGTCTTCTGGATCAACCTGCCCCTGGCCGCTGCGGTCGTCTGGGTCACGTGGCGGCACGTGCCGGAGTCGACGGGTGCGCAGGAGCGGCTCGACGTCGAGGGCTCGCTGCTGACGGTCGGCACCCTGGCCTTCCTGACCTACGGACTGGTCCAGCAGGAGTGGGTGCCGAGCCTCGCCGGCCTGACCCTGCTGGTCGCCTTCGTGGTGCACCAGTGGCGCGCCCCGCACGCGTTGGTGCCGCTGTCGTTGTTCGCCGACCGCGTGTTCACGGCGGCGAACATCTGCACCTTCGCCATCTACGGCGCACTGAGCGGCTCCATGTTCCTGCTGGTGCTGCAGCTGCAGTACGTGGCCGGGTACTCGCCCCTCGAGGCCGGCCTGGCGACGCTGCCGCTGACCGTGCTGATGCTCCTGTTCTCCTCGCGCGCGGGTGCCCTGGGCCAGCGAATCGGGCCCCGCGTCCCGATGACCCTCGGGCCGTTGCTGTCGGCGGCGGGTCTGCTGCTGTACCTGCGCATCGGGGCCGACGCGAGCTTCTGGCTCGACGTGCTCCCCGGAGCGGTGCTGATGGGTCTCGGCCTCACCCTGCTGGTGGCGCCGCTCACCACGGCGGTGCTCGCTGCCGCACCGGACGACCAGGCCGGCATCGCCTCGGGCATCAACAACGCGGTCTCGCGGACGGCGGGCCTCCTCGCGGTAGCCGCGATCCCGCCGCTCGCGGGCATCGCGGGACCGGACTTCGCCTCGCCCGACGTGTTCGGGCCGGGCTTCCGCGTCGGCACGTGGATCTGCGTCGGGCTGCTCGTGGTGGCCGCGGGCTGCGCCGCTGCCCTGGTGCACGGGCGCTCGGCCGACCCGGACCGCGCCCCGACCTCCGTGTAGCCGCCCGCCGAGCGTGACGATCGGGTGAACGTCCGGTCGCAGGTCTGGTCACGGACGGTCCCATGGTGTGGGGTGGTGCCCATGACTCGACTCGGGGGAGCCGGGCGGGGGTGCGCGGCCACGAGCCGACGCACGCCCCGACACGCCGGCCTGGCCATCATCATCACGCTCGTCCTCGCCGTGCTGCCGCGTGCAGCCGACGCCGCACCGGAGCCCGGCTACTACGACAGTGCCCAGGGCCTCAGCGGCGCGGCGCTGAAGGACGAGCTGCACGACATCATCTCGGTGCAGACGCGGATCTCCTACTCCGCCGTCTGGGAGGCCCTGAAGGTCACCGACCAGGACCCCGCCAACAGCAACAACGTGAAGCTCTTCTACTCGCAGGTCTCGCGCTCGAAGTCCGCGAACGGTGGCAACGTCGGTGACTGGAACCGCGAGCACGTCTGGCCGCAGTCGCACGGGGACTTCGGGACGTCGACCGGCCCCGGCACCGACCTGCACCACCTGCGCCCTGCGGACGTGCAGGTGAACGGCACCCGCGGCAACAAGGACTTCGACGCCGGCGGGTCGTCGGTGAGCGGCTGCTCGTCGTGCCGGACCGACGGTGACTCGTTCGAGCCGCCGGCCGCGGTGAAGGGCGACGTGGCGCGCATGGTCATGTACATGGCGGTGCGCTACGAGGGCGGCGACGGCTTCGCCGACCTGGAGGCCAACGACCAGGTCAACGGCACGACGCCCTACCTCGGCCGGATCTCGGTGCTGCTGCAGTGGCACGCGCAGGACCCGCCATCGGCGGCGGAGCAGCGGCGCAACGACCTGATCGACACCCGCTACCAGGGCAACCGCAATCCGTTCATCGACCATCCGGAGTGGGCGCAGTCCGTCTTCGGCTGAGCCGACCCGACCGGGGGTCCGCCACCGCCCGCATCGGTGGATGTGCAACCGCAGGAGAGCTGCTGACGGTGCGCGTCCACCGATGGTGGACGTGGTTCCGCGCGAGGAATGCACGGTGTCGGTCCGCGGTTGTACAGTGAGGGAGCGCCTCCGGGCGTTTGACAACTCAAGAGGGGCTGATCGGTTTCGACTTTGGTCGTTCGACTCAGGAGAAGCGGGTAGAGAACGCGACGTCATCTCTTTAACGTTCGTCGCAAACCACAAGTGCCGATTCCAAGCGCACTGACTTCGCCCTCGCTGCCTGACAGCGACTGGTGAAGGGCAGACCCGGGAGCGTCCCCGTCCCGGATCGTCTGTCTCATCTAGGGGACTTGCTGATCGCGTAGCGTCACGTGACGCGATCGGGACTTTTTCGTGACTGAGCCTGTTGGTGACGTGTTCGTCCGAGCACCAGGGCTGAGAAAAGCGACATGACGCACTGCACCCGGAGAAGACCTGACTCAGCGCCAAAGGACCCGGGTTCGATTCCCGGCAGCTCCACCGAGCCTCGAAGGCCCCGCACCGTCCTCGTGACGGTGCGGGGCCTTCGTGTGTCGTGCGGGGCCTTCGAGGCTCGGTGAAACAGGCACCGTGAATCGAGTGGGCCCCACCCTCTCGCGCCGAAGGCGCCCTGCGGAGGGATCCCGGCAGCTCCTGACTCGTCCATGCCAGGCCACGCACCGCGTGGCCGTTCAGGTCTCGGAACCCATCACCCGAAACCGACGGCGAGACGGGCCATGACGTTCCGAACCTCGGGACTTCAGGACGAAGCGCCAGCCTTCTCACCACCCGGCCCGCCCGGGCCACGCCCACCCGGCCCACCCGGCCCACCCAGGCCCGGCCCGCCGAGCAGGTCGGCGTCGTAGGCCTTCAGGACGGATGTCTTGTCGGTCTTCGTGAGGGTGCCGTCCTCCACGGCGGCGTCGAGGCGCTCGACGAGGGCGGTGCGGCCCTCGGCCTGCCGCTCCTCGCGATCGCTCTCGGCCTGCTTCTCGGCGACGGCGAGCGCGGCCGTCACCTTCGCCTCGGACACGTCGAGCTCCTTCGCGAGTGACGTGGCGAGGGCGGCCTGGCGGTCGGCTCGATCCTCGTCGGAGGGCGGGGTCGGCTTCTCGCCCTCGGCGGGCGCGTCGGGACGCAGGTCATCGCGCACGGCGGCGAGCGCGTCCTCGACGTCGGACTGCTCCAGGTCGAGCTCCTCGGCGAGCGTCTCGGCGAGGACGCCGGGTCCGCCCCGATGACCGCCCGGGTGGGCGCTGGAGCTCGCGGTGCTGTCGGCGGTGTCCTCGGCGGACGCGACGGCGATGCCGCCGGCGGCGAGTCCGGCTCCGGCGACGATGCCGGCGATGCCGATGCGTGCTGCGGTCGAGCTGTTCATGGGTCTTCTCCTGGTGGTGTGACGGACCTCGTCCACGGTGGCGGCCCACCCTGTGGTGAGCCTGTGGCCGGGGTCTGCGGAGGCTGGGCGTCCGGGATCGTGGAGCGCGAGACGCTGGCGCCGACGCGTACCGTCGGTATGCTCGCGGCATGTCTCCTGCGCGACGCATCCACACGTACTCCCACGACGGTCTGACGTTCGACGTCACCGACACCGGGCCGATCGGGGGCGACCCGGTGGTGCTGCTGCACGGGTTCCCGCAGAAGGCGACCTCGTGGGAGCGGGTGAGCGAGCTGCTGCACGCGGAGGGGTACCGCACCATCGCCCCCGACCTGCGCGGCTACTCCCCGGGGGCCCGTCCCCGCGGCCGCAAGGCCTATGCCGGTGACCTCATCGCCGCCGACGTGGCTGCGCTGCTCGAGATCGTCGGCAAGCCCGTGCACCTCGTGGGCCACGACTGGGGGTCGGCCATCGGCTGGTACGTCGCCGCCTCCCGCCCCGAGCTCCTGCAGTCCTGGACGGCGGTCTCGGTGCCGCACCCGGCTGCCTTCATGGCGTCGATGCTGCGCAGCACACAGCTGCTGAAGTCCTGGTACATGGGCTTCTTCCAGCTGCCGAAGGTGCCCGAGCTGGTGCTCACGCGGGCGAAGGGCGTGCGTGAGCGCGCCCTCGCCCACGCGGGCATGGATCGAGAGCTCCGTGATCGGTTCGAGGCCGAGATGATCGACGGAGGCGCCCTGCCCGGCGGCCTCGGCTACTACCGCGGCCTGCCGTTCTCGCTCAGCTCGGTCCAGGGAAAGGTGAGGGTGCCCACGACCATGGTCTGGAGCACGGGCGACGTGGCCCTCGGCCGCAAGGGAGTCGACCTCACGCCCCAGCACGTGGACGCGCCGTACGAGCTCGTCGTCCTGGAGGGGGTCAGCCACTGGATCCCCGACCACGAGCCGCAGGTGCTGGTGGACGCGATCACCCGACGGGCTCGCGCCGTCGCAGCCTGACGCGTACGGTCGGGGCATGGACGAGCCGTTCGACCCCGCGCGCGTGACCCAGGCCCTCGAGCACCTGCCCGGCTGGTCCGGCGACGTGTCGGGGCTGACGCGCACCTACACCTTCGACGGCTTCTCGGACGCGATCGCCTTCATGGCCGCGGCCGCACCGCGCATCGACGAGATGGACCACCACCCCGAGTGGACCAACGTGTACGACCGCGTCGAGGTACGACTGAGCAGCCACGACGTGAGCGGCGTCAGCGGACGCGACGTCCGCCTGGCCGAGGTGCTCGACGAGCTGGCCGGCGACGCCGCACGGTAGGCCGCCCCGGTCTCGGGCCGTGGGCCTCAGGCCCAGAGGTTCTCGCCGAACTGGAACCAGATGGCCGCGATGACGGCGACGTACCAGAGCACGACCACGAGCAGCGTCCAGTTGCTGAGGAACCGGGTGACGGCCGAGCCGGGCGCGAACGCGCGAAGGTTGCGGGCGGTGACGAGCACGAACAGCGGGATCATCATCGTCCAGACGACCATGCACCACGGGCAGAGCTTCTCGATGTCGTAGATGCTCTGGTACTGCAGCCACGTCACGAACCCGATGCCGAACAGGACGCCGACCTGGAGGCCGCCCCAGATCCAGCCCGGCAGGCGCACGCCGGACGCGAGCAGCACCCCGAGGGTCAGCACCACCGTGAACCCGACGATGCCGATGATCGGGTTGGGGAAGCCGAACGCGGACGCCTCTGGAGTGTTGATGACACCGCCGCAGCTCACGAAGGCGTTGAGGTCGCAGTTGGTCGTCGGCTCACGACCCTCGGAGAGCTCGGTCAGGTAGCGGACCTTCTCGATGGTCAACGTGGCGGCGGCGACCAAGCCGACGACGCCGCCGATCAGCATCATCCACCGGGGGTCGCGGACCTCGCGGGCGTCGGTGGCCTCGTCGGGGCGGGTCTCGAGCACGTCACTCACGCCTCGATCCTAGAGGGAGGGCGGTCGCGTGGCTTGCGCGTCGGCTCTCGTTGCTTGACGCGGCGGCATACTCGCCGTACGGTTTCGGATACCGTCAGTATCTGAGAGGTGTGGACATGGAGCACGTCGACGTCGTCATCGTGGGTGCGGGGCTGTCCGGCATCGGCGCCGCGTACCGCCTGAGCACCATGAGCCCGGGCACCAGCTACGCGATCCTCGAGGCCCGCGACGCCATGGGCGGCACGTGGGACCTGTTCCGCTACCCCGGGGTGCGGTCGGACTCCGACATGTACACGCTGAGCTACCCGTTCCGGCCGTGGACGGACCGCAAGTCCATCGCCGACGGCGGCGACATCCGCGAGTACATCCGCAGCACCGCCGACGAGCACGGCATCGCCCAGCGGATCCGCTACGGCCACCGCGTCGTCGCGGCCAGCTGGTCGTCCGCGGACGCCCGGTGGACGCTCACCAGCGAGGTCGACGGCGAGCTCGTCGAGCAGACCTGCTCGTTCCTGTTCATGTGCAGCGGCTACTACGACTACGACGAGGCCTACACGCCGGACTTCCCCGGCCTCGAGGACTTCGCCGGGACCGTCGTGCATCCGCAGTTCTGGCCCGAGGACCTGGACTACCAGGGCAAGAAGGTCGTCGTCATCGGCTCCGGTGCCACGGCCATCACGCTGCTGCCGTCGATGGCCGAGGAGGCCGAGCACGTGACGATGCTGCAGCGCTCGCCCACGTACATCACCTCCCTGCCCGGGGAGGACGCCCTCTCGGCCGGGCTGCGGAAGGTCCTGCCGGCAGGCCTGGCCCACCGGGTCACGCGCGTCAAGAACGCCACCGTGGCCATCGGCTTCTACGAGTTCTGCCGCCGCTTCCCGAGCGCAGCCAAGAAGATCCTGCTGACCCGCGCCGGACGCTCCGCGCCCGACGGCTTCGACCCCAAGCACCTGACCCCGCGCTACGACCCGTGGGACCAGCGGCTCTGCGTGGTGCCGAACGGCGACCTGTGGCGCACGTTGCGGCGCGGCAAGGCCTCGATCGTCACCGACCACGTCGACGGGTTCGACGAGACCGGCATCCGGCTCACGTCCGGCCAGCACCTCGACGCCGACGTCGTGGTGACCGCCACCGGGCTCAAGGTCGTGGCGCTCGGCAAGGTCGCGATCGACGTCGACGGTGAGAAGGTCGACCCGAACGAGCGGTTCGTCTACAAGGGCCTGATGATCAGCGGCGT
Organism: Aeromicrobium sp. 50.2.37; assembly: GCF_024655735.1. Taxonomy (NCBI): domain Bacteria; kingdom Bacillati; phylum Actinomycetota; class Actinomycetes; order Propionibacteriales; family Nocardioidaceae; genus Aeromicrobium; species Aeromicrobium sp. 50.2.37. The sequence continues at coordinate 134,558 of NZ_JANLGG010000005.1, forward strand.
CCCGAACCTCGCCTGGTGCATCGGCTACACGAACGCCTCGTGGACCCTGCGTGCCGACCTCTCGTGGCAGTACGTCGCACGGCTGGTCGAGCACATGCGCAGCCACGGCTACGCGGCGGGCACCCCCGACCCCCAGGGCGCGAAGGGAGAGACCGCTCCGGCGCTGGACCTGCAGTCCGGCTACGTGCAGCGGGCTGCGGGGGTGCTCCCGCAGCAGGGTCGCGAGAAGCCCTGGACGGTGCGCCAGAACTGGTTCCTCGACGCCTGGGACAACCGTCGGACCGACCTCGACGAGGCCATGGTCTGGACGCGACTCGACGAGACCTCGCGGCAGTCGGCCCAGGCGTCCTGACGAGGACTCTCACGTCTGGCAGTGCGGGCACCAGAAGGTGATCCGCTCACGGCCGGGCTCGTCGCCCAGCTCGTCGTTGCGCAGGGGCGTGCCGCACCGGCGGCACCGGGCGTGCTCGCGGCGGTAGACCCAGCGATCCTCACCGTGCCGGGTGCTCCCGGTGAACGTGCGTTCCACCCGCGCCTTGTTGACGTCGAGCAACCGGTGCCCGCGGTCGATCACCCGTGCGACGTCGGGGACCTCGCCCACCGGTCGCGTGGGCAGGAGTCCGGAGAGGAACAGCAGCTCGTTGACGTACTCGTTGCCCAGGCCGGCCAGGTTCCGCTGGTCGAGCAGCGCCACGAAGATCGGGCGCTCGGGATCGGCCGACACGCGGCGCGTGGCCTCGGCGAGGTCCCAGTCGGGACCGAGCAGGTCGGGGCCGAGGTAGGCGAGCGCCTCGTCGTCGTGCTCGCGCCTGAGGATCTCGAGCAGCCCGAGCGAGAAGCCGATGGCCTGGTGCTGCTCGGTCTCGAGGACGATCCGCGCCGTGTGCGCGGGACGCCGCCACCGGCTGCCCCGCCGCAGCACGTGCCAGGCGCCCTCCATCTTCAGGTGGGAGTGGATGGACGCATCACCCACGCGGATCAGCAGGTGCTTGCCGCGGCTCAGCACCTCGTCGACCGTGCGACCCGACAGGTCGAGCGTGGCCCACTGCGGCACGCGCACGTCGGAGCGCACCAGCTCACGACCCTCCAGCACCTCGCGCAGGTGGTGCGCGGTGCGCCAGACGGTGTCACCTTCGGGCATCGGCGACCTCCTGCCGTCGATCGAGGTGGTCTGGCGGGGGTGTCACGCCTCGCCCGGTGTCACCTTCGGGCATCGGCGACCTCCTCTCGTCGGGTGGGGCTGTCGGGCGGGGGTGTCACGCCTCGCCCGGTATCCCCTTCAGGCATGGCTCGGCCGTCCGGACGCCGGCGACCGGCGGGCGGTGTCGCTGCCGCGTCGCAGATCGAGTCGCAGGCCCTTGGGGTGGCGCTCGAAGCCCGCGGCCAGCAACGCCTCGCCGGTGGGGCTGGAGCCGGAGGGGCGGCCGTTGACCGACTCCACGGTGAGGCGGGGGATGCGGCCGGACCGGCCGAGAGCCGCGAGGGCGTGGGCGGCCCGGGCGAGCACGTCGGCGTCGTCGGTGAACGCCAGGCACGAGCGCCCGCCACGCTCGACGTACAGCACCGCACGGCCGTCGTGCAGCGCGACCAGCGCGCCGGCCTTGCGGGCGGGCCGGTGCTTCAGGTCGTCGGCGGGGTCGGTGATGGCAGGCCACGGCAGGGCGGCGCCGAACGGCTGGGCCGGGTCGGTGGCGGCCAGCACCACCGCGTCGACGTCGGCACGCTCGTCGTCGGGACGCTCGAACGTGCGCATCCGGTCGACGGTCGCCACCGACGCGAACTGAGCCGCGCCGAGGGAGTCGATGTAGTAGCCGCGCAGCACCGAGCCGTTCTGCTCCAGCTCACGCAGCACCCGGTAGGCCCCGGCGAACCCACCGGGCGTCTGCTCCGCCACGACGGCTCCGCGCGTGACCACGCCGTGCCGAGCCACGAGCGCCTCGGTGCGCGCGACCTGCAGCGCCGCCTGCTGCTGAGGGTCGTCGCCCGGCCGCTCGACGGCGAACCATCGGCCCGAGGCGATCGGCGGGCCGAGGCGCGCGGCACGGGGT
>NZ_JANLGG010000060.1:0-529 GCF_024655735.1 Aeromicrobium sp. 50.2.37
ACAGGTCCGGCGTTGGGGCTCGGGTGGTGGCGGGCGTCGCGGCGCCACGCGCGAACGGCCGTGCCGGGGCTGCCGTCGACGAGCGGGGCGGTGACGACGGCCAGGGTCGCGGACAGCCGCGCGGGCACGAGGTTGAGCCCGTCGTCGAGCCGTGCGGCGGCCCAGCCGAACCGCTCGAGGCGTGGCGTCCGGTGGCCCACCATGGCGTCGAGGGTGTTGGCGGCGCGGTAGGCCAGGAGCCCGGGGACCCCCGCGACGGCGCCGGCCACGAGGGGCGCGACGACGGCGTCGGACGTGTTCTCGGCGACGGACTCGACCGTCGCGCGGGCCACGCCCTCGACGTCGAGCGTGCTGGGGTCGCGGCCCACGAGATGGGTCACGCGGCGGCGGGCACCGGCCAGGTCGTCGGCGTCGAGCAGGGCGTGCACGGCGAGCGCCTCGCGCTCCAGCGAACGCCCGCCGAGCACGGCCCACGTGCAGGCCGCGGTCAGCACCGCCTCGGCCACAGGTCCTCGGCGGCGCGCGGCGG
>NZ_JANLGG010000006.1:0-131124 GCF_024655735.1 Aeromicrobium sp. 50.2.37
GCACAGCGCGGCCGAAGGCAGCACCGGCGGGGGTGCCGGGCCCGGGGCGGGGCAGAGCGCGACCGCCGCTCCGGAGGACCTGGACGACGGGCCCGCCGAGCTGGCCGGCCCCGGCCGGTCCTGACGTCGTGCCGCACCCAGCGACGTCTGGGGTCGGACCCTAGAGTGGAGACATGGCCACCATCGTCCACGGATTCGACTGGCCCGACCGCTTCGTCGTCGGGACCATCGGCACCCCCGGCTCCCGCACGTTCTTCCTCCAGGCCCGCTCCGGGGCCGACCTCGTCAGCGTGGCGGTCGAGAAGGAGCAGTCCGCCGCGCTGGCCGACCGCATCGACGAGGTGCTCGACGAGCTGATGGCCGAGGAGGGCAACCCGTTCTCCGTCCCGACCGTGGCGCCCGACGGTCTGGCCGACCACGAGCCGCTCGACGAGCCGGTGGCGGAGCAGTTCCGTGCCGGTGCGATGGGGCTGGGCTGGGACCCGTCCACGGCCCAGATCGTGGTCGAGGCCTTCCCGGTGCTCGACGTCGAGGCCGAGGCCGACGAGGACGGCGTGGTCGAGATCGATCCGCCCGAGGCCCTCGTCGTGCGCATCCCCGTCGGCAGTGCGCGGGCGTTCGCCAAGCGCACCCGCGAGGTCGTGTCGGCCGGGCGACCGCTGTGCCCCTTGTGCCAGACGCCGATGGACCCGTCCGCCGACCACGTCTGCGAGCTGCCCGACGAGTTCCGGTGAACGACGCCTCCCCCGTCGCCGACGGTCGTGAGGCGATCGACGCCGACCCCGCGACCGACGAGGCGGACCTGCTGACCGGCGAGCTGGTGCTCACCGGCCGGGTCATGCCCGCCTCGAACGCCACGTTCGTGGGCACGATCGGCGACGTCGAGGTCGTCTACAAGCCGGTCTCGGGCGAGCAGCCGCTGTGGGACTTCCCCGACGGCACGCTCGCGGAGCGCGAGGTCGCCGCCCACCTGGTCTCGGAGGTCACGGGCTGGCACGTCGTCCCCCTCACGTGGCTGCGCGACGGACCGCACGGCCCGGGCATGGTGCAGCTCTGGCAGACCGTCGACCCCGGGCAGGAGGCGGTCACGATCGTCCCGGCCGGCGCGGTCCCGGCCGGCATGCTGCACGTGTTCGACGGCTACGACGGACGCGACCGACGCGTCTCGCTCGTCCACGAGGACACCCCTGCCCTGCGGCGCATGGCGGTGCTCGACGTCGTGCTCAACAACGCCGACCGCAAGGGCGGTCACGTGCTGGAGATGGCCGACGGGCACCGGCACGGGATCGACCACGGCCTCACGCTGCACGCCGAGCACAAGCTCCGCACGGTCCTGTGGGGCTGGCTCGACGAGCCGCTCACCGAGGAGGAGCTCGACGGCGTCCGTCGCGTGCGCGCGTCGGTCGACGACGAGACCGACGGGCTCGGCGCCGTGCTGCACGACCTGCTCAAGGTCGCCGAGGTCGAGGCGCTCGCGGCGCGCTGCGACGCCCTGCTGTCCGCGGGCACCCTGCCCGCCCCGTCGGGCCCCATGCCCGCCGTCCCCTGGCCCCCGTTCTAGGAGCCGTCGTAATGTCTCCCCGTCCCGACACCCTGCTCGTCGGCTGCGGCCGACTCGGCGCCGACGTCGGCCTGCGTCTCGCGGCGCTCGGCCACCACGTGGCCGGCATCCGACGCCGTGCCGACCTCGTGCCGCCCCCGATCGTGGGCGTCTCGGCCGACCTCTCCCGAGAGTCGCCGACGCTCCCCGAGCTGGATCTCCAGCTGCTGGCGGTGGTGCTCACCGCCCGCCCGCGTACCGAGGAGTCGTACCGGGCCACCTACCTCGACGGCATGGTGCGCGCCCTCGACGCCCTCGACGCCCAGGGGGCGCGACCCCGACGCGCGGTGCTCGTCTCGTCGACGGCGGTCAACGGCGACGCCGACGACGTCGTCACGGAGGACACCGCACCGGCCCCCGGCGACGCCCCTGCGCAGGTGCTGCTGGAGGCGGAGCGCACGTTCCTCGAGCGCGTCCCGACCGGCACGGTGCTGCGTCTGTCCGGGCTCTACGACGACGGCACGCCGCGCCTCGTCGAGGAGGTCCGTTCCGGGGAGGTCCGCGACCTGAACCGCTGGACCAACCGCATCCACCGGGACGACGCCGCCGCGGCCGCGGTGCACCTGCTGACCGCCGTCGAGGATCCCGCCCCGCTCTACCTCGGCACCGACGACGAACCGGCCCTGCGCGGCGACGTCGCCGCCCACCTGGCCGAGCGGCTCGGTCTCACCCCGCCGGCGCCCGCCGACCGCTCCCGCGCGCACGGGAAGCGTCTCTCCAACGCCCGGCTGCGCGCCACCGGCTGGGTGCCGACCCGACCGACGTTCCGTGAGGGCTACGCCGAGCTCTGAGGCCGCTCAGACCTGCTGCAGCTCGACCCGGTTGCCGAAGGGGTCGGTGGTGTGGAAGCGGACGACCCCGGGGATCTCCTGGTCCGAGCGCACGCACGCGTGTCCCGCAGCCTCGAGGACCGCCTCGACCGCGTCGAGGTCGTCGACGAGGAACGCGGGGTGCGCCTTGCGGGCCGGCGAGAACGGCTCCTCCACACCCAGGTGCAGCACGGCGGAGCCGGACGCGAACCAGCACCCGCCACGCACGGCCAGCGCAGGCGGCTTCGGTTCCTCGACCATGCCGAGCAGCGTCCCGTAGAACGCCCGCGCCTGGTCCTCGCCTCCGGGCGGGATCGCCACCTGCACGTGGTCGAGCCCAGTGATCGTCATGTGTCCTCCCGTGACCAAGACCTGTCGCCTGCCGTCCATCCTGCCCTACCTGCCCGACCGGACCGACGTCCTTCGACCTGCCGAGCCGGCCGGACGGACCTAGCGTGGAGCAGCACGCTTCCCCTGGACGAGGAGACCTCATGACCACCATCGCCATCGTCGGAGCCGGACGCGGACTGGGAGCGGCGGTCGCCCGCCGCTTCGGCCAGGAGGGCCACGCCGTGGCGCTGCTGGCCCGCAACGCCGAGCGCGTCGACGCTCTCGCTGCCGAGCTGAGGTCCGAAGGCATCGACGCCCAGGGCTGGACCACCGACGTCCGCGACCCCGACTCCCTCGCCCGCACGCTGGAGCAGGCCAACGAGACGCAAGGCCCCATCGAGGTCCTGCAGTACAGCCCGCTGCCGCAGAAGTCGTTCCTGCGCCCGCTGCTCGAGACCACCGTGGACGACGCCCGCGGCGCGATCGAGTTCTCCGTCTACGGGCCGCTCGCCGCCGTGCACGCCGTGCTGCAGAACATGCGTTTCGTCGGCAAGGGCACCGTGCTCTTCGTCAACGGCGGCACGGCCGTGCGCCCGGCACCGAAGTTCGCCGGCACGTCGCTGTCGTTCGCCGCGCAGTCGGCGTACGCGCAGATGCTGCACGACACGCTCGCCCCCGAGGACATCCACGTCGCTCAGCTGGTGATTCCCGGGTCGATCGAGGAGGGCCACCCGCAGAAGGACCCCCAGGTCCTTGCCGAGACCCTGTGGTCGATGCACACCGGTCGCGACGAGTTCCGCGTCTTCGCCACCGAGATGGACGACGAGGTCAAGGAGACCGACGCCTGATCCAGCCTCCACGAGCGGCCGATCAGTGGCAGTGCGAGCCCCCCTTGGACGACGCGTCGCCCTCGGTGTGGCACGACGACGACGCCGCCGGCTCCACGTCGAGCGAGGGGTTGCGGTCGAAGAAGCCGACCGGCTTGAGCCAGAACGAGACGATGTCGGCCGGCATCACGGGCCAGTCCTCGGGGCGCGTGATGTGGTGGATGCCGAACACGTACCAGAGCACCACGTCGGTGTCGGTGGTCGAACGCCCCTGCTGCACCCACTCGGGCAGCCCGTGGTCGTCCTTGCTCTGGTTGACGAACTCGCCCGCGGGCCAGCGCTCCTCGGCGTCGTGCGGGGTCACCCACACCGTGTGACCGATCACCTGGGCCCGTTGGAAGACCGGCGACTCCGGGTGGAAGAACGACGGGATCGCGCCGCCGGGCACCAGCTTGTAGGCGACCGGCGTGCCCAGGCCGTTGAGCGACCGCTCGTTGACGACCTTCCAGGCACGCTGGCTCTCCCACCTGAAGTCGTCGTGCCCCTCGACGGCGATCGGCGTGCTGACCTGCCGGATGCCGAGACCCAGCGGGTTCTCTGGTCCGATGGGGTCGATCACCGTCTCGCTGCGCTGCACCGTGTTGGTGCGGCCGTCGGGCTCGAGGTCGAGCCGCGCGACGAGGAAGTGCTGGTGGTACGGCGCGTAGGTCCGTTCGTCGACCAGGGTGCCGTGCGGATGGGCCTGGCCCTCCTCCACGTGCGTGACGACCATGATGCCGGTGGCGCGCACCTCACACTCGATGTTGCCGTCCTCGTAGAAGCGCCAGTAGACGATGTACTCGTAGTTGGCGACGGTCACGTGGAACGAGACCACGAACCGGCGCTGGCGGCGGACCTCGGCCCCCGCCCCTCCTCCGTCAGCACCGTGGTCGACGTGCTTCCAGCCGATCGCGCTGTCCTCCTCGTGCAGGCAGATCGCGTTCGTGATCGTGTACGGCTCGCCGGTGCTGTCGTGCATGACGGCGTCCAGGTAGCGGATCTCGCCCAGGCAGTCGCAGCCCAGCTCGAGCGACTGGGTCATGAAGCCCAGCCCCCACTCGCCGATGTCGAAGGCCGTGCGCCGGTAGTGGTCGACGCTCGGGTCGCGGTAGGGGACGACCATCTCGGCGAAGCTCAGCTGGTGCGCCACCTGGCGCGTGCGGCCGGCGTCGTCGTAGGTGACGGCGTTGATGGTCATGCCCTCGCGGTGGTTGAAGCCGACCCGCATGGTCCAGTTCTGCCACCGGAGCTCGTGCCCGTCGACCTCGAAGCCGATGCCCTCGGGCTGGGTGATCTCGAGCGGCTTGCGCGGCGGCCGGTGGCCCTTCAGCCGGTCGGGCACGTGGCGTGGCACGTACTCGCCCATCACGTCGGGCCGCGAGACGGTGTGGGTGTCCTCGATCGCCAGGAGCTCCATCGTGTTGATGTCGATCACGCAGTGCAGACCGTTCACGGGACCGGCGTACGGGTTGGCGCCCTCGGCGGCCCGCACCCAGGTGTCGGACCAGCCGATGCGCCGGTCCTTCCACTGCTCGGGCATCACGGCGTCGCCGTAGGTCCAGGTGTCCATGAAGACCAGCGAGAGGTCGGTGATGCCCCGCTTCGCCAGCGCCGCGATCACGTCGGGGTGCGCGCGGAGGGCAGCGTCGGCCTCCTCCCACTCGTCCACGGTGAAGTTGGCCTGCACGCCAGGCACGTGTTCGAACGAGAGCACCGCGTCGGCGGAGAGGTCGACCCGACCGCGGAAGGTCCGGTTGGTGGCCTGCTCGAGGCAGAGCACCTCGACCACGCGGGCGGGGACGGTCCCGTCGGTGGCGTAGGCGTCGAGGTCGGCCTTGGCCGGCTGGAGCCCTTCGATCGAGCAGTAACGCCATCCCTCCCCCACGCCGTGCTCGGCGGAGAGCAGGGCCGTGGTCGCGCGGAACTCGTCGGACGTGAGGGGATCAAGCGGATGGGTCACCTGCTGATCATCTCCCTCTCGGGGGGCACCTGACCAGGATCTCGTGGCCATGTCATCGGATCGTCACGGATCCCGTGCTCGCCAGCGGGCCCCACGACGCCCGCGGACGGGGCCCCTGGGCCCTCGACACGGTGCGGAGCCCGGGTGGATCCGGGTCCGATGCGGGACCGCAGGCCCTCCGTGACGGGCCGGGGCGGGACCTAGGTTCCAGGTGTGACGATCTCGGGGCCTCACCGCCATGTCCTGCCGGCCCTCCTCCAGCGGGCCACAGCGCCTCCCCCGCGCGCACCGCGCGGCCAGGGGACCCTCGAGGTCGTCGGCATCGTGGTGCTCGCCGCGGTGCTGGTGGGCGCGGGCGTCACCGCGGTGCACGCCAAGGCACCCCAGGTGACCACCACCGTCCGGTGCGCCATCGCGAAGGTCCTCGCGGCAGCCGGGGGCGGCGCGGCCTGCACCGACGGCGAGCAGCCGGGTGGGGACGGTGGGCAGCCGGGCGGGGGCGGCGACCAGCCGGGCGATGACGACCCGGTCGATCCCGACACCCCGATCCTCAACCCGGAGGACCCCTCCGACCCGCGCTGCAAGGACGCGCAGCCGTCGAGCGGACCCATCGACGGCGAGCACCCCACGCTCGTGCAGGTCGGCTGCCGCAACCTCTACGTGCCCGCGGACTGCCAGGCCGAGTGGGACGCCTACCGCACCGCCACGGAGGGCACGGCCCGCGCCAAGACCGCGGGAACGCTCGGCACGTGCGTGGGAGACACCTACGACCGCATCGAGCCGCCGTGCGTGACGTCCTCCAACAGCGAGGTCGACCGCTCCGAGGTCCGGATCCTCTTCGTGAAGTTCGGCAGCTCCGACGGCATGCTCGTCGAGGACCTCGGCGACGGACGGGTCCGGGTGCACCTGCTGGAGGGCACCGAGGTCGGCGGCGAGGTCTCCGGCAGCGGCAAGGGCATCGACTTCAGCGTCGGCGGTGTCACCGGCTACGAGAAGGGACAGACCTACGAGTTCCACGACATGGAGAAGGCCCAGGAGTGGCTCGACTGGTACCAGCAGTACCGGACCATCGACGCGAACATCCAGGGCCTGATGCAGACCAGCACGATCTGTCCCCGACCCGGGCAGTGCCCGCCCAACCCCTACCACGTGCAGCAGGCGCAGAAGCTCATGGAGCGCAAGAAGGAGCTGCAGGAGACCGAGCCGGAGCACCACGACCTCGCGACGTCGTCCGTGCGGTCCTCCAAGGTGAAGGTCTCCGGGGGCGTCAGCTTCCCGATCTCGACGTCCAAGGGCAAGGGCTCGGGAGGCATCACCCCGGGCATCTCCGGTGACTACACCGGCGAGGTGCAGGTCGAGCAGCGCGACTGGGCCGACGGCAGCTTCACGGCGTCGTACAAGTCCACCGACCTCGGCGGCTTCCTCATCGGGGTGAAGGCCGGCGGCAAGGCGACGAAGGACAAGAAGGGCGGCAAGGACGGCGAGCAGGAGGACCGCGGTGGCGCGAAGGGCGGCGACGCCCTCGGGGCCGAGTGGGCGGGCAGCTCATCGACGTCGGTCACCTGGGGGCCGGACGGGAAGCTCGGCAAGCTCATCGTCACCCTCGACGACCAGGCCCTCGACAGCATCAACCGCGCCGGCATCGACCTGTCCGTCGCCCTGCCCTACGGGTTCGGGCTCAGCGGCGCCTACGAGACGAAGAGCAAGGAGGGCAAGGCCACCGTCACCGAGATGATCCTCGACTTCGACCAGCACCCGGAGCTGCGTGAGGAGCTGGGCCCCCGGATCGACGAGATGTTCCCCCGCGACGAGGACGGGAACCTGAAGAAGGGCGACGTCGACGTCGAATTCGACGACGAGGTCGAGCAGACCGACGGCGGTGATCCCGTGCAGGACGTACTCGACGAGAAGGCGAACGTGCGGGACCTGGAGTACGACGTGGCCGAGACCGAGGAGACCGGCTCCGTCGGGGTCGACTTCGTGGGCATCGACCTGTTCAAGGCCTCGTGGAGCCACGTCGAGTCCCAGAAGGACCTCACGGGATCGTCGTTCGAGATCACCGACGTCACCGGCACGCGGCAGACGGTCAGCCCGGCCCCGAAGTGCAAGGCGCTGCCGTTCACCCAGCCCGACGACTACTACACCGGAGAGTTCTCCGACCCGCCCGTCGCCCGGATCTGAGCGCTCCCGCCCCGGTCCTCGGGGCGGGAACGCCAGTGGATGGCGCCGATCGACAGCATCCGCAGCTGCGTGGTCGTCGTCCGGGCGACCTCGCGGTCGAAGGCGGCGGTCCGTGGACCCTGCAGGAGCCGTTCGGCCGCCGCGACCATCGCCGTGACGATCAGGTCCGCCGAGGTGCGCAGGTCCTCGTTCGACCAGTGCACGGCGCCGGGCAACCTGGCGAAGTCGGTGGCGATCTCGGCCTCGAACAGGTCGAGCTCGTGCCGGATCGCGGCGCGCACCCCGGGCACGCCACCCACTCGCTCGCGGCTGATGAAGCCGAAGTGCGCCGGGTCGGACCGGACGCGCTCGACGAGGACGTCGACGGACTGGCCGATCACTCCCCCGACCGACGGCGCCGCGCTGCGCACGTCGCGGATCATGCGCCGCAGCGACGAGAACGACTCGTCGACGAGGGCCAGTCCGAGGTCCTCGGCCGAGACGAAGTGCCGGTAGAACGCCGTGGGAGCGATGCCCACCTCGCGGGCCACGTGCCGCAACGACAGGGCCGACAACGAGCTCTGCTCGGTGAGCACGAGGGCCGCGTCGAGGATGGCGCGACGGGTGCGCTCCTTGCGCTCGGTGCGCGTCGGCAGGGCGTCGGGCTGGTCCTCCATGCGGTCGAGCCTACCTGTGTCGGTGGACACGTGACCACCGTTGCCTGCGTCTGACCTGCGCAAACACGCGACGTGCCTGCCGTCACAGGACGAACACGTTGACATTCGCAGTGTCACATACCGACAGTTGGTGGACAGGTGTCCACTAACCCACCTGGCTCCGACCCCGAACCGCGAAGGACTGATCATGACGGCGACCGCCACGACCGGCCTCCCTCCGCTCGCCCAGCGCGTGCTCGGCTCGCGCCTGCTTGCCTCCCTGACGTCCCCGCACGGGGTCGACCACTACCTCCGCCAGGTCAACCCCATGTGGGCCGCGACCGACGTGCGAGCCCAGGTCGTGGACGTGAAGCGCGAGACGGACGGCGAGCACCCGGTCGCCACGCTCACGCTCGAGCCGACGAGCACGTGGCGCGGTCACCGCTCCGGCCAGTACGTGCAGGTCGGCCTCGAGATCGACGGCCGACGCACCACCCGCTGCTTCTCGATCTCCTCGGCCGCCTCGCTTCCCGGCGAGCAGTTCACGATCACCGTGCGCGCCCACGAGGAGGGCGTCGTCTCCAAGCACCTCGTGCGCGAGGCCCAGCCCGGACTGATCCTCCACCTCAGCCAGGCCGAGGGCGACTTCACGATGCACGAGAGCGCCGCGACGCCCACGAACAACCACCTCCTGATGATCTCCGGCGGGTCCGGCATCACCCCGGTCATGTCACACGTCCGCACCCTGCTGCGCGACGGGTACGACGGGCACGCCCAGCGCAAGGTGACGTTCCTGCACTACGCGCGCTCCCCCGAGGACCAGATCTTCGCCGAGGAGCTCGCCGAGATCGCCGCCGCGGACAACGGCGTCACGGTGCACCTGCGCTACGGGCCGCACCTGTTCGACCCCGAGGAGCTGCGGCTCATGGTCGGCGACTACACCGACCTCGACACCTGGGTCTGCGGCCCGGCCGGGCTCGTCGAGCTCGTCCAGGAGGCCTACGGCGACTCGCCGCGCCTGCGGCTGGAGTTCTTCAAGCCGCCGGCGTTCGCCCGCGAGGAGGACGCCGAGGGCACCGTGGGGTTCAACATCGCCGGCTCCACCGCCGCGAATGACGGCTCGAGCCTGCTCGAGCAGGCGGAGGCCGCCGGCCTGACGCCGGAGTTCGGCTGCCGCATGGGCATCTGCTTCTCGTGCGTCTCGCGCAAGACCGAGGGCACCGTCCGCAACATCCTCACCGGCGAGACGTCGTCGCTGCCCGACGAGGACGTGCGCATCTGCGTGTCGGCTCCCGTCGGCAGCTGCGCCGTCGACCTCTGACCCATCAGCTCCAGACCTCCCGACCGCACCGTCGAAAGGACCTCACCATGACCACGATCCCGTTCGTCCCCCGTCTGAAGAAGTCCAGCACCCGCGCCTCCGCGCCCAAGGTCCCCAACCTCACCCCCGAGCAGCTCGAGGACTTCGGCAACGAGATGGACGCGCTGCGCCAGCGCATCCTGGCGGACCTCGGCGAGGAGGACGCGACGTACATCCGCAACGTCGTCAAGCGTCAGCAGCAGCTCGAGGTCGCCGGTCGCGCGCTCTTCTACCTGCCCCCGGCCTGGCCGCTCGCGGTCGCGGCGCTGAGCCTGTCGAAGATCCTCGAGAACATGGAGATCGGCCACAACGTCATGCACGGCCAGTACGACTGGATGGGCGACCCGAACCTCAGCTCGCGCATCTACGACTGGGACAACGTGTGCCCCGGCGAGCAGTGGAAGTACAGCCACAACTACATCCACCACACGTTCACCAACATCCTCGGCAAGGACCGTGACATCGGCTACGGCATCCTGCGCATGGACGAGGACCAGCCGTGGCACCCCTACTACCTCGGCAACCCGGTCTACGCCGTGCTGCTCATGCTGTTCTTCGAGTGGGGCGTGGCGATGCACGACCTCGAGGTCGAGAACATCGTGAAGGGCAAGCGCAAGATCGAGGAGAACGCGCACATGCACTCCGCGATCATGAAGAAGGTGAAGAAGCAGGCCCTCAAGGACTACCTGATCTTCCCCGCGCTCACCGGTCCGCTGTTCCCGCTGACCTTCGCCGGCAACGTCACGGCCAACCTCATCCGCAACGTGTGGGCCTTCAACATCATCTTCTGCGGCCACTTCCCGGCCGGCGTCGCCACCTTCACCGAGGAGGAGTGCGAGGACGAGTCGCGCGGGCACTGGTACTACCGCCAGCTGCTCGGCTCGGCCAACATCAGCGGCGGCGACCTGCTCCACATGCTGTCGGGCAACCTGTCGCACCAGATCGAGCACCACCTCTTCCCCGACATCCCGGCGCGCCGCTACCGCTCCATCTCGGTCGAGGTGCAGGAGATCTGCGAGCGCTACGGCATCGAGTACAACACCGGGCCGCTGCACAAGCAGCTGTTCAGCGTCGCGAAGAAGATCTGCCACTTCGCCCTGCCGGACCGCAAGCCGAAGGCGACCGAGCCCGAGCCCGAGCGCGTGGACGTGCCCGCGGCCGCCTGACCACTCACCGACACGACGCCGTCGCCCCCGCGGGCGGCGGCGTCGTCGGGTCGCCCCGCCCGTCCTCGCTGCGGTCTACGCTGCGGGCATGGCACACAAGATCGCGTCGATGCCGTTCGGGTCGGTGTACCCGCACTACGTGACGAAGGTGGAGAAGAAGGGCCGCACCGTGGCCGAGCTCCACGAGGTGGTCACGTGGCTCACCGGCTTCGACGACGACGCGATCGCCGAGCACGTGGAGGCCGGGACGACCTTCGAGGACTTCTTCGCGGCGGCGTCGCTGCACCCGAACGCCTCGCTGATCACGGGTTCGATCTGTGGGGTGAAGATCGCCGAGATCGAGGACCCGCTCATGCTGCGGGTGCGCTACCTCGACAAGCTCGTCGACGAGCTGGCGAAGGGTCGCCCGATGGAGAAGGTGCTGCGCACACCCTGATCTGAACCGCCCCTCAGCCGGCTCGTGCGATGCGGATGTGCCTGCCGGTGCGGTGGGTGCGCAGGGTGCGGCCGATCTCGTGGGTGGTGGGGTCGATGGTGAAGTGGCCCTGGTGGACCAACGCGTGACATCTCGGGCAGAGCCCGATGAGGTTCTTGAGGTCGGTGGTCCCGCCGTGGGACCAGTACTCGACGTGGTGAATGTGGACGATGGGTCCCCAGCAGCCGAGTCCGCCGCAGCGTCCGCCCTGTCGGGCGACGACCGCCTTGCGTTGGGCGGGTGTGGCCAGACGGGCAGTGCGGCCAACATCGAGCACTGAGTGCTTGCCGGCCGTCAGGATCGGAGTCAGCGCGCTGTCACAGAGCATCTGCTGGAGCTGGGCCGGGCCGATGGTGCCGAACCCGGCGAGGTCGGCGGTCGTGGTGTCCGCGTCCTGGGCCAGGTCGGCGAGGTCGACCGACAGCGACATGTGGGGGCGTACGCCCTTGTCCTGCGGGAGCCCGGACTCGAGCACCGACGTCAGGAGCTGGTCGAGGGCGGTGACGCGTCGTTCGTTGACGGGTCGGTCGTCCTCGGCGCAGGTGGGTGCGGAGAGCGAGTCGAGAACGGTCTTGAACTTCGTGCCGGTGTCGAACGGCAGGAAGCCGGTCACATGAAATCCCTCGCCGACGGCGGAGATCTTGATGTCGTGCTTGGCCATGCCCTTGATCCAGGCCTCGTCGAGGTCGTCGGGATGGGTGGCGTCGCGCAGCTTCTTCACGGCCCTGCGGATCTGGGCGGGCTCGGCGCGTTCAGCCAGGTGCAGCAAGGCATCCATGCAGGTCTCGACCGCGGCAGGGTCGATGTGCCGGGCGGCGTAGGTGAACGCATCGACGTGGTCCAGCGAGACCGCACCAGCCGTCGCGAGGTCGGCCAGCTCGGGCATGTCGGTCAACGTCCGGGCCGACCGGGTCAGCTGGGATACGTCCTTGGCGTCGAGATGCAGCTGGTCGCGCAGCCAGTTCTTCACGCTCGAGCAGCCTTCGGCCTCGTGGTCGCCGCGCTCGGCCATCTCGGCGACCAGCTCGACCTTGGCCGCATCGATCGCGTTCTGCACGACCTGCAGCACCCGCAGCGCCTCGGTGGTCGTGGGGTACTCACGCAACGCACGCGCAGCAGTGGTGAGCTGTTCGGCGACGGTCTGCGTGGTCATACGTCCACATTACCGAACACATGAGCGAAACCACAGGGTCGAAAGTCCCGAAAACCACTGCGATTCCAGGATTCTTCGTTTCTACGCGATCTCCTCGACCTGTGGACCACGACCTCGCCAGGCGCGGCATCGCGCACGACGCTGGAGCGATGACGACACCTCCCGACCGCCCGCTCACCTCGCCCTCCGCCCTGCTCGATGCCTGGCGGTTCGTCGACGGGGGTCACGGCTACTCCGCTCCCCAGCTGTTCGTCCTGGTCGCCGACCGGCACGACCGCGTCCTCCCGCATGTGATCCAGATGTACGACGAGGACATGGCCGATGCACCCGACGACACGACGCTCGGGCACTTGATGGACCGGCTCGCCGAGACGCTCGCGCAATCGGCGCCGGGCGGGTCGGTCGCGATCATGAAGGCTCGGCCCGGCCGCTCCCCTGCCATGACACCTGCCGACCTGCGCTGGTGCCGAGCACTGCACCGCCACCTGCAACGTGCGCCGTTCTCGAGCAAGCCGCTGCACTTCGCGACGGATGACGGACCGCGCGCCGTGGCGCCCGACGAGCTGATCGACGCAGCCTGAGCACGCCGACGTTCACTGCAGGGCGGCTGCCAGGTCCGACTCCGGCACCGTCGGCAGCATGAGCCGCGAGCCCGTTCCCTTGCCGATCGTGACGGTGTTGAGGGCGGGGACCGACGGGAGCGACAGCGCCGACTGCCCCACGAGGGAGACCTGGATGCGGTGCCCCGCCTTGAAACGGTTGGCGATCGGCCACAGCTCCACGTGGTAGTCACGAGCGACCCCGGGAAGCGCGAGCCTCGGGGTGCTGTAGTCACCGTACGGCTGGACCAGGTTCCCGTCGGAGTAGAGCGACTTCTCCCTCACGACGCCCGGGAACGCCGAGTTGAGCCGGCCGACGGTCATGGGGTGGGTCGAGCCGTCGGGCCAGACGTCGGAGACCACGGCCCAGATCGGCGTGGAGACGCCGGTGGTGGAGAGCCGGACGTCGAGCGTGCCCGGACCGATGGCCGTCACCGGCTCCTTCAGCGGAGTCGACGTGAACGTGAGCCCGGTCAGGTTGGCCAGCTTCATGTCGGTGAGGAACGGGATCCACGTGGTGAGCTGGTTGAGCGGTGCACCCAGCGTCGAGATGGTGTGCGGATCGACCTGCGTCGGGAGCGAGGTGAAGGCCGCGTAGGACTGGCGGCTCGTCGTCGCGTCGGGCTCGAGAGTCAGGCTGCCGTCCTTGGGCGAGGCGCTCGTCCCGGCTCGCTTGGCAGAGAGGGAAAGCGGCGTCCACGACGTCCCGGGCAGCGGCCACGACGACCCCTCGTAGCGCAGGAACTGTCCGTCCAGGAACTGCTCACGACCGCCGTCGGCCACCAGCATCTGCACCGCCGGCTCGTCCTCCACGCCGTTCTGCACGCCGAGCACCCAGCGGTCGAGCCACTTGTCGATCTGGGCGACGCCGTGGTCGGTGCCACGCGGAGCGCCGTCGTGCGCACCGACCACGAGCAGCTGCGCCGGCGTGCCCTGGGCCTGCAGCTGCTGGAACGCCTGGTAGTCGCCGCGCGGCTCGACGTCGAAGACGCCGTCGATCAGGAGCGTCGGGATCTCGTTCGCGTCGCCGCGGAACCCGCGCTCCTTCCAGTAGGTGTTGAGCGTGGGGTTGAGCAGTCCCGCGCTGAGTCCGGAGCCGAGCAGCCCGAGCACGACCTCGGTGCCGGACAGCGGGTCGCGGGAGAGGCGCTGGTCGGCCTGGGCGAGCGCGAGGCCGCCGATGGCCGAGAGGACCGCGAGCCCGGGGACCGAGTTGGGGACGCCGCCGGGCACCAGCAGGTCGCGGTACAGCTCGAACGTGCCCGACCGCATGACGGCGGCCTTCACGCACGGCAGCTCCTGGTGCTGGGAGTTGAAGTACGTGATCGCGCTGGCCGAGAACCCGACCACGGCGAGACGTCCGTCGCTCCAGGGTTGCGAGCACGCCCACGCGAGAGTGTCCCGCACGTCGCGCTGCGTCTTCGGCCCGAGGACGTCGAACCCACCACCGCTGTCGCCGGTGCCGCGGATCTGGACGGTGAGGACGTTGTACTCCTCCCCCACGCTGAAGCTGGCACCGCTCTGCCCGTACGGGGTGAACTCGACGACCGTGGGGCGGGCGGCCAGCGGTGCGGCGCCTTTCACCTCGGCAGCCAGCGAGGCGCCGGTCGAGGTCGTGACCCGCAGCTTCGTCGACTCCGGTGACGGTGGCGCCTCCGCAGCGACGGCCGGCACCGGGACCACACCGGCGACGAGGAGGACCGAGGCCGCCACGAGCAGGGACCGGGAACGAGCGAGCATGGGGACCTCCTCGGAACTGGTGCGTCCGCACCGACAGGACTGGTACGTATGTACCAGTTCATCGCCGATTTGCCAAGACCCTGCGCTACCTCGGTCTCGCTCCCTCACGTCGCCGCACGGTCGCGAGGACGTCCTCGGCGGCGCGGAACACGATGCTCCGCACCCGCCCGTCCTCGATCGCGAAGTCGAAGGCGACCTTGGCCTCGCCGCGGTTGATCCACGCGAACCCCGGCCGCTCCCCGATGAAGACGGGGAACGCCGCGTGGGCGGCGCCGTCGAAGAAGGCCGCCGTGTCCTCGAGCCCGACGATGCGCTCAGGGGTGCCCATCGCGACGGCGGCCGGGTCGCCCTCGACGAAGACGTCGGGCGCCAGGAGGGAGAGCAGTCGCTCGAGGTCACCGTTCCGCGCGGCTGCCATGAACGCGTCCACGACCTCCCAGTCCGCGAGGGCGTCCTCGCGCGCGGGCACGCTCACCTTCGCCCGTGCTCGCGAGGCCAGCTTGCGCGCTGCGGCCGGGGTCGTGTCGAGCATGGTGGCGATCGTCACGAAGTCGAACGCGAAGCTGTCGTGCAGCACGAACGAGACCCGCTCGGCCGGGGTGAGCCGGTCGAGCACCACCTGCAGCGCGACCCCGACGGTGTCGGCGAGCACCACCTCGTCGACCGGGTCGGCCACCGCGCCACCCGGGTCGATGTCCTCGACGGGGATCGGGGTGCGCGCCCGGAGCCGGTCGACGCAGAGCCGCGACGTGACCGTGGTCAGCCAGCCCGGCAGGTTGTCGATGGGTTCCTCGCTGCCGTGCAGACGCAGCCACGCGTGCTGGACCACGTCCTGCGCAGCGTCGTGGTCGGAGAGGATGCGCGCAGCGAGCCGCTGCAGCCGCGGGCGTTCGGCCTCGAAGGCGGCGGCGAGGATGTCGTCGGAGGGCACGTCGTCACACTTTCGTCGTCCGGATCGTCACCACCATGACGCACACCGGACCGCGTGTGTGACACGACGAGCCACTTCCCCGCCGGGAGGTGCCGCGAAAGGATGGACCCATGAAGAGGATGACGTGCCAGGACCTCGGCGGACCGTGCGAGCTCGTGCACTCCGGCGAGACCGCCGACGAGGTGATCGTCGCTCAGGATGCGCACCTGAAGGAGCGCGAGAAGGCGGGCGACCTCGCCCACCAGCCCGCCCGTGACGACATGAAGGGTCGCTGGCGCAGGCCCCGCAAGTCCCTCGGGTGGTACAACGACGTGAAGAAGCGGTTCGCCGAGCTGCCCGACGCGCCGGCCTGAACCGACCCACTCGTCAGGTGCGGGCGGCCACGACCTCACGACCCCGGGTGGACTCCGCGAAGCGAGCGACCATCGTCCGCAGCTCTTGAGCTCCGACGTTCGCTCCGAAGGGCTCGGTGCCCGGTTCCAGCCGGACGCCGTCGGCCAGCCCGCCGATGACGACGGGGTCGAAGCCCAGGTCGTCGACCAGCGCGGCCACGCGGGAGACGGCGTCGGCGGCGTCCCCGGCGACCGCGATGGCGCGACGTCCGGGGGCGCCTGGGGGCAGGGCACCGTCCTCAAGGTCGTGGTAGCCCATGTGGTTGAACGCCTTCACGACGTCGGCCTCGGGAAGGAACGCCTGCACGATCTCGCTCGTGGAGGTGCGGGGGTCGGTCAGGTCGTCGCGCACGCCGTCGACCTCCCACCAGTAGTTCATGGCGTCGACCACGACCTTGCCGTCGAGCGCGGCCACCGGGATGGACCGGTACTTGCCGAGCGGCAGGGCGAGGACCACGACGTCGGCCCTGGCCGCGGCGTCTGCGGCGGTCGTGGCCACGGCGCCGGGCGCGAGCACGTCGACCGTCAGCTCGATGTCCTCGACAGGACCCGACCCGGCGACGAGGACGTCGTGACCGGCAGCGACCGCGAGCCGCGCCAGGACCGTGCCGACCTTGCCGGCGCCCAGGATCCCGACGGTGGTCACGCCTGCGCTCCCGTGGGAACCGCGGTGTCGGCGGCGAGCAGCTCACGGACGCGC
Organism: Aeromicrobium sp. 50.2.37; assembly: GCF_024655735.1. Taxonomy (NCBI): domain Bacteria; kingdom Bacillati; phylum Actinomycetota; class Actinomycetes; order Propionibacteriales; family Nocardioidaceae; genus Aeromicrobium; species Aeromicrobium sp. 50.2.37. The sequence continues at coordinate 16,898 of NZ_JANLGG010000006.1, forward strand.
GGGATGACCTCGGTGCCGTAGAGCTCGACCGAGCGCAGCCGGTCGGCCGCCGGCGTGGATCCGGTCGTGTAGATCATGTCGAAGCGACCGACCCCCAGCGCCTTGATCGCGGCGGCCATCTTGGTCGCGACCGTCTCCGGCGAACCCAGGTAGAGGGAGCCGTGCTCGATCTCGCGCTCGTAGTCGCGCGGGGCGACCGGCGGCCAGCCGCGGTCGCGGCCGATGCGGTCGCGCGAGGCCTTGAAGTGCGGCCAGGCGATCTTCGCGGCGGCTGCGTCGGTGTCGGCCACGAATCCCGGGGAGTGCATCCCGACCGGGTGCGCCGTGGTCCCGAACTTCTCGGCAGCCCGGCGGTACAGGTCCAGGTAGGGGGCGAAGCGGTCGGCTGGTCCGCCGATGATCGCGATCATGAGCGGCAGGCCGTACTTCGCGGTGCGGACCACGGACTGCGGTGACCCACCGACCCCGACCCAGGTGTCGAGGCGTCCGGAGTCGGTCTTGGGGTAGACGTCGGCGTCCGCGAGGGCGGCGCGCGTGCTGCCGCTCCAGGTGACGGGCTCCTCCTTGAGCAGCTCGGCGAAGAGCTCGATCTTCTCCTCGAAGAGCGTGTCGTAGTCGGCGAGGTCGTAGCCGAACAGCGGGAACGACTCGGTGAACGACCCACGACCCAGGATCACCTGGGCGCGGCCGTTCGAGAGCGCGTCGAGGGTGGCGAACCGCTGGAACACCCGAACCGGGTCGTCCGACGACAGCACGGTGACGCCCGAGGCGAGCGTGATGCGCTCCGTCCGGCTGGCGATGCCGGCCAGCACGGTCTCCGGGCTGGAGATCGCGAAGTCGGACCGGTGGTGCTCACCGAGGGCGATCACGTCGACGCCCACCTGGTCGGCCAGCACCGCCTCGTCGACCACCTGACGGATCGCGTCGGCGTGCGAGAGCAGCTCACCGTCCGCGCCCTGGGGGATGTCGCCGAAGGTGTCGAGCCCGAAGACGACGTCATGGGTCGCCCCGGCGCTCGAGGAGGTGCTCGACGTGATCGCGTCGTGGGAGTGGGTCGTCATGGCGGCCGCCTTCCGGTTCGAGGCCAATGTAGTTCAACGTTCATCTACTTCAAGCCACGACCCGGTCCACCTATTCCCGGTCCGCCCGCGTCGAGTGCTCGACCGAGAGACGAACGGACAACTGTTCAGACCGACGTGGCGCGCTTGGCGCGCAGCCGCCACACCGTGGTGGTGGCCATGAGAGCGGCCACGACGACCAGGGCCGCGACGAGGATCGAGGTGGTGCCGTCCTGGCTCGCGGTGACGGCGATGCCGATCATCGCCCACGCACCGGCCACGGCGTAGGCCACGATGCCGCCGGTCCGCACGAGCACGGCGAGCAGCACCGCGGCGGCGACGGCCAGCACGACCAGCTGCCACGGCAGCTCGTCGGCCTCGACGAGCCCTGCGTCGACCATCGCCGTCGAGATGTTGAGGAAGAAGGCAGCGGTGACCCACCCGGCGTAGAGACCGACGGCCGCGCGTGTGAGCACGGAGAACCACCCCGGCTCGAACGTCGTGCGCGCCGTGGTGAGCACGGCGTCGAGCGCGGCCACGAACATCACGAGCAGAGCACCTGCGGTCGCCAGGCTGCTGTCGAGTCCGGCCAGCACGATCCACACCGCACCACCGAGGTAGAGCACCGCGAGATCGACCTGCAGACGTCGCGGCACGGCGTGGGCGCCGCGCACGAGCACGGCAACGGCCTGGGCGATCGCCAGCGTGTAGATCACGCCCCAGATGGAGAACGCCCAGCCGACCGGGGTGATCAGCAGCTCCGGGCCCGACCCGGCCCCGGGCGAGCTGCCCGGTCCGTTGATGGTCACCACCGGCGCGACCACCTCGAGGATCGCCGTCGCCAGCACCGTGAACGCCAGCCAATGCTCGCCGTCATGGGTCGCCGCCGACCTCGTGTCGCTCGTGGTCACCATGTCTCGACAGTACGGACGAATCGAGGGTTCAGCGCGTCGTGCGCACGCTCAGGGCCGACCCACCGATACCGGTCCGGACGGGCTCGGAACGCTGGCATCGGCGTGGATCGGCCCGTCCATCTGGCCGAGCCGGCGACCGCTGCCGCCCCGACGCACGGCCACCAGCTCCGCTGCGATGCTGAGCGCCGTCTCCTCAGGCGTCTGGGCACCGAGGTCGAGTCCGAGGGGCGAGCGCAGTCGCGCCAGCTCCGTCTCCGTGACGCCTTCCTCGCGCAGCCGCTCCATCCGCTCGTGGTGCGTGCGTCGCGAGCCCATCGCGCCCACGTACCCGACGCGGGGCAGGCGCAGCGCCTGCTGCAGGACGGGCACGTCGAACCGCGCGTCGTGGGTGAGCACGCAGACCGCCGTCCGCGCATCGACGCGACCCGCCGCCGCCTCCTGCTCGAGGTAGCGGTGGGGCCAGTCGACGACCACCCGGTGTGCCTGCGGGAAGCGCTCGGCCGTGGTGAACACGGGCCGCGCGTCGCAGACCGTGACGTCGTAGCCGAGGAAGCGGCCGGCACCGGCGAGGGCGCCGGCGAAGTCGACGGCTCCGAAGATCAGCAGACGCGGGGCGGGTGCCCACACCTGCACGAACGCTCGGACACCGGTCTCGAGCAGCGAGCCGTCCGCACCGCAGTGCACCTGGCCAGTGGCACCCGTCGACAGCATCGCCCGCGCCCGGTCCACGAGCGTCCGCTCGAGGTCAGGACCCAGCGTGGTGCCGTCGGGGACCACGTCGGGGAGCACCACGATCCGCGTGCCCACGGCCTCGGGGTCCGGATGCTCCAGCACGGTCACCAGGGCCGAGGCGGTCCCGGCGGCGGCGCGCTTCGCGAGCGTCTCCAGGTCGGCGGCCACGTCGAGCCGCTGCACGAACACCTCGATCCGTCCGCCGCACGTGAGCCCGACGTCGAACACCTCGTCGGCGGCGAAGCCGAAGGTGCGCAGGCTGGGCGCACCCGTGGCCAGGGTGTTCTCGGCGAGGTCGAACACGGCGGCCTCCACGCACCCGCTGGAGACCGACCCGGCGACCTCCCCGTCGACCGAGACCACCATGGCCGCACCGGGGAGTCGAGGAGCCGACCCCGACGTGCCCACCACCGTGGCGAGGGCCACGGGTGACTCGTGCGCCCAGCGAGCCGCGCTCGCGAGGACGTCGTCCGCGACGGCCACGGCTACCGCATCAGCTTCTCGCCGGCGCGCACGGCCTCACGGATGCGCGTGTACGTGCCGCAGCGGCAGACGTTGCGGATCGCGTCGAGGTCGTCGTCGGTGACGGCGCGGCCCTCGCGCTTCACCTTCTCGACCAGCGCGACGGCCGCCATGATCTGACCGGGCTGGCAGTAGCCGCACTGCGCGACGTCGCGCTCGATCCACGCCTGCTGCATCGGGTGCAGGTCGTCACCGGGCGTCGTGTCGGCGAGTCCCTCGATCGTGGTCACCTCGTCGGAGGCCGAGAGCTTGTCGACCGGCACGGCGCAGGGGTTGAACGCCTTGCCGTTGAGGTGCGAGGTGCAGGCCTTGCAGACGTTGATCCCGCAGCCGTACTTCGGCCCCGTGACGCCGAGGACGTCGCGCAGCACCCAGAGCAGGCGCACGCCCTTCTCGACCTCGACGGTGACCTTCTCGCCGTTGAGCTGAAAGCTGTAGCTGGGCATGAAGGGCTCCTCAGGAGACGAAGTCGAGGCCGTTGGTCGGCGACGCGGGGACGGGTGGGACGAAGGACTTGGGCTCGAAGTGGAGCGGGTCGCGGAAGTTGATCGGGAACTCGGTGGGCATCTCCCCGGTGGCTCGCGCGTAGGCGCACGCCACCGCGGCCGCCGAGGCTGCGACGCCGGCCTCCCCGATGCCGCCGGGCTCCGTGCTGTCGGACTCCATGACCTCGCAGACGAACTCGAGCGGGGTGTTCCACTGGCGGGTGTAGGCCGAGTTGTCCCAGCTGGCCTCCAGGAAGTGTCCGTCGACGAGGTGGTTGCCGTAGGTGAGGACCTGCGACATGCCGTCGCTGAAGCCGCCCATCATCTGGGCCTCGATGCCGAGCGGGTTGATGGCCAGGCCGCAGTCGACGACGATCGTCGCCTTGGTGACCCGGGGTCCGGTGACCGCGTCGCGCACCTTCCGGTTCACCGTCCCCGGCCGGCAGTCGAGCTCGACCACCACGGCGGTCGCGCCCTTGTACTCCTTGTGGATCGCGACACCCTGGGCCGTGCCGGCCGGCATCGACTTGCCCCACTCCCCCAGCTCGGCGGCACGGTCGAGCACCCGTTTGACGACGCCGCTCTTGGTGTACTGACGTCGGAACGCGACCGGGTCCTTCTTCAGCCGCTTCGCCAGCTGGTCGACGATCAGCTCGTTCGCCACCCGCACGTCGGGCGAGTAGATGTTGCGCACCGAGCTGGTGTTGAACCGGGTGAAGTCGTAGTTGGTCTCGTTCAGCAGCTGCGTGGTGACGCCGAAGTTGTAAGGGATCTCCTGCGTGAGCAGGAAGATCGTCTCCGAGAACCCCAGGTTCGCCAGGCCGGTCGGCAGCGCCGCGACCTCCGCGGTGAGGCGTTCACCGAGGCCGTGGGTGAAGTCGCACGTGACCGACGTGTGGCGCTGCTCGAACGTGGCGATGCTGTCGCCCAGCACCGTCGCCCTGACGCGCGACGTCGACATCGGGTGCACCCGACCCTGTCGCGGCTCGTCGGCGCGGTGCCACATGAGCTTGACCGGCACGCCGAAGGCCTTGGAGATCTCCGCGGCCTCGATGGCACCGTCGCTGAACAGCTTGCGGCCGAACGAGCCACCGCCGGTGACGACGTTGACCTTCACCTTGCCCTGCGGCAGACCGAGGACCTTGGCGATCTTGGACTGCGCGTCGATGGGCGACTTGAGGCCGCTCCAGATCTCTGCGGAGTCCTTGCGGACGTCAGCGATCGCGCAGTTCGGCTCGAGCGCGGACCCGCTGCGGAAGTGGAACGTGAAGCTGCCCTCGACCGTCGTCGCCCCGAGGGCGGGCACGGCGAGCGGTAGCTCGGCGGCCTTGAGCTCGGCCAGGATGTCGTCGGCCTTCTTGCCCGGCACCGTGCCCTCGCTCCACTCGACGTCGAGGGCGCGGACGGCGTCGATGCACTGGCCGAAGGTCTTGGCGCGCACGGCCACGCCCGTCGGCACCACGCCCACGTGGGTGACGCCGGGCATGGCCTTCACCTCCGCGGCGTTGCGCACGCTCTTGGGCTTGCCGTTCAGGTCGGGTGCCCGGCACACCATGGCGGGCAGGGCGTCGGGGACGTCGAGGTCCATCGCGAACTTCTTGCGCCCGGTCACGGCGTCGACGGCGTCGATGCGGCGTTGCGGCGTGCCGACGACGGACCGCTTGGGGGCGTCGTCGAGGTCGACCTCCACCTCCTTCGTGGTCGGCGAGGCGGCCTTCGCCGCGGCCTGGCCGTACGTGACGGACGAGCCGAGCGAGTCGAAGATCGCGCCGCCCTTGGTGGTGAGGCTGCTGACCTGGGCACCGAGCAGGATCGCGGCGGCGTCGAGCAGGGACTTGCGGGCCACCGCCGCGGCCACCCGGATGGGCGTGTAGGTCGAGATCGTGGTGTTCGAGCCGCCGGTGAGCTGGTTGAACAGCAGCTCGGGTCGGGCGGGGGCGAGGGTCACGTTGACGCGCTCGAGCGGGAGGTCCAGCTCCTCGGCGATGATCATGGCCGTCGAGGTGGTGATGCCCTGGCCGACCTCCATGCGCGGCAGCGCGAAGGTGGCGTCGCCCTTCTCGTCGATCTCGATGGCGATGAGGTTCGACGTCGGGAGCGCACAGTGCGTGAGGAAGTCGTTGAGGTCGTAGATCTCAGGGATCTGCGGCACCGACGGCAACGGCAGGGCGGCCGCCGGCGAGGCGCCGAGACCGAGGTCGGCGGCGACCACGAGTCCGGCGCCTCCGACGACGTAGCCGAGGAAGCGACGGCGGGTGGTGCCGTTCCTCGGCGCCGTGTCGGGCTCGGCGCGGTCGTGCGGGGTGAGGTCGTGCGGAGTGGGTTCTGGGGCGGACAGGTCGGACGGGGACAGCTCGTGCGGGACGGTCACGGGTTCACACTTTCGTCGGGGCTCTGGGGGGGCTTTGAACGAAGGCGGGGGAAGCATCACCGTGACACAGGTCACCGCACCGCGCAGATCAACCTGCGACCGAATCTCACGAATCGGACCGATCGGACCGGTTCTACGCGTCGAGGCCTGCTGCCGTGTCGACGTCGAGGCCACCGGCGAGGTCGCCGCACTCCACCTCCACGACACCGTGGGACCGCAGGTAGTCACGGGCGCCCGCGTCGCCGTCCGTGGACGCGAGGATCCCGGCCCAGTGGTCCCGACCGACGAGCACCGGATGGCCCGGACGGGACGCGTAGCCCGCCCGCGCGAGGACCCGCGCCGACGCCCCCGTCGCCACGAGCCGTCCGACCACGTCAGGGCCGACGTCGGGCAGGTCGACCAGGTGAATCAGGACCGCCGTCGCCGTCGAGTCCTCCATCGACGTGAGCCCTGCCCGCAACGAGGCCGACATGCCCTCGTCCCAGCGGCGGGAGACGACGACGTCGGCGCCGTCGGGCACCAGGGCGCGCGCCTCCTCGGCCGCGGCACCGAGGACCACGGTGACCTCGTCACACCCGCCGTCCCGCAGCACCCCGACAGCACGCTCGACCCACGGCACTCCGTCGTCCCCGCGGACGAGGGCCTTCGGGCGTCCCATGCGCCTGCCGGCGCCGGCGGCGAGCACGAGGCCGTGAAGTCCCCCCGGGTCGTCGTGGTCCACGGACTCCTCCTGCAGCATGCGAGCGTGTCCGGTCGTGACCGCCCGGTGCTGTGCGACGCTACGGGCGGGCTCGCCGAGCGGCAAGCTGCGTGCGCGACCGGCCGGCCGTCATCGATCACCCGTTTGGCGAGCAGACGACGACCATGGATGTTCAAACGGGCATCAGCGTGGGCCACGAGGACCTCCTGGTTCGTGAAGATGTCAGACATCTCCACCAAGCCCGGAGGTCCTCACCCTTCACAAGACCCGACCGTCACCAACGTGTCTGCTGAGTACAGCTAGGACACTGGCTACAGGCATGGCGATAGGTCAGGAACGGCGTCGCTCCCTACGCAGGAGGGAACGCAGAGTCTCGGCGTTCGCGTAGCCGACCCGTAGCGCGATCTCGGCGGAGGTGAGGTCCGTGGTTGCTGAGAGGTGCCGAGCTCGTTCGATGCGAAGCCGTTGGACGAAGCCGAGCGGAGTGAGGTTGAGCGCCGCACGGACTCGTCGTTCGAGGGTGCGCCGGCTGGTGCCGAGCGAGTGCGCGACGGAGGCGACGTTGAACGGTTCGTCCAGGCGGGCGCGCACGAAGCGTTCGAACTCGACGACGATCGGGTCCTCGTGCCGGAGATGTTCGTAGGCGACGAAGGCCGCCTGCGACGGACGCTCGTCGATGATGAGGAGCTTGGCGACATGGTGGGCCAGGTCGGGGCTGATCGATCGCACGAGTGAGAGCGCGAGGTCGATGTGGGCGAATGCGGCGCCGGCGGTGACGAGGTTCCCGTCGACCACGACCATGGTGTCGAGATCGAGGGCGACGGTCGGATAGCGCTTCAGGAACTCCGGCCCCAGGAACCAGCTGGTCGTCGCCCGCCGATGTTGCATCCGTCCGGTCTCGGCGACGGCGAACACGCCGGTGCACGCCGCGGCGATCCGGGTGGTCGCCTCGTCGAGGCGCCCGAGCGAGGCGATGACCGAACGAGCATCTCGGCTCTGGAGGGCGTCGTTGGTGGCAGCGGCCGTGAGGGTTCCAAGCGCAGGGACGACGACCACGTCGAACTCTCCGGACTCCGACAGCGGGTGGTCCACCGACAGGGTCATCGATGTTGTCGTGGTCACTCGCCGTTTCGGTCCGAGGATGGCGAGTTCGATCGGGTCGATCCGCGGGTCGACATCGCCGCGGGCTCCGTCGGCCACCCGCACGATGTCGATGATCGACGCGACAGCCGATCCGAAGCAGCCGTCGATCGCGATCAGTCCGATACGCATGGCGTGAACAATAGCAATACTGTCGTATGCGCCACTTCCCACCTGCCCTTGCTCGTCATACGCTGAACTCGCTTCACCAAGAAGCTCGACACCTAGGAGAACCCCCCATGTCCACACCCGCATCACTTCCGTATGCCTTCGTCGCCAAGATCGTCGCGGCCGATGGACAGCACGACGCGCTCGCCGATCTACTCGCCGGCGCTGTCGAACTCGCCAACGAAGAAGTAGGAACGATTGTCTGGTTCGCGGTCAGGACCCACGCCGACACCTTCTGGATCTTCGATGCATTCCCCGACGAGGCCGCTCGCGACGCCCACGCCAACGGCGCCATCGTCGCAGCCCTGACGACCAACCAGCACCTCCTCGGCGCAGCACCCGAGATCCTGGCGGCCGACGTCCTCGCGTCCAAGCTCCCGTAGTCCGCCAACGCACGAGACGATCGCGCCCCGCCGAGCCGTCGCCAGGTCGCGACGCAACGCCACGCTGCGTTGCCGAGCGGTGCGAGGCCTGTCGGCACACGGACAGAATGCCGGCCGCGAGCGCTCAGCCGGCGAGGGGTCCGTCGCAGAGGAGTGCGACGTCGGTGTCGGGCAGAGCCGTGAGGCCAGCGCATCGCGCGACCACTAGAACCGAACCGCCCCTGCCCTGCGTTTCCGCAGGTCAGGGGCTGTTCGCCGGAGCCGCCTGTCGGAATCGAACCGACGACCTCATCACGTCGCCTTTGCGTCTATCGCTTGATGCGCCCACTGGGCGAACGAGCCGCTGACCTGCGCAAGCGCCGAGCGTGGGGGTCGCCGCCATCCGGTGGTGACCGACGACGACCGACCAGTACCGACCGTTTCACCGGAGCTTGCGGCGGCGTCGAAGTCAAGCAAGCTCCATTCCTTTAGCTCACCGCGCCCTCCTCCTCGCCGGTCCCGTCGTCGTCGAAGACGTTTCAGGGGTCTTCTCAGATGACGGTGTAGGTCGGCCGGGCGCGTCGGTCCGCAGATAGATGTCGAGGTCTCCCGACGATGGAGGTTCCTACGCCATCCATCCGAAAGACCTCGACGTGTCCGACGCTACCCCGCCGGCCGGCTTCGGCCGCCCTGAGCTGACCGCCGCCTTAGGCTTATCCCAATCGACCCTGATTGGGTCTGCTGACCCTCTCGACGGGAACGCAGCGACATCACAGCCACCCAACCCCGACCGTCCGGGAAGCCGGGGCACGTCACATGGCCTGTGCTGCGGGCGTGTCGGGTGGATCGTCCAGGGGCGACGCAGGAGCGTCGACGCGACGTGCTGAGAGGTGGTTCCAACCGAGCGCTAGGACACCGGCTACAGGCATGGCGTTAGGTCAGGAACGGCGTCGCTCCCTGCGAAGGAGGGAGCGCAGAGTTTCGGCGTTCGCGTAGCCGACCCGTAGCGCGATCTCGGCGGAGGTGAGGTCCGTGGTTGCTGAGAGGTGCCGAGCTCGATCGATGCGAAGCCGTTGGACGAAGCCGAGCGGAGTGAGGTTGAGCGCCGCACGGACTCGTCGTTCGAGGGTGCGCCGGCTGGTGCCGAGCGACTGCGCGACGAAGGCGACGTTGAACGGTTCGTCCAGGCGGGCGCGCACGAAGCGTTCGAACTCGACGACGATCGGGTCCTCGTGCCGGAGATGCTCGTAGGCGACGAAGGCCGCCTGCGACGGGCGCTCGTCGATGATGAGGAGCTTGGCGACATGTTGGGCCAGGTCGGGGCTGATCGATCGCACGAGTGAGAGCGCGAGGTCGATGTGGGCGAAGGCGGCGCCGGCGGTGACGAGGTTCCCGTCGACCACGACCATGGTGTCGAGATCGAGGGCGACGGTCGGGTAGCGCTTCAGGAACTCCGGCCCCAGGAACCAACTGGTCGTCGCCCGCCGATGATGCATCCGTCCGGTCTCGGCGACGGCGAACACGCCGGTGCACGCCGCGGCGATCCGGGTGGTCGCGTCGTCGAGGCGCCCGAGTGAGGCGATGACCGAACGAGCATCTCGGCTCTGGAGGGCGTCGTGGGTCGCGGCGGCCGTGAGGGTTCCAAGCGCAGGGACGACGACCACGTCGAATTCTCCGGACTCCGACAGCGGATGGTCCACCGACAGGGTCATCGATGCCGTCGTGGCCACTCGCCGTTTCGGTCCGAGGATGGCGAGTTCGATCGGTCCGATCCGCGGGTCGACATCGCCGCGGGCTCCGTCGGCCACCCGCACGATGTCGATGACCGACGCGACCGCCGAACCGAAGCAGCCGTCGATCGCGATCAGTCCGATACGCATGGCGCGAACAATAGCAATACTGCCGTATACGCCACTCCCCATCGGTCCTCGCTCGTCATACGCTGAACTCGCCCCACGAAGGACCCCGACTTCAAGGAGATCCCCTCATGTCCACACCCGCCTCACTTCCGTATGCCTTCGTCGCCAAGATCGTCGCGGCCGATGGACAGCACGACGCGCTCGCCAATCTGCTCGCCGGCGCTGTCGCACTCGCCAACGAAGAAGTAGGAACGATTGTCTGGTTCGCGGCTAGGACCCACGCCGACACCTTCTGGATCTTCGATGCATTCCCCGACGAGGCCGCTCGCGACGCCCACGCCAACGGGGCCATCGTCGCAGCCCTGATGGCCAACCAGCACCTCCTCGGCGCAGCACCCGAGATCCTGGCGGCCGACGTCCTCGCGTCCAAGCTCCCGTAGTCCGCCAACGCACGAGACGATCGCGCCCCGCCGAGTCGGTCCGCAGATAGACGTCGAGGTCTCCCGACGATGGAGGTTCCTACATCCATCCGAAAGACCTCGACGTGTCCGACGCTACCCCGCCGGCCGGCTTCGGCCGCCCTGACCTGACCGCCTTCGCTCGACTCGACGGCCTCGGTCTGAGCGTGATCGGGCAACGACTTGAACCGGATCGTGCGGTCCTCGCGTGCCGCGTGGTGGAACCAGATCAGTGGTGCCGACGGTGCGGCAGCGAAGGCGCTGCTCGTGACACCGTGATCCGGCGGTTGGCCCACGAGCCGCTGGGCTGGCGACCGACCGTGCTGGAAGTTGTAGTGCGCCGCTACCGCTGTGCCGACTGCGGACACGTGTGGCGCCAAGACACCAGCGCCGCGGCAGAGCCACGCGCGAAGCTCTCGCGCACCGGGCTGCGGTGGGCGCTGGAAGGGATCGTGGTCGCACACCTCACCGTCGCTCGTGTCGCCGAGGGACTCGGGGTCGCGTGGGACACTGCCAACAACGCGGTCCTGGCCGAAGGCAAGCGGCTGCTGATCAACGACCCCACGCGGTTCGAGGGCGTGAAGGTCATTGGCGTCGATGAGCAGGTCTGGCGCCACACCCGGCGTGGCGGCAAGTACGTCACCGTGATCATCGACCTCACCCCGGTCCGCGATGGCGCCGGCCCAGCAAGGCTGCTGGACGTGGTCGAGGGCCGGTCGAAGGCGGCATTCAAGACCTGGCTCGCCGACCGCGACGCCGCCTTCCGTGACGGGGTCGAGGTGGTCGCGATGGACGGCTTCACCGGGTTCAAGACCGCTGCTGCGGAGGAGATCCCGGACGCGGTCACGGTGATGGATCCCTTTCACGTCGTGCGCCTGGCCGGTGACGCCCTCGACAGGTGCCGGCGCCGGGTCCAACTCACGATCCACGGGCACCGTGGGTTCAGGGACGATCCGCTCTACAAGTCGCGGCGCACGCTGCACACCGGCGCGGACCTGCTCACCGACAAGCAGAGCGACAGGCTACGCGCGCTGTTCGTTGATGACGCTCACGTCGAGGTCGAGGCGACCTGGGGTGTCTACCAGCGCATGATCGCCGCCTATCGCCACGAGGACCGGCAACGTGGCCGCGAGCTCATGGAGAAGCTGATCACCGACCTCAGCGCCGGCGTCCCGAAGGTGCTCACCGAGCTCACCACCCTGGGCCGGACCCTGAAGAAGCGAGCCGCCGACGTGCTCGCCTACTTCGAACGACCCGGCACGAGCAACGGGCCGACCGAGGCACTCAACGGACGGCTCGAACACCTCCGCGGCTCCGCACTCGGGTTCCGCAACCTGACCTACTACATCGCCTGAAGCCTGCTCGAGACCGGCGGCTTCAGACCCCAACTCCTACACCCCCGATTGGGATGAGCCCATTTCCCGAGCAGACGGGCGATGCGTCGCTCGTACGTGCTCACGTCCCTCGCAGCTGACGGGCCCTGCTCATTGCGACGGCATGTGGCGCCTTCCTGTTCTCGGCAGCGGGGCGCGGGGCGCACTGGTGGAGCCCGGGCCGGTGTTCGCCCCGATGGTCCGACTGGGACTGATGCTCTACGTCCGCACCGTCGACGTGGGACGGGTGCCGTGCGACCCGAGCCGACGGGGTTCAGCCGACGGGTTCGCGATGGTCGACTTCCCTCGCGGCCCGCGGACCGCGCCCGATGCTCCACGACAGGATCGCTGCCACGCCGCACAGAGCAGCGCCGGCGAGCCATGCGTAGGTGTAGCTCCCCGTGTGGTCGCGCACGAGCCCGGCGCCGAACGCGGCGAACGCGGCCCCCACCTGGTGGGCGGCGAAGACCCACCCGAAGACGATGGTGCCGCGCTCGCCGAAGATCTCCCGGCACAGCGCCACGGTGGGTGGGACCGTGGCGACCCAGTCGAGTCCGTAGACGACGACGAACAGCACGATGCTCGGGTGGAGGCTGTCGGCGAGCAGTGCCGGCAGGGCCATCAGGCCGATGCCGCGGAAGGTGTAGTAGCCGATCAGGAGGTAGCGCGGGTCGAACCGGTCCGTCAGCCATCCCGAGCCGATGGTTCCCGCGATGTCGAAGATGCCGACCACGGCCAGCAGGCCCGCCGCCGTGGTCTCGGCCATGCCGTGGTCGTGGGCCGAGGGGATGAAGTGGATCCCCACCAGGCCGTTGGTGGTGGCCCCGCAGATCGCGAACGCCGCGGCGAGCGCCCAGAAGGACCGGACCCGCGATGCATCTCTCAAGGCGCGGACCGCACGCGTCGCCGCGCCGCCCGCCTCGACCGTCGGGGCCACGTGGCCCTCGGGCGCTCCGTACGGTGCGACTCCGAGGTCGCTCGGGTGGTCGCGCACGAAGGCCACGAGGAGCGGCACGACGGCCAGCGCGGCCGCGGCGATCACGAGCGACGCGACACGCCAGCCGGTCGTCGTGGCCAGGCCTGCGACGACGGGCAGGAACACGAGCTGCCCGGTGGCACCGCCGGCGGTCAGGATGCCCATGACGAGTCCGCGGCGCTCGACGAACCAGCGGTTCGCGATCGTGGCGGCGAACGCCAGGGCCATCGAGCCGGTGCCGACGCCGATGAGCAGGCCCCAGGTCAGCAGCAGCTGCCACGACGCCGTGGCGAACACGGTCAGGCCGCTGCCGAGGGCGACGAGGACGAGAGCCGTCGTCGCGACACGGCGGATGCCGAACGTGTCCATGAGGGCAGCGGCGAAGGGTGCGGTCAGGCCGTAGAGCAGCAGGTTGAGACCGACGGCCAGTGACATGGTCGACGTCGTCCAGCCGTACTCCTCGTTCAGCGGCAGCATGAGGGCCCCGGGAGCGGCCCGGAACCCCGCGGCGCCGACGAGGGCGAGGAATGCCACGCTCGCGACGACCCAGGCCGGGTGCAGTCTTCGGGTCATCGGCGACCTCGCTTTCTCCGAAGAAGTCACTATCCTGGAGTGACCGTACCGATATCGCTTTCCTCGAGCAAGGGAGAGGGTCATGCCCCTTCGATCCGACTGGTCGAGCTCGCCGTGTCCTGTCGGTCGCGCGCTCGACGTGCTGGGTGATCCCTGGGTCGTCCTGATCATGCGCGACGCCTTGCACGGCCGCCGACGCTTCGACGAGCTCCGCGACGGACTCGGCGTCGCCGACAGCGTGCTGAGCCGTCGGCTGCAGGCCATGGTGGAGGCGGGCCTGCTCGCGAGGGTGCCCTTCGACGGCGACGGACGGGTGCAGCACGTCTACGAGCCCACCGCCTCCGGTGCCGACCTCCTGCCGGTCCTGCACGCCCTGGCCGGGTGGGCCGAGAAGCACCGGCCGGCCGGCGAGGGCGGACGCATGGCCGTGATCCACGAGCCCTGCGGGCAGGAGACCGCATCGGCGGATCGGTGCACGAGCTGTGGTGCGACGCTCGTCGCCCACGAGGTCAGCTGGGACAAGCCGTGGAAGCAGGTGCGGGACCGCTTGGTCGCCCCGATCCCGACTCCCTGACGGCAGACGAGCCGTCATCGACTCACGCCCCTCGAGCGTCTCACCGAGGGGCGTGCCGGGATCCCCCTCGGCCGCCCGCCGCTCGCCGCACCGTCCGTCGAGCGCGGTGCCGTAGAGGGCTTGACATCGCCATCCCCTTATTGAAGGATGATCATAATTCAAAAGAAGCGTCTCGTTCGCGGTCGCCCCGCGGCAGAACACGGAGCACAGCATGTCCAGCACCTACCGCACCGCACCGGCGAGGACCGTCGAGTCGAACGGCGTCACCTACGCCTACCGCGAGCTCGGGCCGAAGGGTGGTGTGCCCGTGGTCTTCTTCGTGCACCTCGCGGCGACCCTCGACAACTGGGACCCGCGGATCGTCGACCCGATCGCCGCGAACCGGCACGTCATCACCTTCGACCAGCCTGGGGTCGGCGCCTCGACCGGCTCGGTCCCGGGGACGATCGAGGAGATGGCCGGCGACGCCTACGCCTTCATCCGCGCGCTCGGGTTCGACACCGTCGACGTGTTCTCCTTCTCCCTCGGCGGCATGGTCGCCCAGGCCCTCGTCGTGAAGCACCCCGAGCTCGTGCGCAGGCTCGTGCTCACGGGCACTGGCCCGAAGGGCGGCAAGGACATCGACAAGGTCGCCGGCACGACGTACTACGACATCCTCCGGGCGACGCTCACCCGCTCCGACCCGAAGGAGTTCCTCTTCTTCGAGCGCGACGCCGCGGGCAAGCGGGCGGGCAAGGCGTTCGTCGAGCGGCTGAAGGAGCGGACGGTCGACCGCGACGCGGAGATCGGGCTCGGCGCCTTCCAGGCGCAGCTGAAGGCGATCAAGCGGTGGGGGCACGGCGCCCCCGACGACCTCGGCGCGATCACGCAGCCGACGCTCATCGCGAACGGCGACCACGACCGCATGGTGCCGACGGACCTGTCGCACGACCTGCACCGCCGCATCGCCGGCTCCCAGCTGGTGATCTACCCGGGCTCCGGGCACGGCGGCATCTTCCAGCACCACGAGGAGTTCGCCCCGGTCGCGGTCGACTTCCTCGGTCGCTGAATTTGTCTGACGATCGTCATGGCATAGGCTTCGAGCATCGGGGGACCAGGACGGAGAGGGCGTCGAGCGACGATGGCGAGGTACGACAAGCAGCACAAGGAGGCCACCAGGGCGCGCATCCTGGAGACGGCCGGACGGCGGCTCAAGCGGGACGGCGTGGACGGGTCCGGGGTTGCGACCCTCATGAAGGACGCGGGCCTCACCAACGGGGCCTTCTACGCCCACTTCGACTCCAAGGACCAGCTCGTGGCCGAGGTGGTGGCGTCCCAGCTGCGCGCGCAGCACGACCGTCTCGACACGCTACCGCCCGGGAAGGCGGGAGTGCTCCAGCTGGTCACCGACTACCTGTCCGTCGAGCATCGGGACAACCCTGCTCTCGGCTGCCCGTCGGCGGCGCTCCTCGATGAGATCGCGCGCGGCTCCAACGAGGCGCGCGAGGCGCTCTCCGCGGGCGTCGTGGCGATGATCGACGATCTCGCGGCGCGCGTGGCCGGCGGAAGTCCGGTCACGTCGGAGGGTCGCGTGCGTGCTCTGAGTGCCTACGCGGCCATGGTGGGCACGATCCAGCTGGCCCGTGCCCTGACCGACGACGACCTGTCCCGCGAGCTGGTCGCGCAGGGCCTCGCGAACGTGGTCGCGATGCTCGGCATCGATTCCTGACACCTGGCTCATATCCGCTCGGGCGCTTCCGTGACCACCGTCGGCGCCGGTCAGGCGCGTCGGTGGTGTCGTGCAGGCGGGCGAGCATCCGCTCGTGGTCGTCGAGCTGGGGGGGGGACTCTGGTCTCCGAAGGTGGGAGTGCGCTGGTTCAGGACATCGAGACGACGACCTTGCCCTTGGCGCGGCCGGTGTCGACGTACGCGAGTGCCTCGAGGGTCTGGTCGAAACCGAAGGTGCGGTCGACGACAGGTCGGATGGCGCCGTCGTCGACGAGCCGGGCGATCTCGGCGAGCTGTGCGCCGTTGGCCCGCATGAGGAGGAAGGAGTAACGGACGCCGAGCCGCCGCGCGGTGGCCCGGACCTTGCGGCTGAGCGCCCGGGTGGCGACGCGGACGACCGGGTTGGCCCCGATGTTCGCGGTGAACTCCGGGTCGGGCGGACCGCCCAGCCCGACCACCAGGCCGCCGGGCCGCAGCACGGTGAGGGATCTCAGCACGCTGTCCGCGCCGAGGGGGTCGATCACGAGGTCGTAGTCGCTCAGCACCTCGGTGAAGTCCTCGGTGCGGTAGTCGACCACGACGTCGGCGCCGAGGCTCCGCACCAGCTCGACGTTGGCCGTGCTGGTCGTGGCGGCGACCGTGGCGCCCAGGTGCTTGGCGAGCTGGATGGCGATGGTGCCGAAGCCGCCGGAGCCGGCGTGGACCAGGACCTTGTGGCCCGCCGTGACCTTCCCGCGCTCCACGAGGGCCTGCCACGCCGTGAGTGCGACGAGCGGCAGGGAGGCAGCCTCCTCGACCGAGATCGAGCTGGGGGCGAGCGCGAGGTCCTCGGCCTTCACCGCGACCCGTTCGGCGAACGTCCCGATGGCGAAGTCGCGGGGCCGGGCGTACACGGCGTCGCCGGGGGAGAAGCTCGTGACGGCCGAGCCGACCCTGGTCACGGTCCCGGCGACGTCGTGCCCGAGGACGAAGGGCGGCTTGTACGGCAGGATCAGCTTGAACTCGCCCGCGGCGATCTTGGAGTCGAGCGGGTTCACGCCGGCGGCCTGCACCTGGACCAGCACGGCGTCGGGGGCCACGTCGGGCTCGGGCCGGTCGACCTGGCGAACGGCCCCCTGCTTCGCGTACTTCTCGACGACGAACGACTTCATGATGCGAACCCCTCGGGACACGAGATTAAAAGTATGATCGTAAGATTATCACGTGCGCCATGCATGTCCAGGCGATGCAACCAGGGCGACGAGCGCCGACACGTCGTGGCCGGACGCCATGGTGGTGCGGTCGGGGCGCACCAGCGCCGCCGTCGCACGTCCACCGCGCAGCCACGAGGAGAGCTCGGGACGATCGGCCGTCCCTACGACCACGCAGCCTCGGGCCTCGAGCTCGCGCCGGTCGGTCGGGGAGGGCGCCGCGGAGGTCACGAACGCCCAGCCGGGACCGATCAGGTCGTCGACGACGCGACGGCCGTGCACGACGTTGGGGCAGAGCCGTCCGGCCAGGCGGTCCCCGCGGCGCGCCGAGACGCACGATGACCCGGCCAGGGGTGGTGTGGCGCTGTCGATGAAGCGTCGACGCACGATCGGGGTGCGGTTCAGCACCGGCACCGCGCCGGCGCGGACTGCGTCGCCCGCGCGACCGCCGCGCGTCATGATCGTGCCCAGGAGGCGTGCCGTGTCGATCATCGACCGGGCGTGACGGGACCGCTCGGGCTCGTAGGTGTCGAGCACGTCGGCCGGCAGGGAGCCGTCGAGGAACCCGGCGACCTTCCAGCCGAGGTTGGCGGCGTCGCGGATGCCCGCCCCCATGCCCTGGCCGATGAACGGCGGGGTCAGGTGGGCGGCGTCGCCGAGCAGGAAGACGCGCCCCGACCGCCACCGGTCCGCGACGGCGGCGCGGAACGTGTACTCGGCGCAGCGGACGACCTCGAGGGCCGCCAAGTCGGTTCCGGCGGTCCAGGGTGCGACGAGCGGGGCGATCGACGCGATCGTGGCGAAGTCCGCCGCGGTCTCGTCCTCGAGCAGCTGGAACTCCCAGCGGTAGCGCTCCTTGCCGATCCGCATGTACGTGGCCGCCCGGGTGCTGTCGCACACCTGGTGCACGCCCTCCCACTGCCCCAGGTCCTCGCTGGTCCGGATGTCGACGACGAGCCATCGCTGCTCGAACCCGAGGTCGGTCATGGTCGACCCGATCGACCGGCGCACGAGGCTGTTGGCGCCGTCGCAGCCCAGCAGGACCTCGGCGTCGAGGACCCGCTCGTCCCCACCGGCGGTCGCACGCGCACGCACGTGGACCCGGCCGGGGGAGGGCTGCTCGACGGCGGTCACCTCGTGACCTCCCAGGAGCGTGACCTCGGGCGTCTCGGCCAACCGGTCGCGCAGCAGAGCTTCGAGGTCGGGCTGGTCGAACATGCTCGCGCGGGTGAAGCCGGTGGTCGGCGAGACCCCCTCGCGGGGGAACTCGCCCAGGACCCGCAGTGCGGCGTCGACGAGGCGCAGCCCCCCGCTCGGGCGCGAGATAGCGGCGAAGCGCTCGGCGACGCCGAGCCGGTCGAGGACCCGCAGCACCTCGTCGTCGAGGTGGACCGCTCGCGGCTGCGGGTACACCCCTTCCCAGCGGTCGATCACGACGCTCGGGGTGCCGTGCCGAGCGAGCTCGAGCGCGGCGCACGCGCCCGTGGGCCCCGCCCCGACGATGACGACGGGGTGCGACATGGCCGTGGCGGTCACGGCGTCCAGCGCACCCGGGTGCGCTGCGACCCGAGGTCGAGCGCGCCGTCGTCGGTCGCGATCGCGACCTCGACGAGGTCGCCGTCCTGGAGGTAGCGCGGGTTCTTGGCCTGCTTGGTGAAGAAGATGCGCCACTTGGTCGCCGGCGGCAGGAGCGAGCCGATGATCTCGATCGGCTTGGGCGGCGCGCTCAGCGCCGTGCCCACCGGGGTGCCGGTGAGGAGGAGGTCGCCGGGGGCGAGCTGCTGGAACCGGGCGAGCGCCCGGAACGCCGCGAGCGGTCCGTAGATCATGTCGGAGGCCGGCTGGTCCTGGCGCAGCTCTCCGTTGACCCAGAGGCGCAGGCGCAGCTCGGTGAACCGGGCCAGCTCGCCGTCCTCGAGGACCAGGAGGACGGGCCCCACCGGGGTGAACGTGGGGTAGGACTTGGACTCGTAGAACTGGGTCTTCGGCAGCTGCTGGTCACGCGCCGAGACGTCGTTGGTGACGACGAGCGCCGCGACCATGCCCGGGAGGTCGGACTCCGTCACCTCGGTGCCGACCGGGACCTCGCGCCCGAGGACCAGACCGATCTCGACCTCGTAGTCGAGCAGGGTGACGTGGGCGGGGCGCACGATGTCGTCGGTGGGCCCGCTGATCGACCCGGAGGCCTTGCGGAAGAACGCCAGCGGGACCGCGTCCGGGTCCATGCCGGCGTCCTTGGCGTGGCTCGCGTAGTTCGCCATCTGCGCCACGACGCGGCACGGGGCCGTGACGGGCGAGACGAGGGCGAGGTCGGTGACCGGCACGGGATCGCCGACCTGCCGGGCGGCGAGCACGGCGTCGCGGTCGGCGAGCAGCTCGGCGGTCGTGGTGGCGTCGGTCGCGATGCGGACGGCGCCGTCGGGACGCTGCAGCCACCAGGCGTCGGCGGTGCGCAGGACGGGAAGGGTCATGAGCGGGCAACTTTCATCAGGCCGAGCAGGCGGGTCAGGTCGAACTCGTTGTCCTCGCGCAGGGCGGTCGTCATCGAGAGCGCCTCGAGCAACGACTCCCGGCCGGGCGCGATGCCGAGGAAGTCGGCGGTGGCGGGCGGTCCCCACTGGGCGAGTCCGCTCGCGGTCATCTCGGCCCACCCGGGCTCGAGGGAGGCGTCGAACATGTCGCCGTCGCTGAAGTGCTCGACGAGGAAGCCGTCCGGGTCGCGCCAGTAGTCGAAGATCTGGCTGCCTTGGATGTGCCGGCCGATGCCCCAGGAGTGGTGGTAGCCGAGGTCCTTGAGGTGCTCCCCGCCGGCGGCGAGGGCGTCGAGGTCGGCGACCTGGTACGCCGAGTGCACGTAGCGGTTGCGAGGCCCGAGCGTCATCGCCAGCGTGTGATGGTCGGCCGGGGTGTCGCCGCGGTCGCACCGGATGAAGCTCATCGTCGGACCGCGGTGGCGCTGGCCCGGGAAGTACAGGAAGTCCGAGACGATCAGGCCCAGGTGGTCGAGGTACCAGTCAAGCGACGCCAGGTACTTGGTGGTCTGGAGCACGACGTGCCCGAGTCGCTCCACGACGGCCGGGGCCCGCGGTGGACGTTGGGTCCGGTTCGCGCGGTCCGTCGTGCCGCCGAAGTTGAACGTGTGGACGGGCTGGGTCTCCAGAGCGGGGTGCTCGATGGTGTCGGCCACGACGCGCACCAGAGCACCCGCCGGCTCACGGACGTCGACGCTGAGACCGCCCAGGTGCTCGGGCAGGCGGCGGGGCTTCGTTCCGGTGGCGTCGGCGAGGCGCAGCAGGTCCGTCGTGGCCGCGGCGCGGAAGGCGGGGCCGACGAATCGCGAGCCCTCGCCCTTGCGGATGATGACGCAGGGGCTGCCGGGCAGTGCTCCACGGAGGTTCAGCTCGTGGGCCGAGCGGTGCGTCACCGAGAATCCGAAGGCCCGGGCGAAGACCTCGGCCGCCGCGAGGTCGGGCTTCTCGAACTCCAGCCACGCGATGTCGTGCACCTTGATGACGGGGTCGAACGACCGATGACGATGCTCGCCCCGGCGCGCACCCTGCTCGCTGTGCAGGTCGCGGTGGCTGTGGTCGTGCTCGGCCATTGACGATTCCTCCGAAACTGAAGATTTCTTCAGAGTAGGGATGCGATGGTCCGCGGTCAAGCGTTCGTGCGAGCTAGGATCGTCGCCATGTCCGGTGTCCCTGCGAGCGCGTCACGCTTCGACAAGCGTCGTGCGCGCACGCGCGCCGCGCTGATCGAGGCGGCGCAGGGCCTGCTGGTGGAGGGCCGGCTCGGGGTCCCGATCCAGGAGGTGACGGAGCGCGCCGACGTCGGCATCGGGACGTTCTACAACCACTTCGCCTCGAAGGACGAGCTGTTCGCCGCCGCGATCGAGTCCGCCCTGTCGCAGTGGGCGGAGTCGATGGACGCCGTCGACGACGGCACGACCGATCCGGCCGCCCTCTTCGCGCGCAGGTTCCGGCTCACCGGGCGGCTGCACCGGCTCGAGCCGCAGATCAGTCGCGTGCTGCTCAGCCAGGGTCACGCCTTGTCGAAGTCACCCGACGGCATGGGCCCGCGCGCCCGCCGCGACATCCGCGCCGCCCAGGAGGCGGGCCGCTTCCTCGACATGGACCTGGACCGCGCGATGGTGGTGGTCACCGGCGCGATGGTCGAGCTGGGTCACCTCCTGCACGATCGTCCCGAGCTCGACGAGGCCGAGACGGTCGACGGAGTCACGACCGACGTCCTCGTGGCCCTCGGCCTCGAGCGCGCCGAGGCCGAGCGCCTCTGCGCGGGACCCCTGCCTGCGATCGACGCGACAGCCGGGCTCGGCTGACCTCCGAACCCGGTTGGTCTCGTCACCGGTCCGTCGTCGTGCGGCGTCTCGCTCTCTCACCCCTCGCAAGCCCTTCCGTCCTGTGCTGCCCAGTGCTCCACCCGCTCCGCCCACGAGCGGCTCAGCCCGGCGCTGACCCGTGCCACCGCGGGGCACAGCCGGCGTTCGTCCGGGCGGAACTGGAAGGCCGGGTAGAGGTGGCCCGCCCGGACAGGGACAGCGACGAGCTTCCCGCCGTCTCGAAGCCGTTGCAAGACCTTGTCGGGAGATCGGATGCCGAGGAGCTCACCCACCTCGGCGCCCGTCAGGAGGTCCTGGCCCGCCAGCCACGTCCGGGCATCGGCACTCAGGACCGCCTCGATCCGGTTCTCGTACGCTCGCAGCGTCTTCTCCGACGGCATGGTCAAGCTGTCGGGGAAGGGGTCGCGGGATCGGACTGCAACCAGCGGTCACGAAGGTGGGACTTCACGAACTTGCCCGACGGGGTGCGGGGAAGTGGTGCGCTCTCGAAGGAGATCGCCGACGGGATCTTGTAGGTCGCGAGGCGTGCGGACAGGAACGCGGCGAGGTCTGCCCGCTCGAGCGTGGCGCCTGGGCGGATGAGCACCGATGCGGCCACCTCTTCTCCGAGTCGTTCGTCGGGGACGCCGAAGACCGCCGCCTCGAGGACGTCAGGGTGCTCGTAGAGTGCGGCCTCGACCTCGGAGCAGTAGACGTTCTCCCCGCCTCGCACAACCATGTCCTTCAGCCGGTCGTCGATGTAGACGCGGCCATCGGCATCGAGGTGACCGACGTCGCCGGTGCGCATCCAGCCGTACTCGAAGATCGCCGACGTGGCGTCAGGGCGGTTCCAGTACCCGCGGATGAGCGAAGGCCCTCGCAGCCAGATCTCGCCGCTGTCGCCGGCGGGAACCGCGGCCCCTGTCCCGACGTCCCGGATCTCGAGCTCCATCGACGGTGCCAGCCAGCCGACGCTGTCCGGGAAGGCGTGCGCCTCGTCGCAACAGATCGCCGGACCGAGGGCGTTCGTCTCCGTCATCCCGTAGCCGAACGTCGGGGAGGCGCTCGGGATCTGCTCGCCGAGCTGGGTCAGCAGGGACGGCGGCGTGGCGGCACCGCCACCCCCCACCCACTGCAGGCTCGAGAGGTCGTAGTCCCTGAAGCTCGGGTGGTTCACGATGTCGAAGCACTGGGTGGGAACGCCGATGAACGCGGTGAGCCTCTCGGCCTCGATGAGGCGCAGCGCCTCCTCGGCATCCCAGCGATGCATCATCACCAGCTTCTGCCCTCCGCGGAGCGCATTGAGCATCACCGCGATGCATCCGGTGACGTGGAAGAGCGGGACGGCGAGGAGGGCTCCCGGGTCTCCAGAGGGTGCGGGGAAGTCCTGGCCGAGCCTGGTCGCCTCCACTGCCTCCTGTGCCGACGCTCCCCAGAGGGCGTGCACGACGGCCCCGTGCGTCGAGACGGCGCCCTTGGGATGGCCTGTCGTGCCAGACGTGTAGAGGATCGTCGCGTCGTCCGAGGATCGGAGGGAGACGTCGGGACGCTGCGCCGGAGGAGTGACCTCGCTCCAGCAGTCGTGCACGACGTCCGTGTCCGGACCGCGCACGAGCACCAGCGCGATGTTCGTCGACCGCAGGACGCTCTCCAGGAGTGCAGCCCTCTCGGTGTCCGCGACGATGACGGCAGGGGCAGCGTCGTCGACGGCGTAGGCGAGCTCGTCCGTCGTCCACCAGCTGTTCAGGGGCACGCACACCGCACCGACCGACGTGGCGCCGATGAAGGCCATCACCCACTCCGGGTAGTTGCGCATCGCGATGGCGACGCGGTCCCCGGGCCGGACGCCGTAACGGTCCACCAGCGCTGCAGCGAACGAGTCGGCGCCGGCGAAGGTCTCGTAGAAGCTGAGACGCTCCCGGCCGTAGGTCAGGAAGATGGCGTCGCCGTGCGATCGCGCCTGGTCGAAGATCTCCCGCAGCGACGTCGGTGCCCGGCCGAACGAGTACGTGTCGTCCTCGGGTCGGCGCCTGAGCTCGTACGTGGCGCCGGTCGCCGTCACCGCGGCAAGTGCGGAGTGATGGGACATCGTCATGCGTTCCTCGCCATCTGGTCGTGCGGACGTCAGGTCAGAGCCTCTCTCCCGGTTCCGCCAGGGCGCAACGGGCTGCCTCCAGATCCGCCCGAGCGGGGGATGGTGAGGCGGGCTCGGCGTCGCAGTGAGTGCCGAACTCCCTCTCCCGGTCCCCCGTATGGGCGAAGTGATCGCCGTGCGTCACTCGTACCGCGAGGTCGGTGGTCTCATCGGAGGATGCGAGCTCCTGCAGCAGGACCAGGACCAGTCGTCACCACTTCGGCGTGGACGAGTCGACCACCGAACCCAGACCCGCGATGCCCCCGATGACGGCGACACCCGGTGCCTCCGAGTCGGCGCACGAGCGGCTGCACCATCTGGGCATCGTGGTGCCGAAGGAGGGTTACGCCGCGCTGCTCCGTGGTGCGTGTCGATGGTTCGACAGCGACATCGTCGACGAGGGTGAGGACGACGAGCTCGACATCCACTGGGCCTGGGTGAACGGTCCGGGTGGGGTCCTCATCGAGGCTGTCGCACCACGATCGGGGCACAGGACGGCGATCACGCGCTTCCTCGCCCGAACGGGAGGCGGACTGCACCACGTGTCGTTCGAGACGACGGCGCTGACCTCGTGCGCGGGGCTCCTCCACGAGCGTGACGCGGTCACGGTCGGTCACCGCGAGGACCACGGGGGTTGGGCGGAGTTCTTCATGGCCCCCGATCAGCTGGGGGGCGCGCGCCTGCACTGGATGCAGGCCGTGACCGAGCCCTGACGACAGCACCCGGCACCCCGTCCGGGGTGCCGGGTGCTGGACCGACGGGGTGCTGGGGGTCAGTCGACCACCGCAGTGGCGGTGAGCTCGACCAGTGCGTCGGGGTGGCCGAGGGCCTGGACCCCGATGACCGCGAACCCCGTGGACCGGACACCGAGCTCGGCCGCGGCCGCGCCGTAGCCCTCGAACGTTCGTTCTTGGGTCTGGGGGTCCAGGGCCACGACGTAGACCGTGATGTTGGCGATGTCCGACGTCGTCGCCCCTGCCGCCTCGAGCGCGATCACGAGGTTGCGCAAGCAGGTCTCGCCCTGGGCTGTGTAGTCGTCCGGATCGGTGATGGCGCCGCTCGTGTCGATCGCGATCTGACCACCGACGTGGACGATCTTCGATCCCCTCGCGACGGTGGCGTGCGCGTACCCGTGGGCAGGTGCCAGCCCCTCGGGCTTGATCCGCTGGATGGTCATCGGCAGTTCTCCTTCGCGTCGTCGAGCATGGGTCCAGGCGTCCGGCGCACGCGCTGGGTCACTGTGCGGTGTATCCGCCGTCGACCACGAGGGTCTGGCCGGTCATGAAGTCGGAGCCGGCGGAGGCCAGGAAGACAGCGGCCGACGCGATCTCCTCGGGCTGGGCGATGCGTCCCGCTGGCGTCAGGCGCCGCATGTAGGCGGCCACGTCGGGGTCGGCCAGGGACGGCGCGAGCATCTCCGTCTCGACGAAGCCCGGAGCGAGTGCATTGACCTGGACGTTCTTGCGAGCCCACTCCAGCGCCGTGGCGCGGGTGAGTCCGATCAGCCCGTGCTTCGCGCTCACGTAGGCGACGTCCTCGCGAACGGCCACGGTGCCGAGCATCGAGGACACGTTGATGACCTTGCCGCCGTCGTCGGCCTTCAGGTAGGGCGAGGCAGCCTGGGTGAGCAGGAAGCACGACTGCAGGTTGAGCTCCAGGACGCGTTGCCAGGTCGAGAGCTCGGTGTCCTCGATCCGCGACTCGTGGTCGTCCGCAGCATTGTTCACGAGGATGTCCAGCCCGCCCAGACGGGTGTTCGCCGTCTCCACCGCCTCGCAGATCGAGTCGGGGGAGCGCAGGTCGGCGACCAGGACCTCGATGCGGCCGGGCAGGTCCTCGGCGGCGGCCATCGTCTCCGCGAGGCTCTCGGCGCTCCGGGCGACGCCCAGCACGGAGGCGCCGCGCCGGGCGAAGGCGATGGCGATCGCCCGGCCGATGCCGCGGCTCGCGCCGGTCACGAGCGCGCGGCGGCCCGTCAGGTCGAATTCGTCCACGAAGCCCTGAGTGGCGGTAGTCATGACTGGGCTGGTCCTTCCGGTTGGCTGAGGTGCCGCGTCGATGCGGGCTCGGTCGATGGTCGTCGTGGCCGGGTCCTCACGGCCGAACTCGGCCGGAGAACCACCCGACTGGGCAGGTCATCTCTGCACGATCGCGAGCAGGTCGCTCGCTGTCCTCAGGCTCGGGTCGGTCAGCGGTGCCAGCAGGTCGAAGAACTCTCGGGCGGGGACGGCGGACTCGGGAGCGTGCACGCCGACGTCGCGAAGCGCTCCGCGACGCAGCAGCTCGACGCCGATCCCCACGGGGACCCCGGTGTTGCCACCCATCCGAGCCGGGTGGAACGCCGTGGGATAGACCGCAGTCGCGTGCGGAGCGCCGTCCTTCGTGCCGATCGCGAGACTCCACTCGATGGGCAGGGCGTCTCGTGGCCCCTTCGTCGCCGGCCGGGGGAGGTCGCCCATCTCCGCGATGCCCTCCCGGAGGGTGATCGAACCGGCCCCCACGCGTCGACCGACGTCCCGCAGGCCGTCGAGGAGCCAGGCCGGACCGGACTGCAGGTTGAGCGACCGACTGAGACGGGGGTAGGTGCGGGGGAGCGTGATCGGTTCGGGGTGGCCCATGGTGTACGCCGTGACCGGACCGACTCCGGGGAAGTCGAGAGTCACGGGCTCCACGGCGGCCACGTCCGCGGGCTCGCCGCCCTCCCAGACACGGATCGGTTCGCTGCACTGGTGGATCCAGTGGTCCATCGCTGCGGAGGCCTTCGGTGCTGGGAAGTCCGGCTCGTCGACGATGGTCGCCGCGCTGATCTTCCAACCGGTGTAGAGCTCGTGCACCTCGTCGAGAGTCTCCGCGGCGATGGCGGCGCAGAGGTTGGTGACCCCGGGGCTGCCGCCGAGCCCGATCACGACGTGGAGACCTCTCTCCCTGGCCCGCTGGTCGAGGTCGAACGCGGCGATGGTCGGCTGCCAGTCGTCGTTGATGTCGAGGTAGTGACAGTCGCTGTCGATGGCCGCCTCGAGGATCGGCAGCATGAAGGTCGCGAAGGGTCCCATCGTGTTGACCACCACGTCGTGCCGCGCGAACGCGTCCGTCATCGCCACCTCGTCGGTCGCGTCGAGGGCGAGTGCCTGGCAGGGCCCGCCCACGGCCTTCGCGGTCTTCTCGGCGCGCTCGGCATCGATGTCGGCGACGGTGAGGATCTCGGCCGTGCCGAGCGCGGCGATGGTCCTGACGGCCCAGCGTCCCATGGAGCCGGCGCCGCCGACGACGATCACACGCAGCTTCTCGGGAGTCATGTGTCCTCCGGTGTTCGGATGGTGGTGGGGCTCGGGTCGGCCCGATTCGACGTGCGCAACCTAGGGGGCCGCTCCTGGTCGATCTCGGTTCGACGATCGATTCACACCCGACTGGGCTGTACCCAGGCACGATCCGCAGCGACTGTCAGGCGGACGCTCCGCTGACCCGCAGTGCACCGTGCACCGCCTCGGCCAGGACGCGGTGCGGTTCGTCGTTGCCGCCGACCCCGGTGCCTGTCGAGGGTGAGAGCTGCGTCCGAGCATCACCGGACCGCCCACGCTGATGCGCCGAGCGAGACGAGAGTGACAGACCACATGAGGACCGACACCGTCGAGTACACGCCCTTCACCGGTTGGATCGACCCGCCGACCGAACGAGCACCGAGGCTCGAGGGGGAGGTGTCCTGCGAGGTCGCCGTCATCGGCGGTGGCATGGGCGGCATGGCGACAGCGTTGAGGCTGGCCGAGCTCGGGAAGGACGTCGTGCTCGTGGAGGCCGAGTTCTGCGGCTACGGCGCCAGCTCACGCAATGCGGGCCAGATCGCCAGCGTGCCGGGAGGAGATCTGCGGCTTCTCCAGCTCTTCTCGCCGAGCAAGGTGCGAGGCATGGTCCAGCTGGCGGAGAACGCTGCTCGGTTCGCGGAGCACCTCATGGAGAAGCACGCCATCGAGTGCGAGTACGAAGCGAACGGGCTTGCCTTCGCGGCGGTCTCGCGCGGTCAGATGGCGCGGGTCCGAACGATCGCCGCGATCCTGCATCGTGCTGGAGGTCGCGGTCAGGTGGGTACTGCCGAGGAGCTCGGGATCCCACGATCCTTCCGCGGCGGCATGCGGGAGGCGGTCGGGGGGATGTTGAACCCGGGCAAGCTTTCCCGTGGTGTGCGGACGGCGTTGCTCGAGTCCTCGGCGCGGGTGTTCGAGGGAAGTCGGGTCCTCGACGTCCGGCGTGAGGGCGGCCAGGTGCGCGTGGTGGGGACTCACGGAGAGGTTCGCGCGGACAAGGTGGTCCTCGCGACCAATGCGTACTCCGGCGAGTGGAGCATCACGCCGCCGCGGCTCTCCCTGCCGATGTGGATCATCGAGGTGGAGTCGGAGCCGATCCCTGAGGAACGGCTCGCGGCGCTCGGGTGGAGCAGCAGGTCGGGGATGATCACGCAGCACCAGATCATGGAGAACTACCGCCTGACCTCCCGGAACACCATCGTCTTCGGGGTTCGCAAGATCGAGCGCGGTTCATCCTTCCCGCTACCGGCCAAGACCCCTGACCCACGGTGGGTGCAGGAGCTGGCCGACGCGTTCTCGACGAGGTTCCCCGAGCTGGCCGACATCCCGGCGGCCAGGGCCTGGGGCGGGTGGATCGCCATCACGTCCTCCTGGCTCTCGGTGGCCGGACAGCTGGGGGACGACGTCTACTACTCGATCGGTTGCAACGGGCACGGTCTGGCGCAGGCGCCCTACATCGGATCGATGATCGCCGACTACATCGTCGAGGGCAGACGGCACCAGGATCTCGAGGTGGTCTGGTCGAAGAGGTCGACCTTCCCGCCCTTCCTCCTGCTCGGTCCCCGCTCCCTGAAGCTCGTCTGGGCCTTCGACCGACTGTGCGACGTCCTCAACGGGAGTCGCCAGAGGGCGCGGCGCGCAGCGCGGGGTCGACGCAGCGAGCGGGTTGCCGACCCCGCCAGGTCGAGAAAGTTCGTTGGCACCGTTGACCCTGAATGATCATTCATTTAATGTGACCTGAACGTTCATTTAAGGAGACGCCATGTCGCTCGCTCTGCAGGAGGCTGGTCCCGTCGGGGACATCGACTCCACCCGTTGTCGCCCTCAGCGCGTCCTGATCGTCGACGAGAGCGAGCTGGTGCAGGCAGGACTGCGAGCCCTGCTCGGGAGCCAGAGCTGGGTGTCGTCCTGCTTGGGTGCGTCCTCGACCTCGACGGCGATGGACATCGCGCGCCGGCGGCAGCCGCAGCTGATCCTGGTCAGCTCCGCCATCGAGGGGGAAGCCGGGCTCGGCTTCTGTCGGGAGGTGGCTGCGGCACTCCCGATGGCCAGGGTGGTGGTGATGTCGGGTCACGGACGGGTCGCCAGGTCCCTGGCCCGTGCGCACGGCGCCGTGGGCTTCCTGTCACTCGGTCTTCCGGCCGAGGCCATCGTGGACGTCGTGCGACGCGTCGCAGAAGGTGCAGCGGTCTTTCCTCGCGAGACCCTCGAGCGGTCCAACGGGCTTCTCTCGCGGCGCGAGATGGATGTGCTGCGGCACCTGGTCGCAGGATTGAGCAATCCGGAGGTCGCTGCCGCTCTCAACCTCTCCAGGCACACCGTCAAGCAGCACACCAGCGTCGTGTACCGGAAGCTGGGAGTGCGGAACCGCGCCCAGGCAGCGTCTCGAGCTCAACAGCTCGGGCTGGTCGCGTGACTGTGCGGAGCCAGACCCACCGCTCAGGTTCACTGGTCGCATGACGACCACCGTTCTGCAGAAGCACGCACTCCCGGTCCTCGACTTCCTGCTCGGGGAGTGGCTCGAGCTGGATCAGCTGTTGACGCGCAACGCGTTCGAGGAGCACTCGCTCGACAGCTGCCAGGACTACCTCGCGGCGGCATCTGACATCGCAGCGAAGTTCTTCGAGCCCGCGCAACGCATCAGCGACCTGCAGGAGCCCCGCGTCGCAGCGGACGGCTCGGTCGTGCTGCCTCCCGAGTCGCACGCGGCCTGGGAAGCCTACCGATCCTTCGGTTTCCTCTCGGCGCGGCACGCACAGGCGTTCGGAGGCCTCGAGCTTCCCCGGGTCGTCGACCTGGCCTCCCACGTCATCTTCGGCTCGTCCGGCGCCAACCTCGTGCCGTCGATGCTGACCGAGGCGAACGCTGCGTTGATCCTCGCTCACGGGACCGAGCGGCAGAAGCGCGTCTTCGCCCACGCCGAGCTCGAGGGACGATGGACCGGCACGATGGCCATGTCGGAGTCGGAGGCGGGTTCGTCGCTGTCAGACATCACGACACGCGCGTCGGTCGACGGGTCGGACCACGACGAGGACCCGCTCGGCCCTCGGTACAGGATCCGCGGGACGAAGATGTGGATCAGTGGGGCCGAGCACGACCTGACCGACAACATCGTCCATCTCGTGCTGGCCAAGATTCCGCGCCCCGACGGCACGGTCGATCCGAGCACGCGAGGGATCTCACTCTTCATCGTCCCCAAGCTGCTCGTCGATCCCGACGGGAACGTGCTCGAGCGCAATGACGTCTCTCTCATCGGCCTCAACCACAAGCTGGGCAACCGCGGCATCCCCAACACGTCTCTGGCCTTCGGGGCAGGGGCCTGGCACCCACGGGGTCGCGAAGGAGCCATCGGCTACCTCGTGGGAGCCCCAGGAGACGGGCTCCGGCAGATGTTCCACATGATGAACGCCGCGCGCACGGAGATCGGCCTGGCGGCGGCGTCCGTCGGGCTCGCCGGCTACGCCCTCTCGCTGGACTATGCGAAGCAGCGGCGTCAGGGACGCCCGACGACGACGTCGGGCAAGGACACCTCCGCCTCCCAGGTCCCGATCGTCGAACACGCCGACGTGCGACGGATGCTGCTGGCCCAGAAGGCGTACACCGAGGGCGCCGTCGCTCTCGCTCTCTACGCCGCGAGGCTCATGGACGACGAGACGACGGGCTCGGTGGCGCAGGCCGAAGAGGCGTCGGAGCTGCTCGACCTGCTGACGCCCGTGGTGAAGAGCTGGCCGAGCGAGTGGTGCCTCGAGGCCAACAGTCTTGCCATCCAGGTGATGGGTGGCGCGGGGTACACGCGCGACTACCTGGCCGAGCAGTACTGGCGCGATCAACGTCTCAACATGATCCACGAGGGCACTCATGGGATCCAGGCGCTCGACCTGCTCGGCCGGAAGGTGCGGATCCGCGACGGAGCGCTGCTCCGCGCGCTCGAGAGGCGTGTCCTCCACACCTGCGAGCGAGCCGTCGAGAGCGGCTTGGCGGAGGAGTCGCGATCACTGGCGCAGGCGTGGGCCGCGGTGCTCGCCGCGACCGACGCCGCGTGGGCGACGAACGATCCTCAGGACGCGCTGGCGAACGCCACGCCCTACATGCAGGGGTTCGGCCACGTGGTGATGGCATGGATCCATCTGGACCTCGCCGTGACGGCCAGCTCTTCGTCGCACGCGCAGGCTGGTGGACGTCTCGCTGCGATGCGCTACTTCTTCGCCTACGAGCTGCCGAAGGTGGGTGCCTGGCTCGAGGTGGCCTCGCGGCGTGAGTCGGTCTGTCGCGACGTCGCGGCCGACGACCTCTGATCGCGGCGCCGCGAACGAGCGAACCATCGAACGAGCGAACGAGGCCAGGGCGTCCCTGGCCTCGTTCGCATCGAGGACGATCGTGCTGCGCTACTGCCCGAGGGGCGCGATGCGCACGTCTAGGAGAGCGCCCTCGGGAGGGGCGTCGGCATACGGGACGAGTCGGGAGAACATGATGTCCGGGTCGATGCAACCCTCTGGACCCATCGCTCCTCGTGCTGTCACCTCCCCGCGGGCGATCATGCCGGCCGCGACCGCGAGAGGGATGCACGTCGCCTCGCCCATGGTCCGTCCCGGCAGCACGGTGGTGCTGACGGTGACCCGAACGGTCTCATCGTCCTTCGTCCCTTCGGCATAGGCAAACACGCCTGGGAAGTCCGGGACGGGCCCCGCGTCGGGGCCGCGGCGTCCGGGAGCGAGGATGAACTCCTTGCTCCCCTCGGGGACGCTCAGCTCACCTGCGCGGACGCGGTCCCTCACGGCGCGTGCGGCCTCGATCAGCCCGGGGCGGGAGAACATGAGGTTCAGCGACTCCTCGATCTCCGGGAACGCCAGTGGCAGCGTCACCGGCTCGGGGTGGCCGCAGGTCCACACCTGGCCGGGGCCCACCCCCGGGACGTCGATCTCGAGCTCCTCGAGCGCGTCGGCCTTCTGCGCAGCTCCGTCGCGCCAGATGCGAATCGGCTCCGCGAGGTTGTGGATCCAGTGGTCGACCGCAGCCGCCGGCTTCACGTCGTCCGGGTTGGCCGGAGCCTTCGGTACGCCGGATCCGCCCCGCCACACGGTGTGGAGCTTCGTGGTCACGTCGAGCTCGCGGTGCGCTGCAGCAGCCAGCAGGTTCGAGAGCCCGGGTGAGGCTCCCATGCCGATCAACGCGATGATGCCGGCCTTCTTGGCCGCACCGTCGAGGGCCAACATGTCCAGGGTCGGCTCCCAGTCGTCGGCGATGTCGGCGTAGTGGCAGCCGGCAGTGATGGCGGCCTCGAGGACGGGTGGGCCGAAGAGGTAGAACGGACCGACGGTGTTGAGGACGAGGTCGGCTGCTCGCAGGGTGGCCACGAGCTGGTCCGTCTCGGTGATGTCCAGGGCCATCGAGGTGGCCTTCGGCCCCAGCGTCGCGGCGAGGGCAGCGGCGCGCTCGCCGTCACGGTCTGCCACGAGGACCGAGGAGATCTCGGGATCCTCGACGGCGGTCCGGCAGGCGACCTGCCCCATGTCTCCGGCGCCTCCAACGACGACGATTCGCATGATGCTCCTTCTTCGAGGTGGCACGTCGGGAGACTCGAGAACAGCGAGTCCGTCCCGTCGTGTGGACGCTCACCGTGGCATGCGCGGCGCCGTCCGCCCGAGGAACGCCAGACCCTTGGCCCACTTGGGGGAGTGGTGGCGTTGCGGGTGCGGATTCCTCGGCCGGCCCGTCCGCCGTCGTGCCCGGACAGGTCCGGCTGTCGGGATCAGCCTCGCGCCATGCGCAGGGCGAGACCCGCGTACTCCCGGCCGACCTCGTCGACCGTCAGCGCACCCTCGGCTCGGAACCAGGTGAAGACGTACTCGCACATCGTCGAGATGGCGAAGGCCGTCACCGTGGGCTCGGCGGTCGCGAAGACACCCTCTCGACGTCCCTGCTCGAGGATCTCGCGCACCAGGACGAGGTAGGGCCGACCGGACTGGAGCAGCTCGCGCTGCTTCTCCGTGCTCAGCGACGACGCGAGGCTGGCGTAGCCGAAGTTACAGTTCTCGTCGAGCTCCGTCAGCTGCATCCGGACGTAGGCGCGGGCGTAGTTCTCGAGTCGAACCTCCGCCGAACCACTGGAGGCGGCTGCGGCAAGTGCGGGATAGGACGACTCGTAGAGGGCTCTCAAGGACTCGGCCAGGAGGTCGAGCTTCGAGGGGAAGTGCCAGTAGATGTTGGCCGGGGTCATTCCGGCTGCGGCCGCGATCCTCGAGACGGACGTCCCCTCGTACCCGGACTGCTGGAAGAGTCGGATGGACGACGTCAGGATGCGTTCGCGTGCGCCGACGGGGTCCTCGGCGGCCGCTGCGGCTCGTCGGGCGGCTGCCTTCTGCGGGGACATGCCGCAGATCCTAGTGACTGGATTGGTACGTCCGCCTCCCCCAGTCGGGCGTACTTGCGACCCGATCCCCGCCCCTGGTCGCGCGTCTCCGCAACACGAGACTGTGCACGACCGGCGCGTGGATCCGGAGGATCCCCCACCTGGGCTGACTGCTGGTGCATGGAGGAGTGGGCCACGTCACTCGGATCTACGGTGCTGCTACCACGACCGCTCCCCACGGGAGACGACGAGACGAAGCGAGGAGCTCGATGGCGGACCGACCCCCTCGGCAGACCGTCCCGGTCGACGACGGCGGCAGGCGCAGCGCACGCCGGGTACCCAGCACCGGAGCCCTGCTCATCGTCGTCCCCCTGGTCTTCGTCGCAGCGGTCTTCGTCTACCCCTTGGCGCAGATGGTGTGGCTGAGCTTCACCGACTTCCGAGGCGGAGGCCCGACCGGGTTCTGGGACAACTACGCCTGGTTCCTCGGGAACGGCACGCAGGTGGGGATCCTGCGACGCACGTTCGGGGTCGCGGCACTGGTCACCGTCGCCTGCCTGGCGCTCGGCTTCCCCTACGCCTACCTGATGACGCTCGTGAGTCCGCGCACCCGGCTCGTGATGATCGCCTTCGTGCTCCTGCCGTTCTGGTCCAACCTGGTGGTGCGGACCTTCGCCTGGGTCGTGCTGCTGCGTGACTCCGGGCCCGTGCCGTCGCTCCTGC
The DNA here is from genome assembly GCF_024655735.1 of Aeromicrobium sp. 50.2.37. Lineage (NCBI taxonomy): Bacteria > Bacillati > Actinomycetota > Actinomycetes > Propionibacteriales > Nocardioidaceae > Aeromicrobium > Aeromicrobium sp. 50.2.37. The sequence goes on from NZ_JANLGG010000006.1 coordinate 50,905, forward strand.
GCTCCGTGGGCATCGACGTCAGCCTGCTGGGGACCACGGCCGGCGTCACCATCGGAGCCGCCCAGGTCCTCCTGCCCTTCCTCATCCTGCCGCTGTACGCCGGGCTCTCTGGCATCGATCGCCGCCTCCTCGATGCAGCGCAGAGTCTGGGAGCCCGGCCGTCCACGGCCTTCGCCCGGATCTACCTGCCCCTGGCGGTTCCGGGCATTCTCGCCGGCACGTCCGTCGTGTTCATCCTGACGCTCGGCTTCTACTTCACGCCAGCGCTGCTCGGCAGTCCTGGAAACAGTCTCGTGTCCCAGCAGATCGCGAACCAGGTGAGTGAGCTGCTGGCGTTCGGCCGCGGAGGTGCGATGGCCATGGTGGTCCTCGTCGCGACCCTGGTCGCCATGGGACTCGTGGCACTGGCCACTCGTCGCTACACACGCGCTCTCGGGGCGGGGACACCGCGATGAACCGTTTCACCTGGACACCCGGCCGGGTGCTGCTGGTCCTCACCGCGGTCCTGACCGGCCTCATCCTCCTGGGACCCACCCTGATCGTCATCCCGCTCAGCTTCACGGGCGAGAGGAGCTTCGGCTTCCCGCCGGAGTCGTGGTCGATGCAGTGGTACTCGAACTTCTTCACCAACCCGGCCTGGACCTCGGCGACGATCTACTCGGTCCGGATCGCGGTGCTCGTGACCGTCCTTGCGACCGGCCTCGGCACGGCGGCAGCCGTCTCCCTGTCGAACGCACTCGGACGCTGGGCGACACCGGCCAGAGCCTTCCTGCTGCTCCCGATGATCGTGCCCGGCGTGATCACCGCCATCGGCATCTACTACGTGTTCCTCCAGGTCGGGCTGACGCAGGCGTACTGGGGCTTCGTGCTGGCCCATACGGTGCTGGCCATCCCCTTCGTCGTCGTCGCGGTCTCGGCCTCGCTCCAAGGCCTCGACCGACGTCTCGTCAATGCGGCCCTCAGCCTGGGGGCGAACCCGTGGGCGGCGTTCCGGCAGGTGACGATCCCGATCATCGCCCCGGGCGTCCTGACCGGCGCTCTGTTCGCGTTCCTCACGTCCTTCGACGAGGCCATCGTGTCGCTCTTCCTCGCCGGGCCCTTCTCGAAGACGTTGCCGATCCAGATCTTCCAGAGCGTGACGGCGGAGGTGGACCCCACGATCGCGGCGGCGTCGACCATGCTGCTCGTGGTCACCACGGTCTTCATCGTCACGCTCGGCGTCCTCACTCGCTCACAGAACAGGCGGTAGCAGCACATGTCGAACCACGGCATCGGTGTGACGATCACAGGCCTCACGAAGCGGTACGGAGCTGTCACGGCGCTCGACGGTGTGGACCTCACGATCGCACCCGGGGAGTTCATCACGCTTCTTGGGCCGAGCGGGTCCGGAAAGACCACGACGCTCAACGCCATCGCCGGCTTCGTCGAGCCCGATGCCGGCTCCATCCTGCTGGGTGACCGACCGCTCGACGGCGTCCCGACCTGGAAGAGGGACATCGGTGTCGTCTTCCAGCACTACGCGCTGTTCCCGCACATGAAGGTCGACGCGAACGTGGCGTTCCCCCTGAAGCAACGGGGCCTCTCGAAGCGCGAGACCGCCCGCGCCGTCTCCGAGGTCCTCGAGGTCGTCGGACTGAGCCACCTCGCCGACCGCTACCCCCGTGAGCTCTCGGGCGGTCAGCAGCAGCGGGTCGCGCTGGCACGCGCGCTGGTGTTCGGGCCGAAGCTGCTGCTGCTGGACGAGCCCCTCGGAGCCCTGGACAAGCGACTACGCGAGGGACTGCAGCTCGAGATCAAGAGGATCCACCGGGAGTCCGGGGTGACGTTCGTCTTCGTCACTCACGACCAGGAGGAGGCCCTCGTGATGTCGGACCGGATCGCCGTCTTCAACGAGGGACGCATCGAGCAGGTCGCTCCCGTCGAGGAGCTCTACCGGAGCCCGGCGACGCTGTTCGCGGCGCAGTTCCTCGGGGACTCCAACGTGCTTCGCGGCACCGTCGCCCACCACGACGGGCAGGACGTTCTCGTGAACGACGGGGGGATGGTGCGACTCCCGGCGAGCCACGCCCTCAGCCAGGATGCGACGGCGGCGGTCGTCGTGCGGCCGGAGGACCTGAGGGTGCGTGTCCGGAAGGACGACGCGCTCGGTGGGATGGACGAGCGTCCCGGCACGGTCACCGAGGTGATCTACCTCGGGGGACGACGCAGGATCGTGCTGGACGTGGCCGGCGACCAGTTCGTCGCTGAGCAGATGAACGGGGTGGGGTCCCTCTCGCCGGGCGACGCCGTGGTGGCCTCCTGGGACGTGGGTGCGGCCTCGGCGGTGCCGACGGACGACTGACACGTCCTCCCACGAGGTCGCTCGAGCACGGCTCGGGCGACCTCTTCGTTGTGTTCGGGCGAGCTCCGGGACCGAGGCTTCGATGATCGATCCCCCACCCGGGTGCGTTGCGATCTCCGCGCCGTGCTGGTGACGGACATCTCACTAGCGTCAGCGGCGTCGGCGTGGGGGCGTCGAGGACTCGTCCCGTGAATGGAGCTGAAAGATGAAGTGGAAGCGTGTGACCGGCCTGGTGGCACTCGTCTCGTGCGTCGGCCTCGTGGCTGCTGCCTGCGGCAGTGACTCCGGTGGAGGATCGGACCTGAAGGACCAGCGCCTGGTGTTCGTCAACTTCGGTGGGCAGAGCCTCGAGGCGGCCAAGCTCGGGTGGCTCGAGCCGTTCAGCAAGGAGACGGGTGTCCAGTTCGCCCAGGACAGCCCCACCGACAGCGCGAAGATCAAGGCGATGGTCGAGAGCGGCAAGACGACGTGGGACGTCGTGCACAACGACATCGCCTCGGGCGGCAGTCAGTGCGGCACGCTGTACGAGAAGCGCCCGGCCGACTTCGACATGAGCGAGGTCATGGAGGAGTACGTCACCGACGACTGCGGCGTGCCCATCACGCGCCAGGCCGTGGCGCTGCTCTACAACAAGGAGATCTTCGGCGACGACCCGCCGACGTCGACCACGGACTTCATGGACACGGCGAAGTTCCCGGGCAAGCGACTGGTCTTCAACTACCCGGTGGGATCGGCCGAGCCGCTCCTGATGGCCGACGGCGCGGCGCCCGACGAGATCTTCCCGATCGACTGGGACCGCGTCACGGGCATCTTCGATCGTCTCGGCAGCGATCTCGAGCCGAAGGACTCGCTCGCACAGATGAGCGAGACGGTGGAGTCCGGCGACTACGCCATGTGCCTCTGCTACGTCGGCCGCTTCGCGAGCGCCTCGGACTCCGCGCAGGAGAAGATCGGTCTCGTCTGGGACAAGACGTACCTCGCCTGGGACGCCGCCTACGCGGTGAAGGGGTCGCAGGCTCCGGAGGCGCAGATGGAGTTCCTCCAGTTCCTCGCCACGAACGACGGGCAGAAGGGCTTCTCGAAGTACCTCGCCTACAGCCCCACGACGACTGAGGGGTTGAAGGAGGACGACGTCTCCGAGCTGTTCAGGGGGTACCTGCCTGACTTCAACGAGGACAAGATCACGGACACCTACGTCCTCGATCCCGGCTACTGGACGAAGAACATCGACCAGGCCATGGAGGCGTGGACGGAAGCGACCGCCGGCTAGCCAGAGGGCCGCAGGCCGGTGTCCACCCGCGGGTGGACACCGGCCTCTCTCATGCCCCGGATCCCCTCGTCGGGGGTCATTCGGCCTCGGTCGACGAGCATCCGGGCCCGCTGCGCGATCCTCGGAGGGTGAACATCGACCTCGACCCGACCGAGACTCCCCTGCGCGACCTTCGGGCAGCAGCCACCTCCGATCCGGACCGGACCTTCATCGACATCGCCGGAGCGACCCTCAGCTACGGCGAGCTGTGGGACGAGACCAGGCGCGCCGCAGCCGGGCTTCGGGACGCGGGACTGCGGCCCGGCGACCGAGCAGTGATCATGGCGCCGAACAGCATCGAGGTACTGGTCGCGTGGTTCGCGGTGCAGCTGGTCGGTGCGGTCGACGCGCCCGTGTCCGTCGAGGCGCCAGGGCCTTACCTCGCGCACGTCCTGGGGGACCTCGAGGCTCGCGTCGCCTTCGGGACCCCCGAGACGCTCGAGGTGCTCCGCGCCGCCGCGCCCACGGAGCTCGAGCTGCTCGTCGCGGTCGACGAGCCTGCTGGTTCGACCCGTGCTGGCGACCTGGGCTCCACGACGCTGCGGGACCTCGTCGCGGCGGCCGGCCACGAACCGGACGAGCTGGAACCGCCGCAGGCGGCAGAGCTCGGCACGATCATGTACTCCTCGGGCACCACGGGTCCCTCGAAGGGTGTGATGCTGTCGCACGGCTACTACTCGACGCTGGCACGCGTCCACGCGACGTTCGCTCGCCTGTCGAGAGGAGCGCGGATCTACTGCACCCAGCCGTTGTGCCACATCGACGCCCGCTCCGCGGTGATCGATGCCCTGCACCTTCGGGGACAGATCGTCCTCGGGACCCGCTTCAGCGCCAGTGGCTTCTGGGACGAGGTGGAGAAGAACGACATCGACGTGTTCTTCTACGTCGGCACGATGATCCATCTGATCTTCAAGCAGCCGATCCGTGCTGGCGCCCCCACTCGTCGACGCGTCGGGCTGGGCTCGGCCACCCCTGCGTCCATCCACCGAGAGTTCGAGCGCCGCTTCGACGTCGATCTGGTCGAGGGCTACGGCATGACCGAGTTCGGCATCATGGCGGGCCAGACTCCTGGACGCGCGCTGCCGGGCACCGTCGGCGAGGTGGTCGACTGGGTGGAGGCTCGCATCGTCGACAGCAGCGACCAGGACGTCGAGGACGGTCAGTCCGGCGAGCTACTCGTGCGACCGCGCGCCCAGCACCTCCACATGCTTGGCTACTGGCGCAGGCCGGAGGCGACGGTGGAGGCCTGGCGCGGTCTGTGGTTCCACACCGGAGACGTCCTTCGTCGTCAGCCCAATGGCGCCCTGGAGTACGTCGGCCGGACGAAGGACTCCATCAGGCGCCGTGGTGAGAACGTCTCCGCCTGGGAGGTCGAGGAAGCGGCAGCACGCCACCCCGGGGTGTTGGAGGCCGCCGCCATCGGTGTTCCCTCGGAGCTCGGTGAGGAGGACGTCGCCCTGGTCGTGGTGGCGAGTCCTGGGATCGCTTTGGACGTGCGGGAGCTGCGCGAGCGGATGTCGGACGACCTGCCGCGCTACGCGCTTCCGCGCTACGTCGACGTCGTGTCCGAGCTGCCGAAGACGCCGTCGGAACGCGTCGCCAAGGGCGCTGTGCGCGAGCGAGGTCTCAGCGCGGGAGCGGTCGACCTCGAGCCGCGGCGGACCTGACCGTCCGGCGGCTCAGCCGCGGCGTCGATCCAGTGCCTCGCGTGCAGGTCGGCTGAGCGGTGCCTTGCTCCGGGCCTCGCGGTCCCAGACGACGTACCGCATGGACGAGTAGGCGCAGCCGATGCCCTCGGAGTCGGCGATCACCGCATGGAGTCCGAACGACGTCCTCCCGACGAGCCAGGTAGCGACGCTGACGAGCACGGGCGACGTCTCCAGGACGATCTCGTGGCGATACGTCACGTGAGTCTCGGCCACGACGAAGTCAGGTGCCGCGGACCCCCACAGCGAGTCGAGGAAGGCCACCGCGGCCTCCTCGAAGGCCACGGGATAGTGGACCGCGGTCATGTGTCCGAGCTCGTCGATGCTCGACTCCGGCACGGTGTAGCTGCACGTCCACCACGACTCCACGTCGTCGGGGAAGGTGAAGCGGGTGGACGGTGTGGTGGGTGGCATGCGCGGATCGTAGGTGGGGTCCCGCAGGGCTCGCGATGCATCGCGACGAGTCGTGCCCACCTGGGTGATGGGGGACGATGCGGTCGCGATCCCCCAGACGGGCGTCAACGGGAACGGCGCGGGTCGCGCGGTCGCTCGTCGCGTTCTAATCGATCCCAGGGAGTGGATCACTCCCATCGATCGCACCGGAGGTGGACCGTGCAGTTCCTCGAGGATGCGCCCGTGCTGGTGGTCGGAGCCGGACTTGCCGGCCTGACCGCGGCATGGCGCTTGCGGCTGGCAGGCCGGGAGGTCGTCGTCCTGGAGGCGGCGGACAGGATCGGCGGCCGGACCATCCAGTCCACCGCGCAGTGGGCCGAAGGTCAGTACGCCGAGCTCGGCGGAGAGCTGGTCGACGCCGGCTACCACGCCTTCCGAGGTCTGTGCGCCGAGCTGGGCGTCGAGCTCTTCGAACCTCAGGTCTACGGCGTGCGCGAGCCGGAGGACCTGTCGGTCATGGAGGCGTACCTGCGCGTCGGCACCTTCGTCGTCGACGGCCGGGTCCTCGACGAGCGCGACCGCTCGGCGGTCGGTGCCGAGCTGCGCACCGCCGCCCGTGAGTCCGCTCCGCACGCGGGCGAGATCGTGGAGCAGTGGATACGACGCGCCTCGCTCTCGAGCGACGCCGCCGGCGTGACTAGGGCCGTCGCGCGGATGCTCACCCAGCTCGACCCTTGGGACTGCGACGTCCACTACGTCCTGGGTCCGCAGTCAGGCCAGTTCCAGCGGGTCCGCGGTGGAACGCAGTCGTTGACGAGCGCACTCGCCAAGGACCTCGACGTCCGACTCGGCGATGCAGTCGTCCGCATCGAGCGTGGCCGCACCGTCAGGGTGACGACGGCATCCGGCGTGGAGCACGTCGGCTCTGACGTCGTGTGTGCCGTCGGACCCTTCGCCGTGTCCACGATCGGCTTCGACCCGCCGCTCTCGGACGAGCGCGTCATGACGGCGACCTCCCTGCTTCCGGCGATGGGCGGCAAGGTCGTCGCTCAGTACGAGGAGGGAGACGCAGTTCGCGAGGCTTTCAGCAGGCTCGTGTACACCGACGGTGTCATCAACGCAGCGTGGGTGACCTCCCCTGAGGTGGCGAGCGGACCCGCCATCGTGACGTCCTTCTTCTCGGGCGCCGAGCGCAACCTGATGACCAGGCCCGACGCCGCGTTCGGCACGCTCGACGAGCTGGTCGAGCGCGTCTGCGGCGCCCAGCTCACCAGGACCCAGGGCGACATCAAGAACTGGTGGGCCGATCCGCTCCACCTCGGCGTGACCGTCGCTCCGGCCGAAGGAGCTCGGGGGACCGTCGCCGGGATCCTCGGCGGGGAGGAGCTCGTGTCGCACTTCGCCGGCGACTACACGGATGCGCCGATGTCAGGGACCTTGGAGGGCGCGGTCCGATCGGGGCTCCGTGTCGCCGAGGAGGTCCTGAGGGGCTCGCCCTCGTTCCACACCGACCACGTGACGGAAAGGCTGTCGATCTCATGACCACGGCGATCATCGGTGCTGGGCTCGCAGGAGTCTTCGCAGCGCGACGACTTCGCGAAGCCGGCGAGGACGTGTACGTCCTCGAGGCCACCGAGTACCTCGGCGGGCGCACACGCGGCGACCGGGAGGCGTTGAAGCACGGTGCCATCGGCGATCTTGGCGCCTCGTGGCTGGACCGGGGCCAGGACCGTCTGTTGAGCTTCTGCCTCGAGAACGACATCAAGCTCGGGGCGCAGGTGGCGATGTACCCGAAGGGACCCGGCCCTCGGTACAGCGGAGCATCGATCCTGCTCGGCAACGTCGTGGTCGGCGGTGCGCCTTTGGCCACCGACGCACGACAGCGCCTCGCCGCCCAGGTGCAGGACGCACTCGACTCGCAGCCGCCAGGCCTGGCCGAAACCGTCCTCGCCTGGGCGCGCCGCGTGGGGCTGCCGCCAGACGCCTTCGACGCCTACACGATGCAGACCGGCTTCAACCCGGTCCAGCGACCGGGGATGACCTCCTCCTGGCACGTGCACCCCGGCGACATCGGCCGAATCTGCTGGTTGCTGGACGGGAGCACCGACGTGCTGGCGCACCGGGCGGCGGAGGGTCTCGACATCTCCTACCGCGAGCCGGTGCGGCTGGTCTCCCGTGGCCCGGGTGGTTACCGACTCCTCACGGACCGCGGTGAGCACCGCGCGGACGACGTGATCATCACGTCCTCGGTCAACGCCACGCGGCGCATCGGGTTCGACCCGGTGCTGCCGTCCTGGAAGCTCGAGGCGCTCCTGCAGTCGCCCATGACGCAAGGTGGCAAGGTGATCGGCCAGTACGAGGACGGCCGCCGCATCATCGACGCCGCTGGGCCGTCTACCTTGACCGACACGGACGCCGCGATGTTCTGGTACAAGCCCACCGGGCAGGACACCGTCACCGTCCTCGGCTGCATGCCCGACTCCGGCAACGGTCTGCTGGACGACGAGGCGGCGGCGCTGACGCTGCTGGACTCGCAGGTCGAGGCCGCGGCTGGATTCACGCCGAAGCGCATCGCAGGACTGGTGCACAACTGGACGAGCCAGGAGTTCTTCGGGGGCGTGGTCAGCTCGCAGACCGGCGGCGCGGCGCGTCGGGAGGTCATGGCGGCCTCGGTCGGCGGCCTGCACTTCGCGGGAGAGGCGACCGGAACGCGTTGGGCCACGGCGATGGAGGGGGCGGTGCGGTCGGGTGAGCGCGCTGCGGACACCGTGCTGGGCAAGCGACGCGCCCTGCGAGGTGTCGTGGCTCCCGCCGTGGCCCTGGGCTGAGTCCCGGTCCGCCTCGTGCCGGTGATGCGGGTCGGCGTCGGCGCGCTGCTCGAGGCGACCCACCGATGACGGTGTGGTGCTCCGGGCTCCGGGAGGGCCGGCCACTCTCGGCGGCCCCGCCCGGAGGACGTCAGGCCCCGGGGGGAAGCACGTGCGCGAGTGCGTCGGCCGTGGCTTCGATGTCCGACCGCGTGTGTGCCGTGCTGAGGAAGACCTTTCCCGACGGCATGAAGAGGTTCGCCCGCCCGAGCATCCCCTCGAGGATCGACGGCCACGAGCCGCCCGTGCCATGCAAGCCGGTGCAGTCGGCCGCCGGGACGTACTGCAGCAACGACCCGATGCGACGGAAGGTCCCGGCACCGGGTCGAGCGCGCAGGACGCCGCCGACCAGGTCGTCGAAGCACCTGCCGTTGCGCTCCAGGGTCTTGTGGACCGTGCCGTCGGACAGCGCGTCCATCGTGGCCTCGACGGCGGCCAGGGCGACCGGGTTGCCGTTGAAGGTGCCGGCGTGCACCACTCCGCGCGAGACCTGGTCGACGAGCTCGGCCCTGCCCACCACGGCGCTCTGCGTGAAGCCACCGGCCATCGCCTTGCCGAACACCGAGAGGTCGGGGCTCACGCCGTATCGCTCCGCGGCCCCGCCGCGAGCGATGCGGAAGCCCGCGATGACCTCGTCGAAGACGAGCACGACACCGTGGCGGTCGCAGGACGTGCGCAGCGTGGTCAGGAACTCCTGCGACGGCGTCTGCACGCCGGCGTTGCTCATCACCGGATCGACGAGCACCGCGGCGATGTCGCGCTCGGCCGCCTCGGCGAGGAGCTGCTGCGTCAGTGCGACGTCGTTGAAGCGGCCGACCACCAGGTCGTCGAGCACGCTGCGTGACTGGCCTCTTCCACCGGGCAGCGCCGTTGCGCCCACCTCCTCCGACGACATGCCGGCGTACACCGTGTCGTGCCAGCCGTGGTAGCTCGTGGCGAACTTGAGCACGCGATGTCGTCCGGTGGCCGCTCGCGCGAGACGCAGCGCCACCTGGACCGCCTCGGTGCCGGTGTTGCTCCAGAGGAGGCGTTCGCCGTGGGGCACCGCGTCGAGAACCGCTTCCGCCGCGAGGTACTCCAGCGCATGACCCGTGCCGACGACCTGCATCCGCCGGCCGACGTCCACCGCTGGACCCAGGACTCGGGGGTCGCCATGGCCCAGGAGAAGGGGCCCCCACGCCATCACGTAGTCCGTGTACCGGTCGCCGTCCAGGTCCCACACGTAGGCTCCGCGTGCCTCCTGCACGTACAGCGGGTGCGGACGCATGGCTGCTCTCAGACCCGATGCGACGCCTCCTCCGACGCTCGCGCGAGAGCGCTCGAACGCGAGGCGTGATGACTCCAGGCCCATCGTCGTCCCTCGCCTCAGTACCGGATGACCGAGCGGATGCCGCGGCCACGCCGCATCTCGGCGAACCCCTCGTTGACGTCGTCGAGCGAGATCACGCCGGTCACGAGCGAGTCCAGGTCGATCCGGTCGTGCATGTAGTGATCCACGAGCAGTGGGAAGTCGACGTCGGGACGGCTGGAGCCGTAGTTCGAGCCGATGAGTGACAGCTCCTGGTCCGACATCACGAACGGATCGATCGTGATCGTCACGCCGTCGGGGACCTGCCCCGCGACGACGGCGGTGCCGCCGCGGGCGAGAGCGCCGTACGCCGCCTCGATCGTGCGAGGGAGGCCGATCGCCTCGATGGAGACGCTCACGCCCCGCCCGCCGGTGAGTCGGGCCACGGCACCGGGAAGGTCCTCATCGACACTGTTGACCGTGTCGGTCGCACCGAAGGTGCGAGCCTGGTCGAGCTTGGCTGCCGAGACGTCGACGGCGATGATCTGTCGGGCGCCGACGAGTCGTGCGCCCTGGATCGCGTTGAGCCCGACACCTCCGCAGCCGATCACCAGGACGGAGTCGTGGGGCTGGACGCGGGCGGTGTTGACGCTGGCTCCCACACCCGTGGCGACCGCGCAGCCGACCAAGGCGGCCTGCTCGAAGGGTGCGTCCTGGCGGACGGCAATGGCGGCCGACTCCGGCACCATCGTGTACTCGCCGAACGTGCCCAGTCCGGCGAAGCTCAACACGTCCTCCTCGCCGGCGGTCACCCGTGAGCGGCCGTCGAACGACAGGTGGTTGGCAGACGTCTCGCTGGCCTTGTCGCACAGCACCGGACGCCCGGTGATGCAGTAGGCGCACCGTCGACACGACGGCGTCCAGGACAGCACCACGTGGTCGCCCGGCTGCACCGACGTGACGCCTTCGCCCACGCGCTCGACGACACCGGCACCCTCGTGTCCCAGGATCATCGGCGCCGGCGCCTCCCACTCGCCCACCATCACGTGGAGGTCGCTGTGGCACAGGCCGCTCGAACGGAGCCGGACGAGGACGTCGCCGGGCGGAGGCGTCGACGGGAGGGTCACGGTCTCCACGACGAGCGGCTCGTTCGGAGCTCGGTAGACGGCGGCGCGGAAGTCGATGGTCATGAGTCCTCCTCGGACGTGGTCCGGGCGGCCCTGCTTCGAGCCGTGGCAGCGCCTTCCCCCGGGTGGAGGCTCACGCCGTCGTTCCCGTCCTGCGGACCGGGGCCTTCATCCCGGTCGTCGCCTCCTGGTGCGCGTGCAGGGCGCGGTACGCGCGGAAGTACACGAAGCCCTGTGTTCCCCACGTCGCGAGGGCGGCTGCATAGAAGTACGTACGGTCCTGGTCGTCGAACGGCAGGGGGAAGAAGTCGTACGTCAGGGCGATCGTCGTTGCAGCTGCGGTGACGACGACCGTCGAGACGGCCAGCGCCGTCGCGCCGATGCTCCAGAGCCGTCGTGCGAGGTACAGCAGGAAGACCGTGGTCAGCAGGTTCATGACCAGGAAGAACGTGGCCGGCCCGGCATGGAACGCGCCGTCGGCGAACTGGCGCAAGTAGAGGCCTCCCGCTGTCGCGAGCCCGAACGCGCCGATCTCGACCGCTCGCGGCGGCTTGTACCGGTGAGTGACGGCCATGAGACCCAGCACGAGGATCAACGTGATGCCGAACGACCGTGAGAACGCGTCGAGGAAGTACGCGAGCTTGTACAGGACGCTGTCGTCGCGCGCACCCAGCAGCGACCAGAGGAGGAAGTTCGTGCCGGACGTGGCCACGATCATCCACTCCAGGCCGAGCAGGTGGTTCCCGTAGGTGCGAAGGAACCGGAGTCCGTAGACGAACCCGACGCCGATCATCCAGACGTCGGCCAGGAGGAAGAGGACGACCTTCATCGCACGGCCTCCACGGGGGACTTCTGCGGGAGCAGGGCCGCGACGCGCTCGGCAGCACGCTGTCCCGTCAGCACGGCACCGTTCATGCAACCGGCCCATTCGCCCGCAGTCTCGGTCCCGGCCCAGTGGACGCGACCGTGCGTCTCGGTCAGTGCGGGTCCGTACGTGGTCGTTGCGTAGGGCGCGACAGCGGGGTTGGGCCCGCCTGGGGCGAACGACTCCGCCGACCAGCAGTGATCCACGTAGTCGATCGGGTTGCGGGCGCGCTCCCCGAAGAGGTCGACGAGCTGGTCGATCACACGGTCGTGACGGGTCCGCGCGTCGAGCGCGTCGAAGACTCGGGGGTCGCAGAACGCCATCAGGATCCCGGGACCGGACGCCTTCGGGGAGACGTCGAAGGTGATGAACACGGCACCGGTGTCGGTGACGGCTTCGCCGGAGCAGCCGTCGTGCCGCCAGAAGGGAGTGTCGTAGGCGACGAACGCCTTGCTGAGGTTGCCCAGCCGCCACGTCCGCGAGAGGCCCTCCATCCTCTCGGGGAGCGGCGGGTCGAACTCGATGGCGGCGCGGTGCGAGGGGGCCGTGGTCACGATCGCGTACGAGGCCCGGATCGTCTCCGACACCGAGGACACGCTGACCCCGTCCTGGTGCTGCGTGATCCGGTCGACCGGCCGCCCCAGCACGACGTCCGAGCCGAGGCGCTCGGCGACACGGAGGGCGATCTCCTGGGTGGTCTCGACGTAGCGGTGCTGCTGCTGACCGCCCTCGACGTCGAGCATGTGGTCGACGCCGCCGGCCGCACGGATGTACCGCAGGGCGTGCAGCATCGAGACGTCACCTGGGGGGCTGCCCCACTGGACCTTGCTGACGATGGCCATCAGGGCTCGCGTGGCCGACAAGGCGTGCTTCTTGTCGAGCCACTCGCCGAAGGAGACCGAGTCGAGCTCGCGAGCACGCGGCGAGGACCAGGCAGCCTCGACGTCGATCGAGTCGACCAGCGTGTTCAACGCCGCCTGGATGCGTGCCATGTCGAGCAGCGCGGCGGGAGAGACCTTGGGGATGGTGTTCCCGTAGGTGCGACGCCTGCCGCTCATCCAGAGCACGTTCTTGCCTTCGGCGAACTGCTCCGTGGTGGTGCATCCGACGCGTTCGGCAAGACTGCGGACTGCTGTGTGGCGCGGGGAGACCCAGGTGGCTCCGAAGTCGACCTTCACGCCGGCGACCTCGCCGGAGAGCGAGCGCCCCCCGACGCGGTCGCGACCCTCGAGCACGCGGACGGTCCGGCCCAGGGACACGAGGCGCTCGGCCGCGCTCAGGCCGGCGAACCCGGCACCGACGACGACGACGTCGACGTCGACGTCGTTGCTGCTGTCAGGCGATCTCGACATGGCTTCCTCCTTCGCCCACGCTGTTCGCGTGCTGCGCTATGTACTGCGTGATCGGGTCGGTGAGTGCCTCGGGGAGGTGATGTCCCATCCCGGGGATGACGACGTGCTGCGCGGTGCGGATCGCGGTGACGGTGGCGGTCCCTCCGCTGGGGGCGACCATGAGGTCCCGGTCTCCGTTGATGACCAACGTCGGAGCCTCGATCCGGGCGAGCCGCGCTGTCCGGTCGCCCGACGCGTGGATGGCCTGGATCTGCCGAGCAACGCCTGCGGCGGGGTCCCCAGCGGCGCGGTCCCACGCTTGGGCGGCGATCGCGGCCTCGACCGCGTCGTCGATGGGGTACCCGGTACCGGCGATGTGCCGGGTGATCCTCAAGTGGGCGCGAACCGCGTCCGTCCGGTTCCTCGCGGCGGGTCCGGCCAGGAGGCGCATCGTGGACAGAGCCGGCTGCCCGACCTTGCGGTCGCCGGTCGTCGAGTAGATGGAGGTCAGGGAGAGGACCCTCGTCGGGTTCGACGCCGCGACGGTCTGCGCGATCATGCCACCCATGGACCGGCCGACGACGTGAGCCGCCGGGATGCGGAGGTGGTTTAGCAGCGCGACGCAGTCGCGGGCCATCGCAACCAAGGAGTAGGCGTCGTCCCTCGGCTTCGCCAGGAGCTGGCGCCAGAGTGCCGGCGGGGGAGTGCGGTCGAACGTCGAGCGACCGACGTCCCGGTTGTCCATCCGGATGACGCGGAACCCGAGTGAGACGAGGGAGCGCACGAAGCCATCGCCCCAGGAGGTGAGGTCCTCGCCGAGTCCGGCGACGAGGAGAACGGCCGGGTCGTGCGCGTCGCCGCTGTCACGGAAGCAGATCTCGATGCCGGAGGAGAGCCGGGCGACCTGGTCCGGGTCGTGCTCACGCATGGTGGAGCCGGCCGGTCTGCTCGGAGGCGTCCCGGCGCGAGGTGCCGAAGTGCAGGTGCTCGTCCGCGACGGGGCCGCGCAGAGCCTTGGCGTCCTCGGTGTAGGCCATGGCCATGCGCCAGGGGGCGGTGACACCCTGCTGAGGCAGGATCCGTTCGGCACGCCTCGCGTACCCGGCCTGGAGATCCATGACGGGTCGGCGTTCCATGCCGTCCTCGGGGACGGGGACGACCTGGTCGGATCCGTGACGGTCCATGTGGCGCACCAGATCGATGAAGTAGCGACATATCAGGCTGACCTTCAACGTCCAGGACGACGTGGTGTAGCCGATGGCCATCGCCCAGTTGGGGATGCCGCTCAGGAGCATCCCTCGGTAGGCGACCGACTGGCCGACGTCGACCTTCGCGCCGTCGACGACGATCGGCATCCCGTCGAAGAGCCTCATGTTCAGACCGGTCGCCGTGACGATGACGTCGGCGGGGATCTCCTCGCCGGACTCGAGGACGACGCCCTCGGCGCTGAACCGATGGATGGCCCCGGTGGCGACGGACGCCGTGCCCTCCCTGATGGACGCGAAGAAGTCGCCGTCCGGCGCCAGGCACAGGCGCTGGTCCCAGGGGTCGTACGGGGGATTGAAGTGCTTGTCCACGTCGAAGTGCTTGGGAAGGCGCTTGACGTTCTCGTGGCGGATCAGTGCGCGGCCCGCCTTCGGGAACGTGCGCAGCCCCTTGACGACCGCTCGATCGATCCAGATGTTCTTGAAGCGCGTCGCCGCGTAGCCGCGTCGCGGGCCCAGCAGTCGGGTGAGCCGCAGGGCCATCGTGTCCGTGCGGGGGAGGGCCATCACGTAGGTCGGGGTCCGCTGCAGCATGGTGACGTGCGCGGCGGCGCCCGGACCGGAGACCAGCGAGGGAACGAGAGTGATGGCGGTCGCGCCGCTGCCGATGACGACGACCTTCTTGCCGGCGTAGTCGAGCGAATCGGGCCAGTGCTGCGGGTGGACGATCTCGCCCTGGAAGTCCTCCCGGCCCGCGAAGTCGGGGGCGAAGCCCTGGTCGTAGCGGTAGTACCCGGTCGCGGCGAAGACCCACCGCGTCCGGATCGTCGTGGTCCTGGTCCCGCCGTCTGCGTCGGTGGCCTCGACCGTCAGGGTCCACCGCGCGTCGTCGGAGGACCACTCCGCCTCGACGACACGGTGCCGCAGACGGATCGCGCGCGCGAGGTCGTTCTCGGCGACCGTCTCCCGGAGGTACTCACGGATCAGGGGCGCGTCGGCGATCGCCGCCTCGTGCCGCCAGGGCTTGAACTCGTACCCGAAGGTGTGCAGGTCGGAGTCGGAGCGGATGCCGGGGTAGCGGAAGAGGTCCCATGTGCCTCCGATGCTGTCGCGCGCCTCGAGGACGACCAGCGACTTGGCAGGAAGCTCTCGACCGAAGTAGGTCGCCGCACCGATGCCGGAGATCCCGGCGCCGATGATGACGATGTCGAATTCCTCCGTGGCTTCCAGCACCTGGGCAGTCATGATCGGCAGCTCCTGGTCGTCGTGGTGGGTGAGATCTCACCCTCGCCGGGGACGTGGACGTGGAACAACGACAGGAGGCACTGGCTTGGTCGCGCCGTGGTGCACGGTGCACCGTCTCGCCCTCGAGGTCGCGTCGGGGCGATCGGCGTGGGCGCACACTGTGTCCATGCAGGAGTTGTGGCCGGAGCCGAGCCCGCAGGTGGCCGAGGTGATCCGTGCGGTGTGCCAACGCCTCCTGCTCGAGTCGGACGCGCTGGTGGAGGCGCTGCACGGGCCGGCGTTGCTGGCACAGAACGACCCCGCGCTCCTCGCCGACCCCTCGCTGGTCGAGGAGGACAGGCTCATGGACCGGTCCGACCTCCTGCAGTGGTTGACCTCGAACGTCCAGCGTCCGGGACGGCGCGTGGAGCCCTACGTCGGTCCGAGGGCGGCGGCCTACATCAGCGATCTGGTCTCGCGGGGCATCGCGCCGGACTTCGTGGAGGGGTGGCGAGCCGGCCTGGGCATCGGCTGGCGCCGCTGGTTGGAGGAGTGCGCAGCTCACTGCGCAGACCGTGAGCTGCTCGTGGAGGTGCTCGACGTGTCCGGCACGTCCCTCGTGCAGTACGCGATGGACTCGATCTCCGCCCTGCGGGAGGCCAACCTCGGTGCGGCGAAGGGTCATGCGGATGCCGAGGCGATCTCTCTCATCCAGATGATCGCCAACGGCGCCCCGCTCGCCGACGACTTCGCGGAGTCGCGCCTCAACTACCGGATGGCGAGGTGGCACCTCGGATTGGTGATGTGGGTCGATGAGCAGGACCAGGTGGACACGTTGGAGGCGACCGTCACATCGTTGCGGTCCGGCCTCCAGCACCGCGGTTTCCTGGTGGCGAGGGCCAGCGCCACGTCGCGGTGGGTGTGGGTCTCGGAGACCGAGGCTCCCGACGTCCGCCGCGTGGCCACGCTCCTCCCGTCCTCCGGCCCGGTCCGCGTGTCCGCAGGCCGGACGGGGAGGAGTCTCGACGGCTTCCGGTCCAGCCACCTGGACGCGCTGGCCGGGCAGTCGCTCCTCATGCGTCTCGGGTCGCGGCAGGCCTTCACGGAGTACGCCGACGTCGAGCTGATCGACAGCCTCACCCGGGACCGTGACAGTGCACGCCGCTTCGTCAGGAACACGCTCGGGCCGCTCGCGGACGCCGACGACGAGCTCCAGCGTTCGCTCCTCGTCTACCTGCAGTCGGGGTTCAACACGACCCGAGCGGCGGCTCGGCTCTACGCCCACCGCAACACCGTGGAGCGCCGCGTGACCCGCGCGAACGAGCTGTCGCGGGTGAAGGTCGAGGACAATCCGACGTACGTGGCCGCGGCACTGATGGTTCTCGACCTCGCCCCGGACCTGCTCGGTACGTGACGGCGCGGGGCGCTCGGACACGCCGTCGATCGTGCGCCACGCGGAGGGGAGGCCCGGTCGGTAGGCCCCGTGGGACTCGAACCCACAACCCGCGGATTAAAAGTCCGCTGCTCTGCCAGTTGAGCTAGAGGCCCGGGACATGG
Organism: Aeromicrobium sp. 50.2.37; assembly: GCF_024655735.1. Classification (NCBI taxonomy): domain Bacteria; kingdom Bacillati; phylum Actinomycetota; class Actinomycetes; order Propionibacteriales; family Nocardioidaceae; genus Aeromicrobium; species Aeromicrobium sp. 50.2.37. Next base: position 68,118 of record NZ_JANLGG010000006.1, read on the forward strand.
GGACTTTAATCCGGAGAACCTTCCGGAGAATGGCCCATGTTCCTGCGGACCATCGTAGTCAGTGACCCTGTCGCTGCTGTCACTCCACGGGAGAACCCTCGGGAGAACGCGCGTGTGATTCACGGTCCGACCTGACAAGGTCGGACCGTGCTCGGTCGACCCTCGATGCGCAACCATGCACGGCGGAGCTCGGCCGGTGAGTCAGCCGGTCGTCGCCGGTGGGCTGATGGCCGCCTTCACCTCTGGCATCTCCGCGATCCGCAGGCTGCGGACGAACGACCTACGAGTCGGCTGGTGACCTCCCACGGAGCCGAGAGAACCTCCGCTGTCGAAGCCTGGGTCGTCCGGAGGTACTCGAGCGAGTCAGCGCCTACGACGACCTCGCCCATTCCCCAGCCGCGCCCGTGGAGGTGGGCGGGGAGTCCGGCGATCCCCTCGGCGAGGACTGCGAACCGCCATAGGCCGCCGTAAGAGGCGTGTTCGGAGATCTTGCCGGCGATGTCGACGGTCTGGCGGGTGATGGTGGTCAGGGCCGACTCCAGCAGCACCTCCTGGCCATCGCGGAGGTGGTCGCTGAGACGTCCCATGGCGATACGCAGGGTCCCCTCGTCGGACATCTCGACCTCGAGGAACTGCTCGTAGAGGCGACGTTCCGGGTCGATCGTGCGATCGGACCGGAGGTTGGTGGTCATCGCCGCACCGTCTTGACGACGTTGGAACTCGGCGGCGCCGCTAACCGATGGCGGGAACTCGCCCGGGAGCTGCGCGGCAGTCGCGCCGGCGCGGACAAGGCCGCTCAAGCTCGAGTGGGCCTCGGGTCCGTCCGTGACGTCAAGCAGCATCTCTCGGCGTGGAGTGACCGGCACCGCGAGGACGTAGAGGTGAGCGTTGCGACGGATGTCGGCGGGGACCGGGTCGCGACGCGCGTACGCTCTGACCGCGTCACGAACCTCGTCCTCACCGGCTGCGAGTTGGGCGTGCAAGCGCCGCACCTCGACGTCGGAGAGACGGACTCGCTTCTTGTCGCCGCGACCGAGGTAGGCGCCGTCGACCATGTGCGGTGCCGACGCGGATGCTGGTATGTGCACGAGCACGTAGCCGCGCGTGGGATCGCTGGACGACTGGATGACGGTGGTCGTCACGAAGAGCGGGGCGTCCACAGTCGAGCCGGCGACCTGTTCGATCCGCTCGGGCAGGCCTTCAAGGACGACCGGCGCCAGGACCGGCGGTCCATCGGGAACCTCGTCCACGCCGATGACGAGAGTGCCGGAGTCGATGGCGAACTGGGCCAGGTCGCGAGCGAGCTCTTTGTTTGCGGCACGTCCTGCTTCGACCTCGCGCTTGAGGTCGAGGTAGTGCGACTCTTCAAGACGACCATCGGCGATCGCGGTCGAGAGCTCATCCTCGGACGCGGGCACCCATCGGAGTCGGCCTGGGAGTTCAGTCATGGTGCCATCGTCCCGCAGACGTGCGTCAAGACGGCGGAACTGATCCGCGCTGCCGATGGCGAAGCCGCCGCACCCGGAGCGCGACGGAGTGTCGTCGTCCGGTGGGTGCGGCGGCTTCGGATCGTGGGTGCGTCAGAAGTCGAGATCCCGCGGCTTCCTCTTCTCGTTGCGCTCGCGCTGGCGAACGGGGTTGAGGCGCTGACGCGTGATCCCGTAGTGGTTCGCCACCGAGGAGCGGCCGGAAACTTGGAGCGCTTCCGTCACCCCGAAGTAGGTCTCGGTGTACGTGGACCTCCAGGTGCTAACGGAGGAGGCGGTGGTGTCCGGCTGCTTGAGGCCGAGAACTTCTCGCTGGCGGTCGAGGATGCCACTCGCGCTGGCAGCCTGCGCCGCGTAGGTCACGGACTTCCGAGGCCTGTAGGTGAGGGGTGCGGACGGGTCGTCGACTGGAAGATCGGTGACGAACTCGCGCAGGAGGTGTGCTTGGAAGTCGTCCAAGCGCAGGACGCGCTCGGCCACCCCGACCTCCAACCCTGGGGCCCAGAGCATCGGCTCCTCACCAAGTACTGCGTCGGAGCGTCGCATCATGGTGGTCTCCCCAGGGACCATGCCGGCGTCGCACTGGGAGTAGACGGCGGCGGCTCGGCGTCCGTGCTTGCCGCCGACCTCCGACAGGATGAGCGCCCACACGCGGTGCAGGACGATCTCGTCGTCGACGTTCGGGCGGCTGAGGCCAGCGCTTCGAGGCTTGAGGGCTGGCACTTCGGCGCACACCGACTCAGCGATCGCCTTGGTGAAGTCGCCGCGTGAGCCGACCAGCACGCTCGCGAGCAGAAGGTTGCGGGCGCGGTGGGCGACGTCAGCGTCTTCGCGGGCGAGGTACTGGTTGACCTGTGTTCGGGGCAGGTGCGCGACGGCACCGATGAGGGCGGAGGCGTTGTCGACGATCTGACGGTTCGTGATCCACCCGATCTCGACGGCCCGGCGCTTGAGCTGGTCGAGGGTGTCGTGCACGGTCTTGCGGGAGTGCTCCGGGATGATGCCGAGCTTCTGATCGAGGTCGAGCAGGTCGGTCACCGAGCTCTTGAAGTCGTAGGCGTTCAGGTCGGCCTTGGCGGGGGTCTTCTTCATGGTTCTCTTCCGTCCGGTTGGTGGCACCGGTGTTGATGCCGTGCGGGACGGTGAGTCGCGAAGAGGATTAAGCAATCGCGCACATGGTGAGAAACGAAAGACGCCCGCACTCGCCCTCGCGGGCGGGTGCGGGCGTCGATCTTGACGGGTCAGTCGTTGCGCCACGCGGCGAACGTGAGGGCGTTGCGAAGGCAAGCGGCACCGATGAAGTCGAACTCCTGAGAGTCCTTGCTCAGAGTCGCGGCGCGACCGTGCTTTGGAAGGCGTCGCTTGAACCAGGCGTTGTAGCTCTCGGCGTTGTTGCGGGCATTGGCGACGTCGGCGAACTCATTCGCCTGGGAGCGGCTGATGGGTCGCAGGTCGGTGAGCGCCGCAGCCATCAAGTCGCGTGGCCGGTCGGGCTTCTGGGCGGGGTGGGTCGGTTCCGGACTCCACTCGGTGGAGTACGTCAGGTCACCGTTCGGGCACGGCAGGATCCAGGTGTCCTCCGAGGCGTAGATCTTGCCTTCGCGGTCGGAACCGAGGTTCCGGCGGCGCGACGACAGGCAAGTCGCGGTCGCAACCTTGACCAGGTGCTGGCCGTCGGACTCGACCGAGTGGAGTGCGCCGTCGTCCGTGTAGAGGAGGTGGTCGCACCCGTCGGCGTGCGTCACCGAGCCGACAAAGCGCGGTGCAGACCGGATGACCTCGAAGTGCGGTCTGTGTCCCGCTGCGCGCGAACCGGTCACGTACTTGGCCGAGGTGCTGCGGTAGAGGCTGATGCCGAGGGGGAGCGCCTGGCGCTTGTCGAAGAGCTCCTTCAGCTCGCTCTGACGGATGTGCCGTCCGAAGGCCTTCTCGGCGGTGCCGAGGGTGATTCGTTGGTCTGGCGTCAGGTCGGCGATGCGGACCTGGGTGCGGTCCTCGCTCTCGAGGTTCGCGACGAAGACATCGGCGGCACGTCGAAGCTCCGCGTCGGTTGCACTCGAGACGGTCAGGATCGCTTCGGGAGCTGGTGCGGCGCTGGAGTCGCCGCGGTTGATGGCCACGGACTTGTTGATCACGCGGATCCCGTGTCGTCCGAGCATGTGGTCCAGGAGGCGCCCGGTGAACACGCGGTCGTACAGGAGCGTGTGCACGCCGGCGCCGGCCCGTGTCGCGACGGAGCCGACTAGGTCGAGCGCGGCCCACTGCTCGGCGCCGGCGGCGCATCCGGTGCCGAGCACGATCCAACCGTGCTCGGTTGCAGTGTGCAGAGAGACCATGTTGTAGCCGTGCCGGTGGCTCTTCTTGTCGTGCGCCAGGGCTGTTCCGCCGGAGATCCGAGGCTGAGAGACGGCGCGGCTACCTCGCGTGATGATCTCTCCCGTTGCGGGGTCGACCCACTGCTCGACGTCGCTCCAACGGGTGACGACGGTGCCGTCCCCGATGACCGTGTTCTCCGGCCGGGGATGCGTCCAGTCGACCTCGCTGTCGTCGAGCAGGTGACCCTGCGTCTTGGCCTGCGCGATGGCGATCTCCTGGAGCTTCGGCTGAAGGAACTCCTCCCAGCGTTGGACGGTCTCGAATCCGGGACGGCCGTAGTTGGGGTTCGCGATGACGGACCTCGTGAAGTGCCGCACCTGCTCCCGGTCGGGACACTTCGGCGGGAACCGGAGCCCCTTGGTCTCGGCCTCAGTCAGGTCCTGCCAGGTGTCTTCCAGGCGCCGCCACACGAGGTCGTCGTCGAGGGTGGCAATCGCGCTTGCGAGGCTGCCAGTGATGCGAGCTGCCCACGCAGTGAACAGCAGGATCGAGGTGGGGTACTTCTGGCGGACGCCAGCGTTGCCCTTGCGGAGCTTGCCGCGGTACTCGTCGATCGCGTCGGCGAGTCGGTACAGGCCGGGCCACTCGAGCAGGTCCTGGAGCTCGTTGAGCTCGGACTGCTTGCTGCTGCCGGTGATGGGGTTGGTGGACTGCGTGGTCATGACAGGTTCCTTCAGGTCTAGTGCCAGCCGGTCGGCTCGCACGCCTGTCCGTCCTCCTCGTGTCGCAGAACGCAATTGGTGCACAACTCGTTCGACCTCGATCCGCGTTCTGCGGTCGTTTCCCGGGCGTTCCCACGTGGTTGGAATCGTTGATCTGACCGGTGCAGCGGGTCTACGGTCCTGATCCACAGGAGGCTCCATGTGCTCTCACCAGACTGACCAAGCCCTCGACATGGCAATGGAGTCGCTGTGCGCGGCTGTCATCGAGGCGTGGACGGCGTCGGGCGACTTCGGGGAACAGACCGTGGCCCGCTGTGGTGAGAGCTGGCGTCGGTTCATCACGCGCCAGGTCCGCCTCGGACGGCGCGACCCGGCGTCGTTCACGGTCGTGGAGTGCAGGGAGTTCGTCCACGCATTCACCGCCGCAGGTAGACCGCCCGAGGTCCACACCATGCACGCGCGCCGCACTGCAGTCCGGATGGGATTCCGCACGCTGCGCCAACTTGGCTACGACGTTGCGGACCCGACCCTTGACCTCGCGCTGCCCCCGCGCAGCGCCACCGCAGCCCGGCCCCTGACCGACCTCGAGGTCGACCTGTGCCGCAGCGCCGCTCGTCTCGGCGAGGCCGGCGGATCCTCGCTGCAGAGGGCCACCGTCTGGGCGCTCGGAGAGACGACAGCAATCTCGAGCGAGATCTCCGCAGTCCGCATCCGCGACGTCGACGACCCGCACGACCCGAGATGGGTCCACCTGCCCGGCACCCGGCGCCACGACGCTCGCCAAGGCGAGTTGACCGACTGGGGAGCCACGATCATCCGGCGACAGCTGGAGCAGCACCGCCAAGCAGGAACGCCTTCATCCGCCCCGCTCGCCTACCGGGGCGCGGCGCAAGGAGGGACCCCGAAGGCGCAGGCCTCCATGGTGAATGCCATCGGCGCCGTCCTGAAGTTCGCCGGCCTCGCTGACGAGGCCGATGTCCGGCCCGCATCTCTGCGCAACTGGGCAGGCCGCCGAATGCACGACGGCGGCATGCCCATTGAACGCGTCGCCAGACGGATGGGAAGCCGCAGCCTCGACGCGGCCGCCGAGGACATCGGACTGAACTGGCGTCCAACGTGAGTCCGCGCGGCAGCGACATCAACACCATTGCAAGGGTGCGAGCCATCTGCGGCTCTCGAACCCTCGTTCAGCTCGGTGCCCGACTGGCCTGGACGAGCGAGGTCGGCCGACCGCCGGTGCACCCGCCCTACGTCGTCCTTGCCTTCGGGGTGATGGCGCGGCTGGCACGCTCAGCCGTCCGGGTCGAGCGCGACCTCGCAGAACCCGCCATCTGGGGCTTTGCGCGACACCTCCTCGCTGAGACTGCAGCCGGGTCGGGTCTCGACCTGCCTCCGCCGGCAACAGCGCCACCCCGGTGGGACCACTGGAGGTGGGCGCGTGACAAGCACTTCGCCACCGACGAAGGCCTCGGTCAGCTCGGCCGCGAGTTCCCAGCGGTGGCAGCGGACCTGGCTCGGGAGATCGGACTGTTCCGTCCGGGTACGCCAGGCTCCTTCACCCACCCCGACACCACACAGTGCATCTACGGTGACGGCACCCTGGTGCGACCGCTGTACGCACCCCCGATCAGTCACACCGTCACCGACGACGATGGCACCTCGCGCGTGCTCTACCCCGACCCCCGCACCGGCGAGCTCTACCCCGAGCCCACCCGCCGGTTCGACCCCGACCTCCAGCCCCACCACGGCCGACTCGGACCAGTCCTCACCCACGGCTACGTCGCCTGGCACGCGCGCGGCCCCGCGCCCTACCAACGGGTCGTCCTCGCAGCCGACCACATCGCCGCACCAGGACAGGAGGCGGCAACCTCGGTCAGGCTCGCCGGCGACGTCCACCGCCACCTCGGCAACGGCATCAAGGCCGCCGTCTACGACGGCGCCATGCATGGCGTCCACATCGAACAGATGATGCGCCGCTACGGGTGGCTCGTGCTCGCCAAGACGCCCAACGCCATCACGCAAGGACCGACCACGCTCGTCAACATCGGGGGTAAACGCATGCGGTCCTACCCGCTCGGCGTCGTCAGCCACGACACCCGAGCCGGTGCCTGCCACCACCAGCTCGCAGCAGTCGACGGCGCCGTCGTCGAGCTCGGCTTTGATGAGACTGGCGACCCCGTCGTCACCGCCGCCCTCGAACGAGGACCCGTCAAGCGGTCGCGGCGCGCCGGCGGCCAGTACTACTTCAACGTCGCCTACAAGGTCCCGTGTCCGCACGGCTCGTTCGTCACCTGGCAGTCGCCGCACGCCACCCGCTCCTCGGACACCACTCGTCCGCACAACCTGCGCATCATCCACGAGGGGGACCCGGACTTCGCGCGGCTCTACGGCCTACGCAACGACGCCGAGAGCTTCCACTCCAACCTCAAGCGCACCCTCATCGTCGACCGCCAGATGAGTCTCGGCTGGCGCCGGGGCCTACTCGACATCTACTGCTTCGCGCTACTCAATAACGCCCTCACCGAACAGAGATCCCGACAGGCGCGCACCGCGCCGACCGGTCGACACGGCCGCCGGTCCCGCCTGGGAGTGGGCCGATGACCACAGGTGGACCCGGCGACACGGGGTCGGACGCGCAGGGCGCCGACGGCCTTGGTCCAGCAAGGGACGAGGACGACGGAACCGCGCTTCTCGACCTCGTCCGTCCCGTCTGGTCGCAACGGCGCACTGCCGAAGCGCTCGGCCTGCAGAACCATGCCGTGCTCCGCTTCGCCGCCGAGGACCGGACGGTTCTGGGTCTGCCGCTATCCGACTCGGACGACTTGGTCTTCCCGGTCTGGCAGTTCCGCCGTCGGGCTGGGGCGGTCGCAGTCCTGCCAGGGCTGCTGCCGGTGCTCGACGAGCTCGGCGAGGTGGACCAGTGGGCGGTCGCGGTGTGGCTCCGGATCGAGTCGCCGGAGATCGGATGCACCGCGCTCGAGCTGGTGAAGTCAGACCCTGACAGCGAGGCGCTGTTGGCGCTAGCGCGGAGTGTGGCTAGCGAGTGGTCCGACGGTCGACCAAGCCAGACCCGGTCCATCCGGCGGGTCCTCGCTGGCCACCTGTCCTTCGACGACATCGACCCTGAGGTGCAAGCAGGGGTGCGTCGTGAGTGGACGCGACGCATGGACGCGCGTCGGAGCGGCCTCAACCTCGAGGCTGAGTTCCGAGCACAGGGTCGGGCGTGGACAGAGCTCGACGAGACCGGGCAACTCGTGCGGCGGGAACCTGGGCCAGACGCTTCGGACTGACGGTCCGAACGGATCTTGGGTCCGATGTCGACTCGAGCGTCCCGGCGCCGGCCGGCGGACCATGCTCCGGCGCGGACGACGGTCGCAGATCACAACCGGACGTAGGGCCGACGCATCGGCACGAGCCGAAGGTTGCGCTCGATGACCTTCTTCGGAGTGCCCAGACGCAGAGCGACCCAGACGCGGAACAGGAGACGCGTCTCGCGGAGGAGGTTCAGCAGGTCCAACGAGTCCACTTCGGGATGCTCGGGGTGCTTGACCATCCGGTACTTGTCGGCGACGTCGAGGCGCCAGGTGTTGAGGTCGAAGCCGAGGTCCACCTCGATCTCGTCGACGATGCGGCGCAAGTGTTCGCGGATCTGTTCCCCAGGCCGCACACCTCGCTCGACGGCGATGTTGTAGCCGACGTTCTCCATGGCGGCGGCTGCTTCGGAGAAGAGGGTCTCGAGGGCGGCGCCGGGGTTGCTGACCGAGTGGATCATGCCGGCGACGCCGCGGGTGTGACGCTCGCGCAGCTTGAACCAACGACGGACGCCGGCCTCGCCGATGTCGTCGAACTCGAACAGGTATTTGCTCCTCTGTACGTCGCCGGGTGCCTGTAGAGCGTGGGTGTACACCGGTGCCCATCGACCCCACACAGGATGGTCGTCGAGGGCTCGTTCCGGGTCGCGTCGACTCTGGACCTCGACGTGCTCGAAGCCGTAGGCCTGCCACCCGGCAACGGTGAGAAGCTGACGGATCGCGTCGTGCACATCAAGGTGCTCGGCCCACGGTCGAGGCCGGAGGACGTCGGTGGAGACCTGAACCCCATCAGCGATGGTGCTAACGCCGGCCTGACTCCTGTCGGCCAGGGACCACGAGTGCCAGCCTTCCAGCCTCGCGTTGAGTCGAGTCGAAATACTTACCGGCGGTGGGGCCTGGAGGTAGACCGCCGTCCGCCGTCCGCCGTCCCCTCGTGTGACCTCGTGGTCCACCGAGCCGAGGCGTGTCCATTCGTTCAACCCCTGGAGGCGCGTGTGCATCCCGTTGATGCGGGTGTAGTCGATGCCCTTGCGCCCGGCCGCCACGGCGAAGCGGAAGTAGGCGCTACCTTCTTCGAGGCCCCCGCCGAGCGTGGTGCGCGACCGGTAGGGGTCGAGCAGGCACAGGTGCCCGTGGGTGTCCGCGAACCAGACCACGTCAGGGACCGCGTACTCGTGGAGCGTGTAGTCGGGGTCGTCGCCGAAGTTGACGCCGCGGCCCGCGAACCGTCGACGGTGAACGTCGTCCTCGCGGAAGTGCGGCACGACGAGCTCGATCTCGCGGCCGGTGTTGCGAAGCATCGCCGGGTATCCGTCCGGCATGCCTCGGTCCCAGCAGTACCCGACTCGGGCGGTCTCGGCGTCAAGCTCGTTGGCCATGTTCCATCCTGCTGGTTGCCAGGGTCAGCGGCGCTGTTCTCCGATGGCGCGCGCAATGCTCTGGCCGAGCCGGTAGAACGCCAGCTTCTCGCCTGACAGGCGGGAGCCCGACGGACCAGCCTCCGGAATGGGCCACAGCCCCGAGTCGTCGATCATCACCTGGAAGTGGTCGCTGTAGGTCGGCGCTTCCGGGTCGGAACTTCGGTAGGCCAACGTGATGGTGCCGGACTTCCCAAGCCCGGCCTCAACGCTCCCATCCTCGAACCGGCTGTCAGGACCGGACTCAAGGCGCCACATCGCTCGGATGCTCGAGCCGGGTGCCAGTGTTCGTCGAGTTGTGAAGAGGGTTCGGACGGACTGCGCGACGTCATCCGGCGGCTCGGGCCAGTCCGAGAAGTCCAGGCGCAGGTCGAGGGCTGCGGACTTGCCGACGTTGGCCACGCGCACGTCCCAGTTCGGCGAGCCGGCAAGGCTCGGTACGACCTCGGCGTAGACGTAGGGGCGTGTCTGCTCGATGCTGTCCCTCTTCGTCTGGATGTTCGCGTCGCGGGAGGCGCGAAGTGCCTCCCGAGCGGTGCGCCACGTCGCGAACGCGATGAGGAGGACGAGGAACGAGAACGTCGCGCCAGCAAGTTCTGACCAGGCCGACACCTGGTCTGTGAAGGTGGGTTCGCGCATGGGGATGATCCAAGCACGGGCCATCGCTCCGACTGGGCTCGAGTAGCCGAGCACGTGTCTTCCGGGACGGACTGACCGGAGACCACGGACGTCAGGCTCAGAGCACGGGGTGGGGCGTCGGAGGGGGCCCGTCGGCGTCCCGCGACGCGTATGCGTCGTAGAGATCCTGATGAAGCCGTCCGCGGGTGCCGACGGCGTAGCCGTTGTCCCTGGCCCACTGCCGGACGACTGCAGGATCGGCGCGCTCAGCGAGCATCGGGCGATCCAGCTCCGCCTGCTCAGACGTTCGGGCGTGCTCTGCCGCGAGCACCTTCTTGCGCTCGCGAGCGATGGCGGGCTGGAGGTGCTGCAGGAGGGTCGCGAAGTCGTCGGGGTGGACGACGCGGCACCCGACACGGTCGGCGTCGGCGGCCTTGCCTCCCGAGAAGGTGCCGTCGGTGACGAGGAGGAAGGTCTTGGTCGACACGTTGTTCATGACTCGCACGCCGAGGGCTTCGGCGCGGCGCTCGAGCTGGTCGCGCAGCGCCTCGTCGCAGCCGGTGAAAGCGACCTTGTGGCCGACCCGAAGCGGGTCGCCGTGGGTCCAAGGGTTCGGGAGCGGTCCGAGACCGGCCGAGAGGCGTTCGTGCCGGGCGGCTTCCGCCTGGTCCAGGGTGTGGGTCAGGACGGTGGCGGGCAGGCCGAGCAGGGTGCTGACCTTGAGGAGCTCGGTTTTCTCAGCCCGGCTGACGACGCCGTCTTCAAGTGCGAGGTGGGACAGAGCCAGCAGCACCGACCGGTTGGCAGCCGTCCGCTCCTCCTCGGTGAGGGCCAGGGTGGTGGCGACGTCGTCGAGGGCCTGGGCCTCGGCCGTGGTGATCTCGCCGTCCTCGAGTGCCTCGGCCAGCGTCTCCAGGTAGGGAAGGGTCGTCGTCGGTGCTCCCTCGTCGAGTGCGTCGACGAGGGAGAAGTCGGCGAGGAGCCGCACCAGCGCAGGCGTGGACGCTGCCTTCTTCGCCTGGCTGGCCTGGATGCGGCTCTGGGTGTGGGTGATGGCCGTCGCTGGTCGCGGTGCTCGTGCCGCGGACCCGGGCCAGATGACGGCCGAGGCCTCTTCGGTGAGCGCGAGGTGCTCGGGGTGCGGGGCGGTGCCGTTGCGGGGGTCGAGGTAGTAGCTCAGCAAGCCTGCGGTGGCACGCGCGTCGCCCAGGGCCGAGTGTGCGCCGCGGAGTGGCACCTGGGCCATGGCGCAGCAGTCGGCGAGACGGCGGCGGTCCATGGACGGCAGGTAGTAGCTGCTGGCCTGCAACGTGCACAGCGTCGGCAGCCACGGAAGGTCCCACCCGGCGTTGGAGTACTCGGCTCGGATGAACGCGGCGTCGAAGCGGGCGTTGTGCGCTACCAGGACCGTTCCTCGCATCCACTCGTTCAGGTGCGGGATGAGGTCGCCGAACTTCGGAGCGCCGCGGACGTCGTCGGCTGTGATGCCGTGGATGTGGGTCGCACCCACGGGGCCTTCGGGGTCGACGCGGCGCGACCACTCGCCGGTGATTCGACCGGTCGCGTCGGTGCGCACCACGGCGATCTCCAGGACCCGGTGGTGGCGGGCGCTGAGGCCGGTGGTCTCGACATCGATGACGGTGTATCCGCCGGTGGTGACGGCCTCGGCCGTCGACGCACGGTGCTTGCCAGCGGACGCAGAGCTCCGCCACCTGTCGAACAGTCCCATCATCACTCCGGGTCATGGCCACGCTCCCTCGCGAGCCAGTCCGAGAACGCTACGCGACAGCGCGTTCGCGCACACCGGAATCGCGCTCCCTCGCGAAGTTCTCCCATGGGTTGGGGCACTCCTGCCGCGAGCGAGAGCAGGCGCCCAAACAGCGCGGTTCAGGTTCGAGAACGAACCGATGGGTCGATCCGGCCCATGCGCGGTCGAGGTGCGGGAACAGGAGGGGCCCTGCACCGGTCGGTGCAGGGCCCTTCCTCTTTCCTGGATCAGGCGTGCGGAGGCTTCGAGATGAAGTTGGTGAAGCCGCCGTGGCGCGCCGGCAGACCCTCATCGAGAGCCTCGTTGATCTCCTCGAGGGGGAAGACGTGGTGCTCGAGAACGGACAGGTCCAAAGCGCCGCTGCCGGCGAGGTCGGACATCTCCTGCGCCTCGCCGGTGGTGAACCACAGGCTGCCGAGTACGGATCGCTGGCTGCACATCATCGCGAACAGGTCCAGCGAGGGGTGCTCCATCATGCCGCCGATGTCGACCGCGACTCCGCCGCGGGCGAGGGCACCGATCGCCTCCTGGAAGGTCTCAGCGGGAGAGCCGGGGCCGAGGGCGTCGATCACGATGTCGACGCCGTACCCGTCGTTGTTCTCGCGCACCCACTCACCGAGGTCGCCGTCGCCGGTGGCGTGGACCTCGATGCGGTCCGGTGCGATCGCCTTCACGTCAGCGAGGAGATCCTTGTTGCGTCCGGTGCCGAAGATCTTGGTGGCTCCCATGGCAAGGGCGTTGAGGACGCCGCCGAGACCGAGCGTGCCGCTCGCGCCATCGATGAGGACCGTCTTGCCGGGACCGGCGCCGGCCTTCTTGAGAGCCGAGTACGACGTGCCGAGGTAGCCGAAGCGGGCTCCTTCTTCGAACGAGACCGAGTCGGGGAGCTTGACCATGTTCCTCTGGGGCGCGGTGAGGTACTCGCCGAGGCCTCCGTAGGGGTACGCGTCGAAGATCTTCTGGCCGTCGGGCCCGAACGAGAAGTACCCGATGAACGTGTACCGGTCGCAGTTCGGCTCCTCGCCGCGACGGCAGGCTCGGCAGGAACCGCACGAGACGCCCGGGTTCACGTAGACGCGGTCGCCAACCTTCACGTCGAAGACCTGCTCGCCGACCTCGGTGACGACGCCGGCGGAGTCGAGTCCGAAGATCGCGGGGAGCTTCGGGAGCGGCAGGTAGGGGAACCACTCGGCGTAGGTGGCGAGCACGTTCTTGAGGTTGGGGACGACGTTGCAGGCCTCGACCTTGACGACGACGTCGGTCGCGCCGGCGGTCGGGCGCGGGACGCGCTCGAGCTGCATGGAGCCGCCGATCTCGTGGAGGCGGGCGGCGAGCATGTCAGTCATTCGGTTCTCCTTGGGTGGGGGCGGGATGTCAGAGGGCGGCGAGGACGTCGTCGGCGGACGCGACCTCGCCGAGGAGGCCGAAGCTCTCGATGGTCGCCTGGTGGGCTTCGGGCGATGCGGCCGAGCAGGCGTCCTCGACCACGACGACGCGGTACCCGAGGTCGCCGGCGCTGCGGCCGCTGCTCTCGATGGTCACGTTGCTGGCGACGCCGAAGAGCACGACGGTGTCGATGCCTGCGTTCTTGAGTCGCTCGTCGAGATCGCTGCTGGCGAAGGCGCTGACCTTCGGGTTGGTGATGACCCAGTCCTCGGCCGTCGGCTTGAGCTCGTCGACGATGTCGGCGCCGGGGCTGCCGTCCAGGAGCGAGCCCTGCTGTGCGACCACGCCGAGCAGGGGGATGTTGGTGACCAGGTCGCTGTGTCCCTCCTTGAACGCCACGCGGGTGAAGGCCACCTGGACGCCCTTGTCGTGGGCGCCGTCGACGAGGCGGCGCGCGACCGCGAGCACGCCGCGTTCCTCGACCTGGGCGCGGAAGAACGGCGCGAAGGCTCCGTCCGCGCCGACGACATCGTTCTCGAAGTGGCAGGCGATGAACGCCGTGGTGGAGGCGTTGAGATCCATGGTTCCGTCCGATCTGGTGGGAGTGATCAGCCAGTGCGCGAATCGCGGGGGTTGGCGGCGCTGAGCCTGCTCCAACTGGCGTGCTAGTCACCGTAGAGCTTTGTGACCCGGCCCACAAGGGCTGATCGAAGAAACTTCACCTTTTGCGGTCTTTACCCCCATTGTTCAGCGCTATGTCAGCAGTTCCAAGCGAGCTAAGCGCCTGCGGCGCGGGTTGCATCTCGAGCAACTGGCATGCTAGAACAGCCAAGAGGTGACCACGGTCACCTTCCTGAGGACGAATCGATCCACTCAAGTCAGACGCGGAGCGCACACATGACTGACGAACTGCCGGCCCCGATCTTCGAGCCCTTCCCGGATGACGGGAGCGGCTACGACACCGACGTCGTCGTGGTCGGACTCGGCCCCGCGGGCGGCGTCGCCGCGGTCGCACTCGCCACCTACGGAGTGCGCGTCCACGCGGTCACGATGTTCCCGTGGGTCGCGAACTCACCCCGCGCCCACATCACGAACCAGCGCGCCGTCGAGGTGCTCCGCGACCTCGGCCTCGAGGACGAAGCTCGGCGCTTCGCGACCCCGTGGGAGCAGATGGGCGACACGCTCTTCACCACCAGCCTCGCCGGCGAGGAGGTCGTGAGACTGCAGACCTGGGGCACGGGAGATCCTCGCTACGGCGACTACCTGACCGGCAGTCCGTGCACCATGCTCGACGTTCCGCAGCCGCTGATGGAGCCGATCCTCATCAACAAGGCGGCCGAGCGCGGAGCCGTCCTCAGCTTCGACACCGAGTACATCGACCACGAGCAGGACGCTGACGGCGTGACGGTTCGGTTCCGGGACAACCGCACCGGACACGTCTTCACCCAGCGGGCCCGCTACCTGCTCGGGTTCGACGGAGCTCGTTCAGTCATCGCCGACCAGATCGAGCTGCCCTTCGAGGGAGAGCTGGCCCGGGCCGGCACCGCGTACATCCTGTTCGACGCCGATCTGTCGAAGTACGTCGCGCACCGACCGAGCATCCTGCACTGGATCATGAATTCCAACGCGGGGTTCGGTGAGATCGGCATGGGGCTGCTGCGTGCCATCAAGCCGTGGAACCAGTGGATCGCCGGATGGGGCTTCGACATGTCCGCCGGCGAGCCGAACCTGGACGACGACGTCGTCACGGCTCAGATCCGCACACTCGTCGGGGACCCCGACCTCGAGGTCGACATCCTCACCAAGTCGCTCTGGTACGTGAACCAGCAGCACACCACGCAGTACTCCCGAGGACGAGTCTTCTGCGGCGGCGACGCGGTCCACCGGCACCCTCCGAGCAGCGGACTCGGGTCCAACACCTCGATGCAGGACGCCTTCAACCTGGCCTGGAAGATCGCGTTCGCGGTCAAGGGCTACGCCGGTGACCAGCTCCTCGAGTCCTACAGCACCGAACGGGCCCCGGTCGGCAAGCAAATCGTCGCTCGGGCCAACCAGTCCCGGAAGGACTACGCCGGCCTTCGCGAGTTCTTCGACCGCGACGCGGGCGATCCCGTGACAGCGGGGTTGCAGAAGCTCAAGTCACCGACGCCCGAAGGCGCGGCGGCTCGCGAGCGTCTCTACGCGGCGCTGGAGCTGAAGAACACCGAGTTCAACGCACACGGCGTCGAGCTCAACCAGCGGTACGACTCCACCGCGGTGCGACCCGAGCCGGACGCGGAGCCTGAGGAGTGGCGGCGGGACCGCGAGCTGTACCTCCAAGCCACCACCCGACCCGGTGCCAAGCTGCCGCACGCGTGGCTCGTCGACACGGACGGAGTCCGCATCTCCACGCTCGACGTCGTCGGTCGCGGTCGCATGACCCTCCTCACCGGCATCTCCGGTGCGGCCTGGGTCACCGCCGCCGACAAGCTCGACCTGCCCATGCTTCGGACCGTCGTCGTGGGCGAACCCGGCGCCGCCGACCCGTACGGCTACTGGCGCAAGGTCAGCGAGATCGACGAGGCAGGTGCCCTGCTCGTCCGACCCGACGGATACGTCGCGTGGCGCCACGCCGATGCCGTGTGGGACGACACCGAGGCCCTCCACCACCTCGAGGACGCCGTCTGCGACGTCCTCGATCGCCCGCACCGCGAGGCGGCCACCGGGGATGCGGCCGACCAGCCCGACTTCAGCACGCGGCCACGCCCGATCGCCGTGCCGCAGACCACCCCCGACGCCCTCTGAGGAGACCATCACCATGAGCACCCGCCCCTACACCAGTGTCTGGAACGACCTGAACCAGGTCGAGTTCAGCCAAGGCTTCCTCCAGGCCGGGCAGTACCGCACGCGCTACCTCCACGCCGGCGACGAGTCCAAGCCGCTCCTGCTCTTCCTGCACGGGATCACCGGCCACGCCGAGGCGTACGTGCGAAACCTGCAGGCACACGCGGAGCACTTCAACGTCTACGCCATCGACTTCATCGGTCACGGCTACTCCTCCAAGCCCGATCATCCGCTGGAGATCCCGCACTACATCGACCAGGTCACCGCCGTGCTCGACACCCTCGGCGCCGACTCGGCACACTTCAGTGGCGAGTCCCTCGGCGGCTGGGTCACGGCACGTCTCGCCCAGACCCACCCCCACCGCGTCCAGCGCATCGTCCTCAACACGATGGGCGGCACGATGGCCAACCCGAAGGTCATGGAGCGCCTCTACACGCTGTCGATGGAGGCCGCGAAGGACCCGTCCTGGGACCGGGTGAAGGCCCGACTCGAATGGCTCATGGCCGACCCGACGATGGTCACCGACGACCTCATCCGCACCCGTCAGGCCATCTTCGAGCAGCCCGACTGGCTCAAGGCCGCCGAGTCCAACATGGCGCTGCAGGACCTGGAGACACGCAAGCGGAACATGATCTCCGACGACGACCTGCGCGCGATCGAAACCGAGGCGCTCGTCGTCTGGACCACGAAGGACCCGTCCGGGCCCGTGGACGAGGGTCGTCGGATCGCCGACCTCATCCCGAACGGACGCCTGGCAGTCATGGAGGAGTGTGGTCACTGGCCCCAGTACGAGGACACGCCGACCTTCAACAAGCTCCACCTCGACTTCCTCCTGAACGGCCACGGAGGCGAGACCTCGTGACGCTCGCGCTCCTGGCCACCAGCCACAGCCCCTTGCTCGAGTACGCCGACCTGGACCAGGAGGTCGCCGAGGAGCTCGAGCACAACTTCGACGTGGCCAGGACGTTCGTGGCGGACTTCGACCCGGACGTGATCGTCAACTTCGGCCCCGACCACTACAACGGCTTCTTCTACAACCTGATGCCGGCGTTCTGCATCGGCTACGCCGCCACCAGCATCGGCGACTACGGCAGCCAGGCCGGGGCACTCGACGTCCCCGAGGATCTCGCCCGAGGCCTGGCCGAGTCCGTCATCGGTGACGGCATCGACCTCGCGGTGTCCTTGCAGATGGACGTCGACCACGGCGCCGTCCAGCCCATGGAGATCGTCTACGGCGACATCACGGCCAAGCCGTTCATCCCCATCTTCATCAACTCCGTCGCGCCACCCTTCACGCCGGTCCAGCGCATCCGCCTCCTCGGCGAGGCCGTCGGTCGCTACCTCTCGACGTTGGACCAGAAGGTCCTGCTCATCTCCTCCGGGGGGCTCTCGCACGATCCACCGGTGCCGCGGATCGCGTCGGCCACACCTCAGCAGAAGTCCATGCTCATGGGCGAGAACCAGCCGCTCAGCCCCGACGCTCGCCAGGCGCGCCAGCAGCGGGTCATCCAGGCGGCCAAGGACTTCGCCGCAGGGACGGCGGACATCCAGGAACTGGCCCCTGAGTGGGACCGGACGTTCCTGGACATCACCGCCTCGGGCGACCTGACCCCGCTCGACACGTGGGACCCGGCCGAGATGACACGGGTGGCCGGCAACTCCTCGCACGAGGTCCGCACCTGGATCGCCGGCTACTCCGCCCTCTCGGCGGCAGGTGCCTACACCGTCACCCACTCGTACTACCGCCCCATCAAGGAACTCATCGCCGGGTTCGCCCTCACCACCGCCACGCTCGACTGAGCCCGGCACTCACCGAAAGAGCATCGCCATGACCGACATCAACGTCGAGCACAAGAAGACATCCCCTACCAAGGTCGCCGTCGCAAGCTTCATCGGCACGACCGTGGAGTACTACGACTTCTTCATCTACGGCACTGCGGCCGCACTGGTCTTCCCGGCGCTGTTCTTCCCTGACTCGAGCCCACTCGTCGGCACCCTCCTCTCGTTCGCCACCTTCGGCGTCGGCTTCCTGGCACGACCCGTGGGCGGCGTCGTGTTCGGACACTTCGGAGACCGGGTCGGCCGCAAGAAGATGCTCGTCATCTCCCTCGTCATGATGGGGACCGCGACCGTCCTCATGGGCCTGATGCCCACCTACGCCTCGATCGGCATCGCAGCTCCCATCCTCCTCACGCTTCTGCGTCTCCTGCAGGGGTTCGCCGTGGGTGGGGAGTGGGGAGGTGCCACGCTCATGGCGGTCGAGCACGCACCCGACGGACGCCGAGGCTTCTTCGGCGCCTTCCCGCAGATGGGCGCCCCCGCGGGTGTCGGCCTCGCGACGATCGCCTTCTTCTTCGCCTCGAAGCTCTCGCCAGATGCGTTCGAGTCGTGGGGATGGCGTCTGCCGTTCCTGGCGTCGGCGCTGTTGGTCATCGTCGGGCTCGTGATCCGCACCAGCATCGACGAGAGCCCCGAGTTCGAAGCGGCCCGCGAGCGCCAGGACCAGCCCATCAAGCTGCCCGTTGCCGAGGCGTTCCGCCGTCACCCGCGCGAGATCTTCCTCGTCGCCGGCACCTACCTCTCCCAGGGCGTCTTCGCCTACATCACCATGTCGTACCTGGTCGGCTACGGCAGCAACGGCTTGGGCATGGAACGATCCGACGTCCTCATGGGAGTGTTCGTCGCCGCAGTGGTGGCCACGATCCTGTATCCGGTCTTCGGCGGACTGTCCGACAGTTGGGGACGCAAGACGACCTACTTCATCGGCGCGGTCGCGATGCTCGTGGTGATCGCTCCGGCCTTCGCGCTCATCAACACCGGGGACCCGGTGAAGTTCGGCATCGCGCTGGTACTGGTCTTCGGGATCGCCATGGCCCCCGCCGGCGGAGTCACCGGCTCCCTCTTCTCCATGGTCTTCAGCCCGGAGGTCCGCTACAGCGGTGCCTCGGTGGGCTACACCATCTCCCAGGTCGCCGGGTCGGCGTTCGCGCCGACCATCGCCACGGCGCTGTTCGCGATCAACAACTCGACCAACCTCGTCGTCGCGTACCTGTTGGCGGTTGCCGCCATCTCGGTCGTGTCCGTGGCTCTCCTGCCCGGCCGCATCGGACGGGCCGACGCCCCGACCGTGGCCGCCGCGCCGAAGTCGGTCGCCACGTCACAATGAGCACATGACCACGAGCACCAACGGAACCGTCCGGGCAGGCGGCGGTCGGCTGTCGGTCGCCGTCCTCGACGTGCTCAAGGAGCGACTCCTCGACGGCGACTACCCGAGTGGGTCTCGCATCTCCATCGAGGAGGTGAAGACCGAGTTCGGCGTGAGCAAGCAGCCAGTGATGGAGGCCATGCGTCGGCTCGAGGCGATCGGGATCGTCCAGATCGTGCCCCAGAGCGGTTGCCGCGTCGCCGAGTACTCCGCACGAGAGGTCCGCGACTTCTTCAAGCTCTTCGGACGCTTCGAGGGCGAGATCGCCGCGGCGGCAGCAGCCCGCCGCACGGATCAGCAGCTGAGCGACCTCGACGCGGCCTGGGACGCCATCGCCGAGCTGCACGACGAGAGCGACGCCGAGCAACGGTCCCGCGACTACCGCTTCCGCAATCGCGAGTTCCATCTCGCGATCCACAGCATGGCCCACTCGCGCATCATGGCCGAGCTCAGTGAACGCATGTGGGACATGAGCGACTTCTTCATCAGCACCGTCGGCGGGAAGCGAGCCATCGGCGACGCGGTGGACCACCGCAACCACGACCACGATGTCATCCGTGGTGCCATCCGCACCGGCAACGCGGAGGTCGCGCGCGTCGCGATGCAGTCACACATCGAGGAGACCGTCGCCATCTTCGGTGCGGACGACGGCCATGGCGGGGCCTGAGGCGGACAGCCGCCACACGGTCCTCGGCAAGGCCATGGCGGTGCTGCTCAGCTTCACGGTCGAGCGGACCACGCTGAGCTTCACCGACCTGCAGCAGAGCACCAACCTGCCGAAGGCCACGCTGCACCGACACCTGGTGGACCTCCAGGCTGCCGGTCTGCTCGACCGTGTCTCGGACCGCTACCGACTGTCCATGCTCGTCTTCGAGCTCGGCATGCGCGCATCGGTCGAGCGCAACCTCATCGAGGTCTCCACCCCGTTCCTCGAAGACCTCTACGAACGGACGCACGAGACCGTCCACCTGGGAGTCCGAGACGGCCACGAGGTCGTGTACGTCTCGAAGATGGGTGGACACAAGCAAGCCGCCGCTCCGTCACGACTCGGCGGACGCATGCCGCTCCACGCAACAGCGATCGGGAAGGCGCTGCTCGCCCACGCCCCCGACGAGCTCCGCGCCGAGGTGCTTTCCGCCCCGCTCCCGCGACTGGCGTCCCGCACGATCACCTCGCCGACCGTGCTGAACGACCAGCTCGAAGAGTGCCACCGCACAGGCACGACGTTCGAGTTCGAGGAGTCAGCCGTCGGCATCGTGTGCGTGGGTGCACCAGTCCTGGACGGTGACGACAGGGTCATCGCCGCCATCAGTGTCACCGGTCCGGTCACCCGGTTCCGTCCGGCTCAGCACGGCGCGGCGGTGAAGTCAGCCGCGCACGGCATCGGTGCGACGTTCGGCCGTCGCGCGACACGCCACGTCTGAGCAGATCTCAGCTCGCGGCTCTCGCCAGGTCGAGGGCGATGTCGACGATCATGTCCTCCTGCCCGCCGACGAGCTTGCGGGCTCCGACCTCGGTGAGGATGTCGCGGACGTCGACGTCGTAGCGGCGTGAGGCGTTCTCTGCGTGCCGCAGGAAGCTGGAGTAGACGCCCGCGTACCCGAGGGTGAGCGTCTCGCGGTCGACCTGGACGGCGCGGTCCATCAGTGGTCGGACGATGTCGTCGGCCGCGTCCTGGAGCGCAGCGAGGTCGCAAGCGTGCTCCCAGCCCTCCAGGTTCGCCACGGCCACGAACGGCTCGATCGGGCAGTTGCCGGCGCCGGCCCCCAAGCCTGCGAGAGAGGCGTCGACGCGTGTGACGCCGTTCTCGACGGCCACGACGCTGTTGGCGACCGAGAGGCTCAGGTTCTCGTGGGCGTGGATGCCGATCTCGGTGTCGTCGTCGAGCACGTCGCGGTAGGCCTGGACCCTCTCGGCGACGCCCTTCATGGTCAGGTGCCCGCCGGAGTCGGTGACGTAGACGCAGTGCGCGCCGTAGGACTCCATCAAGGCGGCCTGCTCGGCGAGCTTCGCGGCGTCGGCCATGTGACTCATCATTAGGAACCCAGAGACGTCCATGCCGAGCCCACGGGCGAAGTCGATGTGCTGGGCGGCGACGTCGGCCTCCGTGCAGTGGGTGGCGATGCGGACCGAGCGGACACCGATGTCGTAGGCGCGCCTCAGCTCGTGGATGGTCCCGATGCCGGGCAGGAGCAGCGTCGTCAGACGCGCGTGCTGAAGCTCTTCGGCCGCAGCCTCGAGCCAATCCCAGTCGGTGTGGCTGCCGGGGCCGTAGTTCAGTGAACCGCCGGCGAGTCCGTCGCCGTGCGCCACCTCGAGAGCGTCGACGCCGGCGGCGTCGAGCGCGCGGACCACGCGACGGACTTCGCTCGGGTCGATGCGGTGCCGGATGGCGTGCATGCCGTCTCGCAGTGTCACGTCCTGGATGAAGACCTTGGTCATCGCGATGCCTCTCGCTGGGCCGCCTTCTTCTCCCCGACTCGCAGGGCGGCGGACGTCATGATGTCGAGGTTGCCGGCGTAGGCCGGGAGGTAGTGCGCGGCGCCCTCGACCTCGAGGAACACGGTCACCTGAGTGGTGACCGGCGCAGCACCTTCGGGCAGGAGGGTGTGCACGGGTTCGTCGCCCTCGAGCTTGCGGAACTGCACCTCCTGCTTGAGGCGGTAGCCGGGCACGTACTGGGCGACCTGGTCGACCATGGCGCGGATGGAGTCGCGGACGGCGTTCTCGTCGGCGTCGCCGATGAGAGCGAGGACGGTGTCGCGCATGATGAGCGGCGGCTCGGCGGGGTTCAGGATGATGATCGCCTTGCCACGGCCGGCGCCACCGACGGCCTCGATGGCTGCTGAGGTGGTCTCGGTGAACTCGTCGATGTTCGCGCGGGTGCCGGGGCCGGCGGACCGCGAGGCGATGGAGGCGACGATCTCGGCGTACGCGACGGGCGCGACCTGGGAGATGGCAGCGACGACTGGGATCGTGGCCTGGCCGCCGCAGGTCACCATGTTGACGTTGTCGGCGTCGAGGTGCTCCTCGAGGTTCACCGGCGGCACGACGTAGGGTCCGATGGCTGCCGGGGTCAGATCGATGAGCTGTTTGCCGAACGGAGCGAGCTTGGCCGCGTTCGCCTCATGGGCCTTGGCAGAGGTCGCGTCGAAGACGATGTCGATGTCGTCGAAGCCGTCCATCGCGATCAGGCCGTCGACGCCGTCGTGCGTGGTGCGCACGCCCTTCTTCGCTGCACGAGCGAGTCCGTCAGAGTCGGGATCGATGCCGACCATGACGTCCATCTCGAGCGAGTCGGAGAGCCGAAGGATCTTCAGCATGAGGTCGGTGCCGATGTTGCCCGACCCGATCACTGCAACCTTGGTCCTGCTCATGCGGGTGCCTCCTGCTGGAAGTGGATGGTGACCGATCCCAGACCCGTGATGTCGGCGTGCACGGTGGTCCCGGGACTCGCCGGGACCATGGGCCCGAGCGCGCCCGACAGGATGACCTGCCCCTTACGGAGCGGCTCGCCGAAGTCCTGAGCGGTGCGCGCGAGCCACAGCAACGCCTCGAGCGGATCTCCCAGGCATGCGGCGCCGTTGCCGGTCGAGGCGACCTCGCCGTCGACGGTGAGGGTCATCTCGACGTCCCGTGGTTCGACGTCGGTCAGTGCCTTCGCCTCCGTGCCGAGGACGTAGGCGGCGCTCGAGCCGTTGTCGGCGACGGTGTCGACGATGGTGATGTCCCAGTCGGCGACACGGCTGTCGACGATCTCCAGCGCGGGGATGGCGTGGGTGACCGCGGATCGGACCGTGTCCAGGTCGAGAGGCCCGTCGAGGTCAGCACCGAGCAGGAAGGCGACCTCCGCCTCGACCTTGGGCGCGACGAGATCGTCGATCGCGACCTTCGCGTCGTTGGTGAACGCCATGTCCTCGAACAGGACGCCGAAGTCGGGCTGGTCGACACCGAGCTGCTTCTGCACGGCGGGCGACGTCAGCCCGATCTTTCGGCCCACGACGGTCGCTCCCGCCTCGACGCGCCTGCGGGTCAGCTCGGCCTGGACCGCGTACGCGCCGGCCACGTCGGTCGAGCCGAGCATGTCGCGCACTGGCGGAGTCGCGGTGGCCTCGACCCGCGCTTGGTTCAGGAGATCTGCTGCGAGGCGTTGTTCTGCGGTCAGGCTCACGGTTTTCCCTTCGGTCGGCATCGCCAGTCTCGGCGTTGCTCTTTCCTGGCGAAACCGGTTGGTTCCGTTGATCGGAACTAGACTGCGTCGGGCTTGGTAGAAGGGTCATCACTGGTGCGCGGCTGACAAAGGAGTACGGGGCGCACCATGACGGTCCGTCCGGCGAACTGGTCGTGTGGCTGGTCGCAGGGAGAGGCGCCGGTAGGGGGTGCCGACCCGCGTCACCGGCGTCGGCGAGATGAGCCGACGCCGACTTGTGACCGACGCTGGCCGCTGAGACAGTCCTCGTACGCTAGGCGTGAGCCAGGAGGACCCTGTGACCGAAACCACGAGCCGCGCCACGGCTGACGCCTTGGCGCCCGAGGCGTTCCTCTCCTACTCCTGGGACGACGAGGACCACATCGCCTGGGTCACCTCGCTCGCCGAGCAGCTTCGTGGCCAGGGCATCGACGTCGTCCTCGATAGGTTCGACACCTCCCTCGGCTCCGACATGGCGTTGTTCATGGAGAAGTCCGGAGACGAGAACAGCCGCGTGCTAGCCGTCGTCAGCGACCAGTACCGGATCAAGTCCGATGACCCCGCCGGTGGTGTCGGGTATGAGCGCCGCATCATCGCTGCCAGTGTCATGGCCGACCTGAACAGTGACCGGATCGTTCCCGTACTCAGGAACAACACCGAGCGCAAGCTCCCGAGGTACATGGGCGCCGCGAAGTACATCGACTTCACCGACAATTCGAAGTTCGAGGAGCGGTTCATGGAGTTGGTCCACGAGCTCCACGGCCGCCCAGTGCTACCGAAGCCGCCCCTGGGCCCAAGCCCGTTCGCAAGCGGTGCCACAGAGGCGCAGGCGCGGGCGGCTGTCCGGCATCGTGCCGAGCGATACATCAGTCGCGAGCTGACCGGCCGCGCCGAGTACGACCACTCCAACAACAACGGCCGGTTCACGATCGGCGCGGATGATCACGAGTTCACGGTGGCCGTATCAGAGGCGGGACCCACGGTTGTTTACGTGTACAACGACGCCCCGAACGTTTCGACGGTTGCTCTCGCGCCTGGCGTCACGGAGTTCTCGGAAGTGGGGGATGGGACGGACTACGACAGTTCGTCACGCGTTCGGACCGTCCGCGTCGGCGATGCCGCAGTGCTGCAGAACATGAACGGGTACTGGGCCGCCCTGCTGGTTGACGAGGTTCAGACTCGCGAGTCCAGCGAGTCAGGAGCGCCGCTGTTGCGCTTCCGCTACATCATCCTGCCGTCGAAGTCGGCCGACTTCAGCCGCGTCGAGTAGGCCCCGCGCAACATCCGGCTTCAGTCCGCCCCCGGGCGGGCGCCGCGGGCTATGTCGCGTCTCGGGATGATGTGTTCGCCGAGAAGCCGGTCGTTGCACGTCCTCTTCGACCTCATGCCCTAACGAACAGGTCACACAGCGGACGTTGCTCGCGCCAGCTGGTGGCGTTCCCGATCTGCGCTCGTTGCGTTCTCGCTCTTGAAGGTCTCACGCGTTCCGATCATGAGAGCACAGCATCCTCGCCAGGCGCTGGGGCTGCAGACTACAGCGTCGTGTTTCCGCAGCACTGAACTAAAGTCCCCATGTCCCAGAGGCCCGCGGCGGGGCGGGCCCCGCGCGTCGATCCATCCTCGCAGACGTCCACGGTCGACGGACTGCGTCGTGAGGGACCCGGTGACATGCTTGCAGCATGCAACGACTTTCGGTGGTCCGGTCCTGATGAGGTGGCGTGAGGCGGGAGTCGCGCGCTTCCTGCTCCTGGCGGTCCTCGGCGTCCTCGTCCTGCTCACGCTGGTCGCCGCGGTCCTCGGGTCCGCGGCCTGGTGGGTGCTGCTCGGCGTGCTGGTGGCGCTCGTGGCCCTCGGCGTCTGGGACCTGGTGCAGCCGCGTCACTCGATCCTGCGCAACTACCCCGTCCTGGGGCACATGCGCTTCCTGCTCGAGTCGATCCGGCCGGAGATCCAGCAGTACTTCATCGAGCGCAACGTCGACGGCCGGCCGTTCGACCGCGACACGCGCTCCGTCATCTACGAGCGCGCCAAGGGCGTGCACGGGGAGAAGGCGTTCGGCACCGAGCTCGACGTCAACGAGGTCGGCTACGAGTACCTCGTCCACTCCACGGCCCCCGTCGAGCCGCCTGCGGACCCGCCGACCGTCACGATCGGCGGCCCCGACTGTCGCCAGCCGTACGAGATGTCCCTGCTCAACGTCTCCGCGATGAGCTTCGGCGCGCTGTCGGCCAACGCGCTGCGGGCCCTCAACTGGGGTGCGAAGCAGGGCGGCTTCGCCCACGACACCGGCGAGGGCGGCATCAGCCCCTACCACCTCGAGCACGGGGGAGACCTCGTCTGGGAGATCGGCAGCGGGTACTTCGGCGCCCGCACGAAGGACGGCCGGCTCGACCAGGCGCAGTTCGCCGAGAAGGCCGCACTGCCCTCGGTGAAGTGCCTGTCGGTCAAGCTCAGCCAGGGCGCCAAGCCCGGCATCGGCGGGGTGCTGCCCGGTGAGAAGGTCAGCCAGGAGATCGCGGACACGCGAGGTGTGCCGGTGGGGGAGAAGTGCATCAGCCCCGCCGCCCACCGCGAGTTCTCCACACCGCGTGAGCTCGTCCACTTCCTGGCCCGCATGCGCGAGCTCGGCGACGGCAAGCCGGTCGGCTTCAAGCTCTGCGTGTCCAGCCGCGTCGAGGTGCTGTCGCTGTGCAAGGCGATGCTCGCCGAGTCGATCACGCCGGACTTCATCATCGTCGACGGCGGAGAGGGCGGCACGGGGGCGGCGCCGCTCGAGTTCGAGAACCGCATGGGGTCCTCGCTCACCGAGGGGCTCCTGACGGTCCACAACGCCCTCGTCGGCACCGGTCTGCGCGACCGCATCAGGATCGGCGCGTCAGGCAAGGTCGCCACCGGCGCCGACATCGTGCGCCGCATGATCCAGGGCGCCGACTACACCAACGCCGCCCGCGCGATGATGATGGCCACCGGCTGCATCCAGTCGCAGCGCTGCCACACCAACAAGTGCCCGGTCGGCGTCGCCACCCAGGACCCGCGCCGGGCCCGAGCCCTCGACGTCGACGACAAGTACCAGCGCGTCCGGCGCTACCAGCAGGCCACCGTCGAGGAGGCGCTGCGCATGATCGCCTCGATGGGCGTGGAGGACCACGCGGACCTGCGCCCGGAGATGCTCCGCCGCGTGGTCGCACCGATGGTCGTCCGCTCCTACGCCGAGCTGTGGGACTGGACCGAGCCCGGCGAGCTGCTGGCGGAGCCCTCCGCCGCCTGGGCGGGCGACTGGTCGCTCGCCGACCCCGACCACTTCGGCCTGGCCCGTCGCCCCGCCGCCTGAGCACGAGGAGAACATCATGAGCCGTACCGTCGCCCAGCTGATCACCGACACCATCGCCGACCTCGGCGTGACCGACGTGTGGGGCGTCGTCGGCGACGCCCTCAACCCGATCACCGACGCCGTCCGCACCGACGAGAGGCTGCGCTGGATCGGCGTCCGCCACGAGGAGGCCGGCGCCTTCGCCGCAGGCGCGCAGGCCCAGGTGGGGCCGGCCGGTCTCGGCGTCTGCATGGGCACCGTCGGCCCCGGGTCCATCCACCTGCTCAACGGCCTCTACGACGCCAAGAAGTCCGGCGCCCCGGTGCTCGCGATCTGCGGCCAGGTGCCTACCACCGAGCTCGGCAGCGACTACTTCCAGGAGGTCGACAACGACGCCCTCTTCTCCGACGTCGCCGTCTACTCCCGCACCATCACCTCCGCGGCGCAGGCAGCGCCGATGCTGGAGCAGGCGCTCAACGCCGCACTGCAGCGTCGCGGGGTCGCCGTGCTGACCGTCCCCGGCGACGTCGGCAGCCTCGACCTGCCGAAGGGCACCCGGGTGCCGCACGTCGTCCGGCGTCGTCCGGCACCGGTCGCCGCCTCCGAGGACGTCGCGACCGCCGCGCGTCTGCTCGCGGACGGCCCGGTGACCCTGCTCGTCGGGCAGGGCGCCCGTGGCGCCCGCGACCAGGTGCTCGCGCTCGCCGAACGGCTGCAGGCGCCGATGGTGCTCACGCTCAAGGCCAAGCCCGGCCTCGAGCACGACAACGCCTACCAGGTCGGCCAGTCCGGGCTCATCGGCAACCCGGCCGCCCAGCAGGCGTTCGAGGACTGCCGCACCCTCTTCCTCGTCGGCACCGACTTCCCGTACCGCGACTGGTACCCCGACGGCAAGACGGTCCTGCAGCTCGACCTCGCGGGCGACCGCATCGGCCGTCGCGTGCCCGTCGAGCTCGGCCTGGTCGGCGACGCCGCGCGCACGCTGGACGCGCTGCTGCCGCAGCTCGCGGCCCACGACGACGCAGGCCACCTGACCGCCTGCCGCGACCACTACCTGTCATGGCACGAGCGCCAGCAGCACCTCGCCGACCCCGGCTACGACCACGAGCGGCTCGGGGTCATCCGCAAGGCCTTCGACAACCCCGAGCACGCCATCCGCCCCGAGGCGTTGGCCGCGGCGGTCGACCGGCACGCCGCCCAGGACGCGATCTTCACCAGCGACACCGGCATGGCGACCACGTGGATGGCGCGCTTCATCACGATGTCGGGCACGCGCGAGCTGCTCGGCTCCTTCAACCTCGGCTCGATGGCCAACGCCATGCCCCAGGCGCTCGGCGTGGCCGCGGCCCACCCGGACCGGCAGGTCGTGGGCCTGTGCGGCGACGGCGGGCTGACGATGCTGCTGGGTGACCTGATCACGGCCGTCTCGCACGGCCTGGCGCCGAAGCTCGTGGTGTTCGACAACGGCTCCCTCGGGATGGTCAGGCTGGAGCAGGAGCAAGGTGGTCTGCCCACGTTCGGCACCGAGCTGGCCAACCCCGACCTCGCTGCGGTCGCTCGCGCGATCGGCTGGAGCGCCACCCGGGTGGAGGACCCGCACGAGCTCGACGACGCGGTCGCCCGGTTCCTCGCCGAGCCCGGACCTGCCCTCCTCGACGTCGTCACGAACCCCGACGAGATCTCCGTCCCCGGCCGCATCACGCCGGCTCAGGTGTGGGGATTCGCGATCGCCAAGTCGACCGAGGTCATCGAGTCCGCGCGCTCGCGCTGACGTTCGTCCCGCAGACCACGGAACAGGGGACAGGGTGGGGTGCGTCCGGCTATCCTGAGGCGGCCGCCGCGTGCGGTTCCCCCACCCCCTTGCACCATCGGAGCACCTCATGCTCGAGCCCCTCGACGATCGTCTGCGCGACGACGACGTGCTCGACGAGATCGAGCTCACGAGCCGGTTGATCATCGCCGCGTCGAACCGCGAGACGCCCATGTCGCAGGCCGAGGTCGACGCGTTCCTCGGCCTCGACATCCGCTGAGCGGACCCTCGTGGTCCGGCCGATTGACACCTGGTGAACGTCAGCACCTACAGTTGTCTCGGCCCGAACCGAATCGACAGGAGCTTGGCGTGCGATTTCGCATCCGTCCGGTGGAGACGTCCTTCTACGACCTCTTCGCAGAAGCCGCATCCCACCTCGTGCACGGTGCCGATCTCCTGGCACAAGTCCTCGACCCCGACGTCGACCGTGCCGCCCTCGGCGAGCAGATGCGCGACGCCGAGCACCAGGCCGACGAGACGACCCACAAGATCGTCAAGCGGGTCAACTCCACGTTCGTGACGCCGTTCGACCGCGAGGACATCTACCGCCTCGCCAGCAGCCTCGACGACGTCATGGACTACATGGAGGAGACGGTCGACCTGATCGGCCTCTACGAGATCGGCGAGCTGCCCAGCCAGTTCGCCGCCCAGGTCGAGGTCCTGCAGCGTGCCTGCCAGCTGACCGCCGAGGCCATGCCCCGTCTGCGCACCATGAAGGACCTCGAGGAGTACTGGATCGAGATCAACCGTCTCGAGAACCAGGGCGACCGGTCCTACCGGCGCATCCTCGCTGACCTGTTCAGCGGCAGCTACAAGTCCCTGGAGGTCCTGAAGCTGAAGGACGTCGTCGACTCCCTCGAGCACGCGATCGACGCCCTGGAGTCCGTGGCCAACACGGTGGAGCAGATCGCCGTCAAGGAGTCCTGACCCATGGACCTCGTCCTGACGATGGTGATCGCCGTCGTCGTGATCGCGCTCGTCTTCGACTACACGAACGGGTTCCACGACGCGGCCAACGCGATCGCGACCTCGATCTCGACGCGTGCCCTCACCCCGCGCATCGCCCTGGCGATGGCGGCGGTCCTCAACTTCGTGGGAGCCCTGCTCGGTGTGGGGGTGGCCCAGACCATCCAAGGCATCATCGACATCGACTCACGGGTGTCGTCCGGCATCGACATGGACCGTGCCCACGGTCTGACGATCGTGCTGGCAGCCCTGATCGGCGCCATCACCTGGAACCTCATCACCTGGTACTTCGGCATCCCCTCGTCGTCGTCGCACGCCCTCATCGGCGGCATCGTCGGCGCCGGCGCCGCCTCGGCCACGGCCGTCGACTGGGCGACCCTCGTCGAGAAGGTCGCCATCCCGATGGTGCTCTCGCCGCTGCTGGGCTTCGCCGGTGCCTTCGCCCTGATGACCGCCATCATGTGGATCTTCCGCAAGGCCAATCCGGGGAAGGTCGCCCGCGGCTTCCGTCACGCACAGACCGTCTCGGCGGCCGGCATGTCGCTCGGCCACGGCCTGCAGGACGCGCAGAAGACGATGGGCGTCATCGTGCTCGCGCTCGTGGCCGGTGGCTTCGAGGACGGTTCCGACGTCCCGCTCTGGGTCATCATCGCCGCCGCCTCCGCCATCGCCGCTGGCACCTACTCGGGCGGATGGCGCATCATGCGCACCCTCGGGCGCCGCATCATCGACCTCGACCCGCCCCGTGGCTTCGCGGCCGAGGGCGTGGCCGCCACGGTGCTCTACGTGATGGCGATCGGTCTGCACGCCCCGGTCTCGACGACCCACACGATCACCTCGGCCATCATGGGCTCCGGTGCCACCAAGCGCTTCAGCGCGGTGCGCTGGGGCGTGGCCAAGGGAATCGTCACCGCCTGGATCGTCACCATCCCCGCGGCTGCCGCGGTCGCGGCGGGGTTCTACGGCGTCGCCCAGTTCTTCCTGCCGTAGCCGCGGTGGGGTCACCGCTGGTCGAGTAGTTCTCGCCGCGAGGCACGAGCTGGCGGGGACGTATCGAGACCACCCGGCAGCGGATCAGCGCCGGCACGCACGAACGCCCGCTCCT
The DNA here is from genome assembly GCF_024655735.1 of Aeromicrobium sp. 50.2.37. Taxonomy (NCBI): domain Bacteria; kingdom Bacillati; phylum Actinomycetota; class Actinomycetes; order Propionibacteriales; family Nocardioidaceae; genus Aeromicrobium; species Aeromicrobium sp. 50.2.37. Next base: position 98,552 of record NZ_JANLGG010000006.1, read on the forward strand.
CGTGGAGCGGGCGTTCGTCGTCGTGCGGGGGTCTGGACCCTTACCGGGTCTCGATACAGCGGGGCGCCTTCGGCGCGAACCACTCGACCAGGCCGACCCGCTCGGGCGCTGAGCGCCCATCGGGGTCAGCCTCAGCCGAACCGGCCCTGGATGTAGGCCTCGGTGGCCGACTCCTCGGGGTTGGAGAAGATCTTCTCCGTGCGGCCGAACTCGACGAGCTTGCCGGGCTTCCCCACCCCCGCCAGGTTGAAGAACGCGGTGTCGTCGGACACGCGCGCCGCCTGCTGCATGTTGTGGGTGACGATGACGATCGTGTACTTCTCCTTGAGCTCGTGGATCAGGTCCTCGATGACGCTCGTGGAGATCGGGTCGAGGGCCGAGCACGGCTCGTCCATGAGCAGCACCTCGGGCTCAACCGAGATCGCGCGGGCGATGCAGAGGCGCTGCTGCTGACCACCCGAGAGGCCGGAGCCCGGGCGGGAGAGACGGTCCTTGACCTCGGCCCACAGACCGGCGCTGCGCAGCGAGCGCTCGACGATCTCGTCGGACTCGGACTTCTTCATCCGCTTGCTGTTGAGCTTCTGGCCCGCCAGCACGTTGTCGTAGATCGACATCGTCGGGAACGGGTTGGGGCGCTGGAAGACCATGCCCACCATGCGGCGCACGTTCACCGGGTCCATCTCGTCGGCGTACAGGTCCTCGCCGTCGATGAGGACCTTGCCCTGCACGTAGGCGCCGGGGATGACCTCGTGCATGCGGTTCAGCGACCGCAGGAAGGTGGACTTGCCGCAGCCCGAGGGGCCGATGAACGCGGTCACGGACCGCGCCGGGATGGCGATGTTGACGCCCTCCACGGCGAGGAAGTCGCCGTAGTAGATGTTCAGGTCGGAGACGTCGATGCTCTTGGCCATCGGGGTTTACCTTTCGCCCTTCGGAGAGAAGAAGTGGGACACGAGCCGGGCGACGAGGTTCAGCAGCATCACGATGACGAGCAGCGCGAGCGCCGCGCCCCAGGCGCGGTCGATGCTGAACTCCGGGGGGACGCCCGGGTAGCGGATGGAGGAGTAGGCGAACACCGGCAGCGTAGCCATGCGTCCGTCGAAGAGGTTGAAGTTCGTGGAGTCGGTGGCGCCGGCGATGATGAGCAGCGGGGCCGTCTCGCCGATCACGCGCGCGATGGCGAGCGTGATGCCGGTGACGATGCCGGCGAGCGCGGTCGGCACCACGACCTTGGCGATGGTGCGCCACTTCGGCACGCCGAGGGCGAACGCGGCCTCGCGCAGCTCGTTCGGCACGAGCTTCAGCATCTCCTCGCTGGAGCGGACGACCACCGGGATCATCAGCACCGAGAGGGCCACCGCGCCACCGATGCCCATGCGCACGCCCTCGCCGAAGAAGATGACGAACAGGGCGTAGGCGAACAGGCCGGCGACGATCGAGGGGATGCCGGTCATGACGTCCACGAGGAAGCGGATCCAGGCCGAGATCTTCTTGCCCTCGCCGTACTCGACGACGTAGATCGCGGTGAACAGGCCGATCGGCACGCTGATGACGGTCGCGGCGCCCGTGATCAGCACCGTGCCCATGATGGCGTGGTAGATGCCGCCGCCCTCGCCGATCACGTTGCGCATCGAGGAGTTGAGGAACTCCCCGGACATGACCGGCAGACCGCGCGAGACGACGGTCCAGACGATGCTGACCAACGGGATCAGCGCGAGGCCGAACGCGGAGTAGACGAGCAGCGTGACGAGCCGGTCGGTCGCCTTGCGGCCGCCCTCGACGATCCGCGACCAGACCGGCAGGGCGAAGGTCACGAGCCAGCCGAGCAGGACGGCGCGCACGGGTCCGAGGCCGCTGAACGTTCCCAGCACGGCGAGGGTGGCGGCGATGCCGACGACGACGCGCGGCGCCCACAGGGGCAGCGTGTCGCCGCGCAGGGAGTCGAGCAGCTCGTCGGCGTCGCGGTCGCGCTGCGGGCGAGGATCGGTGGCGGTCATCAGTTGGCTCCTGAGAAGTCCTTGCGCCGGTCGACGACCGCGCGGGCGGCGAAGTTGACGGCGAAGGTGATGACGAACAGGACGAGCCCGGTGGCGATCAGCGAGTTGACGGTGAGCCCGCTGGCCTCGGGGAAGCTGAGGGCGATGTTGGCGGCGATCGTGCTCGGGTTCGTCGAGCTGATGAGGTTGGACGTGACCACGAGCGCGGGGGAGAGGACCATCGCGACGGCCATGGTCTCGCCGAGCGCGCGGCCGAGGCCGAGCATCGCGGCCGAGACGATGCCGGAGCGGGCGTAGGGGAAGACCGCCATGCGGACCATCTCCCAGCGGGTCGCGCCGAGCGCGAGCGCCGCCTCCTGGTGCAGGCGCGGCGTCTGCAGGAAGATCTCGCGGCAGATGGCCGTCATGATCGGCAGGATCATGATCGCGAGCACGATGCCGGCGGTGAGGATGGTGCGCCCGGTCGCCGAGGGCGGGCCGGCGAACAGCGGGATGAATCCGAGGTTCTCGAACAGCCAGCGGTAGAACGGCGTGATCTGCGGGGCCAGGAAGATGATGCCCCAGGCGCCGTAGACGACGCTCGGCACGGCGGCAAGCAGGTCGACGACGTAGCCGAAGGCCGCGCTCAGGCGGCGGGGGGCGAAGTGGGAGATGAACAGCGCCACGCCGATCGAGACGGGCACGGACAGGACCAGCGCGATGAGCGCGGCCAGGAGCGTGCCGAAGACCAGCGGTCCGACGTAGGAGGGGAACGACAGGCCGCTCTTGACCTCGTCGGGCGAGGCGGTGATGCCGGGGATGCCCTCGACGGTGAGGAAGATGGCGACGCCGGCCAGCGTCAGCAGGATGACGAGCGCGGCGCCGAAGGAGATCCCGAAGAACACGCGGTCGCCCGGGCGCGTCGGGGTGCGGCGTCCCTGGGCCGGCTCGGGGGCGAGCTTCGAGGTCACGAGGGTCCTTCCGGGAGGGGAGAGGGAGCGGGACCGGTCCCCGGCCCGCCCCGGGAGGGGCGCGACCGGGGACCGGAGCGGGTCAGCTCTTGGCGGAGATGGCGCCGACGGCCTCGGCGACCTTGCTGGAGAAGTCCGAGCTCAGCGGCGCGGAACCCGCCTGGTCGGCGGCCTCCTTCTGGCCCTGCTCGCTGCTGACGTACTCGAGCCAGCCCTTGACGAGGTCGGCCTTCGCGGCGTCGTCGTAGGACTCGCACGCCATCATGTAGGACACGAGGACGATCGGGTAGACGCCCGACTCGGTGGTCGTGCGGTCGATGTCGACCGCGATGTCGGTGGCGTCGCGACCCTCGACCTGCGTGGCGGTGTCGAGCACCTTGGCGGCGGCCTCGGGGGTCACCTCGACGAACTCGTCGCCGACCTTGACCTTGGCCTTGCCGAGGTCACCGGCCTGGGACTCGTCGGCGTAGCCGATGGTGCCCTGGCCGTTGCTGACGGCCTCGATGACGCCGGACGTGCCCTGGGCGGCCTCGCCACCCTTGATCGGCCAGGTCTCGACCTCGCCACCGCTCCAGGCCCCGTCGGAGGCGGCCTCGAGGTACGCGGTGAAGTTCTTCGTGGTGCCCGAGTCGTCGGAGCGGTGCACCGGCGTGATCCTGCTGTCGGGCAGGTCGGCGTCCGGGTTGTCCTCGGCGATGGCCGCGTCGTTCCACGTCGTGATCTTGCCCTCGAAGATGCCGCCGATCGTGGCGGGCGAGAGCTGCAGGTCGTCGACGCCGTCGAGGTTGTAGACGACGGCGATGGGGCTGACGTACGTGGGGACCTCCACGACGTTGCTGCCGCACTGCTCCTTGGCCTGGGCGAGCTCGTCGTCGTCGAGGTAGGCGTCGGAGCCGGCGAAGTCGACGCCGCCGGCGATGAACTGCTCACGGCCCGCGCCGGAACCGGCGGGGTCGTAGTTGACGGTGACGTCGGGGTTCGCGGACTGGAAGCCGGCCTGCCAGGCGCCGACAGCGGCCTCCTGGGCGCTCGAGCCGGCACCGTTGAGCGTGCCGGAGAGGTCGGAGTCGCTCGAGCCGGAGCTGCCACCCTCGTTGGAGGCGCCACAGGCGGAGAGTCCGAGAGCGAGGGTGAGAGCGAGTGCCGCGGGGGCGGCTGCACGCAGCGTGGTGCGGTTCACGGGGGGTGTCCCTTCGATGATCACATGCTTCTGTCGTCGTGGACGCTAGGGAAGCCAGGTGTATCGGGACCCGTAGGACGGTGAACGGCCGGTGAACGATGGGCGAAGGAAGCGGACTCGCCGCTGGTCAGCGGCGTGACGCAGGTCTCCCCAGCGGCTCGGAGGTGAGCACCTTCCCGCGGCGGTGGTGCAGCACGACCCCCTCGCCGGGGGCGAGGTCGGGGGCCTCGACCCCCAGCGCCTCGAACACCCACGGCAGCGTCGGGCGGTGCCCACAGATCACCGCAGGGGGCTTGGCGTCGAGGACGGCGTCGACGCAGCGGCGCACGTCGGAGCGGCGGGTGTCCTCGGTGAGCCGGTCGTCGAGCTTGAGGAACGCACCGATGGACCGGGCGAAGGGCTCCACGGTGGCCGCGCAGCGCTCGGCCGGGCTGGTGATGACGCGCCGCACCCCGTACGCCTGCAGGATCGGCACGAGCGCCTCGGCGCGGCGCTCGCCGACGAGCGTCAGCGGACGGAGCGCGTCCTCGCCGGACCAGCCCTCGCGCGCCTTCGCCTTGCCGTGGCGGACCACGACGAGGGTGCGGGTGCGGTGGGCCTTGTCGTCCCGGAGATCCAGGAACGCCTCGAGCAGGTCGTGGTCGTGGTCGTAGCTGAGCAGCTTGCGGGCGTGTCCCGGCCGCACCCAGCGCACCTCGTCGACCTCGCGGTTCGGCACGAAGGGCGTCTCGGTGCGGCCGACCACCCGGGCGGCCCAGTAGCTGACCCGCTTGGGCCCGCCGGCCACGCGGTACTGCGTGTCGGGCAGCGGGTGGCCGAGCCTGATCCGCTGCCCGGTCTCCTCGGCGACCTCGCGGACCGCAGTCGTCGCGAGGTCCTCGTCGGGGTCGGGCTTGCCCTTCGGGAACGTCCAGTCGTCGTAGCGCGGACGGTGCACGAGGAGGAGCTCGACGGGCCGACGACTCGTGTCGTCCGGACGAGGGGTGGCGCGTCTCCAGGTGACGGCGCCGGCGGCGGTCAGCGGACGTTCACGTGACATGCCTCGTATTGTTCACGTCCAAGGTGTCCAGACGGTGACGAACCGACCTGGTGAGACGACGAGGAGGTGGTCCGGTGGTGCGCAGGAGCCCGTCGGCCGTGGTGCTCGTCGTCGTCCCGCTCGTGGTGCTCGCGCTCGCCGCCGGGGTCGCGTGGGCCGTCACCGGCCCGGGTCAGCAGGTCATCGGGCGGGCCGACGTCCGCGGGCCGCTGGCGTCGGCGCTGGCGGTCGCCCCGGCCGACACGACGGTGCTGGGCTTCACCGACTGGGACCGCATCGGCGACTCCGGGGTCACCGATCCGGCCACGCGCGACCTGGCCACGCGATCGGCGCTCTCCGACATCGGCGAGGCCGTGCCCCAGGCGCTCGGCTGGTCGACCGACGACGTCCGTTGGGAGGCGTTCGTGCAGGACCTCGGTGCCGGGGTCCTGGTGGTCGCACCCGGTGACGCGTTGTCCTGGAACGAGGTAGAGGCAGGCTTCCGGGAGGCCGGGTTCGACCGGGACGGTGACGGCTGGAGCGCCACGCCCCAGGTCCTGGGCGAGACCGGTCTCGGTGACCAGTTCACCGCCGTGCGGATCGTGCGCTCGGCCGGCGTGCTGGTGGCGGCCACCGCGCCCGACGCTGCCGACCAGGTCGTGCGAGCGGCCACGGGCCGGGACCCGTCGCTCGCAGCGGTGCGCCAGGCGGCCGACACCGCCCAGGCCCTGGCCGGCGCCGACACGGTGCTGCTGCAGGCGGGCTCGTTGGGGTGCGACGCCGCCGCGGTGCCCGACACCGACCGCGCCGCGGCCGACGCCGCCGAGGCGCGGGAGGGCCGTCTGCAGCCCTACTCGTTCGCGGGGCGGTCCCTCGTCGACCGAGGTGGCGTCGGTGCCAGCGCGCAGACCGCGACCTTCGCGATGACCTTCGACGAGGTCGCGACCGCCCGGGAGCAGGCGCCGATCCGCGAGCGGCTCGCGACCGGTCCCTTCATCGGGCGCACCGGTCAGGTGGAGGACGAGCTGCGCGACCCGTCCGTCACGGTGGACCAGGCCACGGTGGCGCTGTCGTTCGACCGGTCCGCCGACGGCACCGTGCTCATGCTCGGCACGGGCGCCCTGCTGTTCGCCGCCTGCTGAGCGGGCTCGGACGGGCGGGCTCAGGAGGTCGCGCGGCTGCGGCGACGCTTGGCGCGGGCGATCAGCTCGGTCTGCACGTCGTGCTCCGTCGCGTGCCGGGTCCACGTGCCGTCGGCGCCGAGGTGCCAGGAGCTCGTGGCGTCGTCGGCCATCCTGGCGAGCAGGTCACCGAGCGTCTGCACGTGCTCGGCACTGGGCACCCGCACCAGCACCTCGACACGTCGATCGAGGTTGCGGTGCATGAGGTCGGCCGACCCGATCCAGGCCTCTGGGCTCCCGCCCCCGGCGAACCAGTAGACCCGGCTGTGCTCCAGGTAGCGCCCGAGCACGCTGCGCACCTCGATGTTGTCGCTCAACCCCGGCACGCCCGGTCGGAGCGTGCAGATGCCGCGCACGACCAGCCGCACGGGGACGCCGGCGCGCGACGCCTCGTACAGACCGTCGATGACGCCCTCGTCGACGAGGGAGTTCACCTTGAACGAGATCCCGGCGGGCCGTCCGGCCCGGTGGTGCTCGATCTCGCGACCGATGTGCTCCAGCAGGCCCTCGCGCAGGCCCGACGGGGCCACCATGAGGCTGCGGTACTCGCTCTGGTGGGCGAAGCCCGAGAGGGCGTTGAACAGCTCGAGCAGGTCGTTGGTGATGTCGGGGTCGCTCGTCAGCAGCCCGAGGTCCTCGTAGAGGCGGGCGGTCTTGGGGTTGTAGTTGCCCGTGCCGAGGTGGGCGTAACGGCGCAGGCCGTCGGGCTCGTCGCGCACCACGAGGGCCAGCTTGCAGTGCGTCTTCAGCCCCACCAGGCCGTAGACGACGTGGCAGCCCGCGCGCTCCAGCTTGCGGGCCCAGCGGATGTTGGCCTGCTCGTCGAAGCGGGCCTTGATCTCCACGAGCACGAGCACCTGCTTGCCGGCGCGGGCGGCGTCGACGAGCGAGTCGATGATGGGGGAGTCGCCCGACGTGCGGTAGAGCGTCTGCTTGATGGCGAGCACGTGCGGATCGGCAGCGGCCTGCTCGATGAAGCGCTGCACGCTCGTCGCGAACGAGTCGTACGGGTGGTGCACGAGCACGTCGCGACGACGCAGCGTGCCGAAGAGGTCGGCGGGGCTCGCGGTCTCGACCTCCGCCAGGTGCTCGTGGGTGCCCGGGACGAACGGGTCGAACTTCAGCTCGGGACGGTCGAGGTCGGCGATCTCGCCGAGGCTGCGCAGGTCGAGCGGACCCTGCAGGCGGAACACCTCGTCCTGCCTGATGCCCAGCTCGGAGACGAGCAGGTCGAGCACCTCGGCGTCGATCGTCTCCTCGACCTCGAGCCGCACGGGCGGGCCGAAACGACGCCGCAGCAGCTCCTTCTCGAGCGCCTTGAGCAGGTTCTCGGCGTCGTCCTCCTCGACCTCCAGGTCCTCGTTGCGGGTCACGCGGAACGCGTGGTGGGCCACGATCTCCATGCCGGGGAACAGCAGGTCCAGGTGGGCGGCGATGACGTCCTCGAGGGGGACGTGGCGACCGTCGCTCGTCGGCATCCAGCGGTCGATGATCGGCGGGACCTTGACGCGCGCGAAGTGCTGCTTGCCGGTCTCGGGGTTGCGCAGCACCAGGGCGAGGTTCAGCGAGAGGCCGGAGATGTAGGGGAAGGGGTGCGCCGGGTCGACCGCGAGCGGCGTGAGCACCGGGAAGACACGGTCGCGGTAGGTGGCGCTCACGTCGGCGCGCTCGCTCGGCGTCAGGTCGTCCCAGCGGACGAGCGCGATGCCCGCCTCGGCGAGCGCCGGCACGACGTCGGACGCGAAGGCGCGCGCCTGCTCGATCATGAGGCCGTGGCTGGCCTCGAGGCTGCTGGCGAGCACGTCCTTGGGGTGGAAGCCGCTGGCCGAGGGCACGGCCACGCCGGCGGCGATGCGGCGCTTGAGTCCGGCGATGCGCACCATGAAGAACTCGTCGAGGTTGCTGGCGAAGATCGACAGGAAGCGCACGCGCTCGAGCAGGGGCAGCGAGGCGTCGTCGGCGAGCTCGAGCACCCGGGCGTTGAACGCGATCCACGACAGCTCCCGGTCGAGGAAGCGGTCCGCGGGCAGCTCGCCGTCGGCGGGGTCGAACGGCGGGTCGACGTCGAACTCGTCGGGCGATGCGGGTGTCTCGACCGCGGGGAGGTCCAGATCGGTGGTGTCCACACGTCGAGTGTCGCAAGCCCAGGTGAACAGTGCTTGAACGACGACATGTGTCTAGTCAGTGCAGCAGTCCGTCGCGCCAGCGACCGGCGACGTGCGACTCGATGCGGGCGGCGAGATCACTGACGAACCTCGCATGGTCGTCGTCGGCGAGATCGGCGGCGACCTGCTCGAACGCTGCCGGTGAGCGCTCGGCGAGGTCGCGGAAGCGCTCGACGCCCTCGTCCGCGCCCAGCGCGAGCGTGCGGGCGCACTGGGCGATGTCACGCGCTCCGATGGAGGGCAGGTCGTAGGTGGACCCGATCCTCAGAGCACTGCGAGGGAGCTCGGTGCGCAGACCGTCGGAGGCGATGCGGCCCGTGAGGTACGGCAGGTACGACGCGACGTCGTACAGCGGCGCCAGCCGCGACGCCGATCCCACGTGCAGGATCGAGAAGTTCTTCGCGTGGGCGTCGGTGGCTCCGATGATCACGTTGAAGCACAGGTAGTCGAAGAACGTGCGGCGCGCGTCCTCCCGGCGCTGAGAACCGCGGATCTGCTGGAGCACGGTCCCGAGCCGAGCGACGCTGGGTCCCCCGTCGCTCTGGTACTTCGAGGTCGGTGCGAGACCGAGCGCCTGGCAGAGGTCCTCCTGGTGGACGCGGAGCCAGGCGCGGGTGCGAGTATCGCGAAACCGGTCGTAGCGGACCGAGACGACGGCGCGCTCCTCCTGGTGGGTGAGGAGGTCGGTGGTGGCAGCGGCGAGTCCCAGTGACCTGGCCGCCCTCTGGCACGCGTACTCGTTGACGTCGTGCAGGTCGTACCCGCCGATGGAGGCCTTCAGGATGTGGGTGGTCGGTGTGGAGTCACGGGGGATCCCCCACCGATCCCCGTCCCGGTGCAACGCGATCTTGTTCTGGGCTCCCGCCAGGCTCCAGCGACCGTGCTGGATCTCTCGGCCCCAGTCGTCTCGGCCGGTCCGCAGGCCGTGGAGCAGGGTCGCCACGTCGTCGTCGGTCAGCCACTCGACGTCACCGGTCCTCGCCGCTGCGTCGTCGGCGGCTTCGTCGTGCGGGACGACCTGGACGGCGCCAGCCGCGTCGCGCCCGACGTGACGGAGCAGGGCCAACGGGTTGCGGGCCGAGACCTGGTGCTCACGGGCCCACTGCTCGCGAACGCCGGCGTTGTCCGGGAGGAGGCCGTCGAACCAGTTCTTCACGTGGCTGGGCTTCTGCCGGATGGCTCCGAGTCCGATGGCGAGCGACAGCGGAGTGGGATCCCCGCCGGATCGGTACGCGTCGGTGTAGGCGAAGTCGACGCGGCCGTTGCCGTCCTGGCGCAGGTGCCCGGCGAGGAGACCGTCGAGGTAGACGTCGAGAAGCTCGGGCACGGTCATTCCTCCTGTGTCAGGTTCTCGAAGACCTGGTCCAGGAGAGCGTCAGAGCTCCCGTCCGCGGCGGGCGAGCCCCCGTCATCGGTCGTGCCGAGGGTGATGCCCAGCGCCTCCACGACGGCCAGGGCCTTCCCGAGCTCGACGCGGGGGTGGCCCTGCTCGATACGGATGAGGGAGTCGCGGGAGATCGCTGCGCGGCGCGCCACGGCGACCTGTGTCTCGCCGCGCTCGAGGCGTCCGTTCCGCACGAGTGTGCCGAGATCTGCGGGAGTGATGATGATCATGGGCGACCTTAGATGTTGGAGTACTCCGACACGGTCAAATGTAGCAGTACGCCGACTTCAAAGGAAGTAGCAGTACGCCGACATGTGGTCAGGGCGGGGTTCCTCGATGCGATCAGGACGTCGGCGGGAACTGCGCTATGTTGCGCGCATGGTGTCGACGACGAAGCTGCTGGCGCTGGTGCAGGCCAAGGGCGCCCAGGGCCTCTTCTCCCTCCCCACGCCGGTGATCAGGCGGCTCGCCGGTCGGCCCCGCACCGTCGACGGGCGCACGCTCGACCCCGAGATGCAGCTCCTCCTGCGGATCATGGGCCTGCAGGGGCCCGCCGTGGAGACCCTGTCGATCACCCGCGGCCGTCGCATGTACACCGAGGCCTTCCAGATGCTCGGGGGCGCCCAGCCGATCGGCGCGGTCACCGACCGCACCATCGACGGCCCCGGCGGACCGCTGGCCCTGCGCTTCTACACGCCCCGAGGACTCAGCGGCCGGTCGCCGGCGCTCGTGTACCTGCACGGCGGCGGATGGGTCTACGGCGACCTCGACGCCTACGACGCCGTCTGCCGGTTCCTGGCCGAGGAGGCGCAGGTGCGGGTCGTCTCCGTCGACTACCGCCTCGCACCGGAGGCGCAGTTCCCGGCCGGGTTCGAGGACGCGTGGGCGGCATGGCGCTGGGTCACCGAGCACGCCACCGGCCTCGGGATCGAGCCGTCCGCCATCGCCGTGGGTGGCGACAGCGCCGGCGGCAACCTCTCGGCCCTCGTCGCGCAGCACGCCGCCCGCACCGACGACGTGGTCGCCCCGGCCTTCCAGCTGCTGATCTACCCGGCCACCGACTTCGTGGAGGAGCTCCCCAGCCGGACGGCGCTCGGCGAGGGGTACCTGCTCACGAAGGCCTTCATGGACCTGTGCTCCGACAGCTACCTCGCCGGCGACGAGGACCGCGCCGACGCGCGTCTGTCCCCGCTGCGCCAGGACGCCACCGGAGCGGCGCCCGCGTACGTCGTGACGGCGGGCTTCGACCCGCTGCGCGACGAGGGCACCGCCTACGTGGAGCACCTGCGGGCGGCCGGCGTGACGGTGGAGCACGTGGAGGAGCGCGGGCTCATCCACGGCTTCGCGAACATGGTGGGCATCGGGCGTTCCGCGCCGCGGGCCATGCGTCGGGCCGCCGCCGCGCTGCAGCGCGGTCTCAGCTGACGTCGGCGCGGCTCACGCGAGGGCGTAGAGCGTGTCGCGCGCGTGCTCGACGAACCCGAGCCGACGGTAGACGGTGAGGGCGGCGGCGTTGTCGCCCTCGACGTACAGGTCGACCGTCCGCAGACCACGTTCGTGCAGGTGGCGCAGGCCGTGCGCGGTGAGGGCGGTGCCGAGCCCGCGACCGTGCGCGGTCGGGTCGACCCCCACGACGTAGACCTCACCGATGTCCCCCTCGACCTTGGTCCAGTGGAAGCCGACGATCTTGCCCTGCTCGTCCTCCGCGACGAACAGGCCCGCGGGGTCGAACCACGGCTCGGCGGCGCGCCGCTCGAAGTCGGCGCGGTCCATCGCACCCTGCTCGGGGTGGTGGGCGAACGCGCGCCCGTTCACCGCGACGACCGCGTCGGTGTCCTCCGGGCGGAAGGTCCGCAGCGTGAGGCCCTCCACCGCCTGCTCCTGCGGGGCGTGCTCGCCGAGCTCGAGACGCAGGACCAGCAGCGTGCGCTCGGGCGTGAACCCGGCCGCCGCGGCCAGTGCCTGCGCCGCGGGCAGGTCACCGTGCGCCCAGAGCCGACGTTCCCCGAGGTCGACCAGCTCGTCGAGGAGCGCCCGGCCGACGCCCTGGCGGCGGTGGTCGGGGTGCACGACCAGCTCGGCGGGGGCGTCGGAGAAGGCGACTGCGGCCGCCACCGCGTCGCGCTCCAGGAGCACGCGCGGCTCGTCGTCCTCGCGCAGCGCGATGCGGGTCGCCTCGTTGAGCGGCTCCACGCCGTCGACGGCGGTGGCGGCACGGGCGAGGTCGGACAGGCTCATGCCTCCATGATGACGTGCGGTGCGGGACCCGGCGGCGCGCCGGGTCCCGTGCGCGTCGGGGGTCAGCCGTGGTGCAGGTCGGCGAGCCGGCGCAGCTGGTGGCCCACCTCGGCCGCCACCGCGCTCGCGAGCGCCTCCGGGGTGTCGCCGACCGGCTCCGGCACCACGTGGTGCACGGTGCCGAGCTCGTGCAGGTCGAGCGCCGAGACCCGCTGCTGCTCGGCCATCTCGGGCGCGTGGTCGACGTCGCCGTGCACGATCGCGCTCGCACCCTCGGGCGGCAGGGGCGACAACCACGCGTTCTCGGTGGCCACCACGACGTCGGCCGGCAGCAGCGCGAGCGCGCCGCCACCGCAGCCCTGGCCCAGCAGCACCGACACCGACGGGACGGTGAGGGTCGACATCGAGGCGATGCAGCGGGCGATCTCGCCGGCGATCGCCCCTTCCTCGGCCTCGGGGGAGAGCTCGGCGCCCGGCGTGTCGATGACGGACACGAGCGGCAGGCCCAGCTCCTGGGCCAGCCGCATGCCGCGCCGCGCCTCGCGCAGTGCCGCCGGCCCCATGGGGTTGGCGGGTGTCTGGGTGGTGCGGTCCTGGCCGACCACGACGCACGGGACCCCGTCCAGGCGCGCCAGGGACACGAGCATCGCGCTGTCGCGCTCGCCCTCGTCCGTGCCCTGCAGCCGGACGGTGGCGTCGCTGCCGTGCCGGAGCAGGTGGCGCACCCCGGCGCGTCCCTCGCCGCGGGTGAGCTCGATGGACTCCCACGTGCTCAGGCGACGTCCGGCGCCGGGCTCACGACCCGGGCGGCGGTCCCGCGTGGACTCCGTCGGCGCGTCCACCAGGATGCCGAGAGCGCGGTCGACGACCATCGGCAGCTCGTCGTGCAGCACCACCTCGTCGATGATGCCCCGCTCGGCGAGGTTCTCGCTGACCTGGACGCCGGCCGGGAACGGCCGACCCTCCAGCAGCTCGTAGACCTTCGGCCCGAGGAACCCGACCAGGGCGCCGGACTCGGCCACCGTGACGTGCCCGAGGGAGCCCCACGAGGCGAACACGCCGCCGGTGGTGGGGTGCCGCAGGTGCACCAGGTAGGGCAGACCCGCCGCGCGGTGGTCCATGATCGCGCGGGAGATGTCGACCATGTGCACGAACGCGGGCGTGCCCTCCTGCATGCGGGTCCCGCCCGAGGCCGTGGAGGCGAGCAGGGGCAGGCCCTCGGCCGTGGCCCGGCGGACGGCACTCGTGATGCGCTGCGCGGCGGCCCGGCCGATCGACCCGGCGAGGAAGCCGAACTCGTTCAGCACGAAGGCCACGGGCCGTCCCTTGACGAGACCACGCCCGGTGATCACGGACTCGTCGGTCCCGGCCCGTGCTGCGGCCTTCTCGACCGCGGCGCGGTACTCGGGGGAGTAGTCCGAGACGTCGATCGGCTCGTCCCAGGACTCGTGCGACCCGGGGTCGAGGACGAGCTCGACCAGGTCGCGGGCGCCGATGCGCTCGGTCATCGAGCTACCCCCTCGACGCGTGCGGAGGACGCATCAGGCGCGTGCGCCCGGTCCCGGCACCCTGGTGGCCGCCGACGCCGGTCGCTCGTCGGTCTCCGGCGTCGTGGCGACGAAGCGGTAGCCGACGTTGCGCACGGTGCCGATGAGCGTCTCGTGCTCGGTGCCCAGCTTGGCGCGGAGTCGACGCACGTGGACGTCGACCGTGCGCGTGCCGCCGAAGTAGTCGTAGCCCCACACCTCCTGCAGCAGCTGCTGGCGGGTGAACACCCGCCCGGGGTGCTGGGCGAGGAACTTGAGCAGCTCGAACTCCTTGAAGGTGAGGTCGAGCGTGCGGTTCTCGAGCTTGGCGGTGTAGGTGGCCTCGTCGACGACCAGGCCGCTGGAGGCGATGAGGTGGGAGTCGTCGTCGCCGTCCTGGCCGGCTGCCACGCGCCCCATGGCGAGCCGGAGGCGCGCCTCCAGCTCGGCGGGCCCCGCCGTGGTGAGGATGACGTCGTCCATGCCCCAGTCCGAGGCCGCGACCGCGAGGCCGCCCTCGGTGAGGATCAGCACGAGCGGGCACTCGATGCCGGTCGTGCGGATGACCCGGGTGAGGCTGCGCACCTGGGCGAGGTCGTGGCGACCGTCGACGAGGACCGCGTCGGAGGGTGGCGCGTCGATGAGGGCGCTCGCCTCGGCGGGCAGGATCTTGACGTGGTGGGGCAGCAGCGCGAGCGCGGGCAGCACCTCCACCGAGGACTGGGTGCTCTTGGTCAGGAGCAAGAGGTGCGACACGAGGTCCCTCCGTCGTTCCGCCGCGGGCGCGGTGCCCGCCGCTCGCAAGTGGTACCGGTCCGGAGCGTCACCCCGAGGGGACCGCCTGCGTCACTGCTTCTGTGCTGTTGCTGGTGCTGCGTGCGTGCTGGTGGTGCTGGTTATGACAAGAGGCCAGGTGGTGTCACCGTGGCCTCGTCGCATGGTCGAGAATAGTGCATGTGTCGGACGAATCACCAGAAGGTGTCGCGGAAGAGAACGACGTCACACCCACCGCGACGAGCGGCCGTGACGGTGTCACGGTGCGCTACTGGGCCGCCGCGCGCGCCGCTGCGGGCGTCGAGACGGAGACCGTCGTCGGCGCCACGTTGGCCGAGGTCGAGGCCGCCGTCGTGCGACGACGGCCGGGGGACCGGCGCTTCGCCGACGTCCTGGGCATCTGCTCCGTGCTCGTCGGGGAGGTTCCGGTCGGGGGTCGCGACCACGCCGACGTGGTGCTCGAGCCGGGGTCGCTGGTCGAGTTCCTGCCCCCCTTCGCCGGTGGCTGAACCGGCCGCGGGGCGCCGTCCGGTTTGGCATCATGCACAGATGCCCCGCCTCGTGTCGTCGCTGCTGTCGACCGCGCTCGCGGGGCTGCTCGCTCTCGCCGTGACCACGGGTGAGCTGTGGCTGGTCGCCGTCGGGGTGCTGCTCGTCCAGGTCCTGGTGGCCGCGGCCCCGGCCTCGGCCGGGTTGGAGGGAGTCCGTTCGGGCTCGTTCGTGCCGGTCGCGGCCGGCAGCCTGGTGGCCACCGGGCTGGCCCTCGACCCGAGCCTGCTCGCCGGCACCTCCGGCACGAAGGCGGCCCGTGACGCGCTCCTGTCGTCCGGCGTCCTCGCGGGCGTCCTCGCCGGGGTGGCGGTCGTGGTCGCCCTCGCGTGGCTCACCCAGATGCTGCGCCGTGACGGTCGTGGGAACCTGGTGCGCGCCACGGCCGAGACCGTGACCCTCGGTGTCCTGGCCACCCTCGCGGCGGGCTGGGTGGCCGCGGCGCGGGCGTCCTTGGCGACCGACGTGGTCCTCATGGCCGGTGTCGGGCTGTCGGTCGCCGTGCTCGTCTGGGCCGTGCAGGGCGACCGCGTCGTGCTCGCGTCGGTGGCGGTCCTGGCCGGGGCAGCTGCGGGGGCGGCCGTCCCCCTGGTCGTCGACGGGCCCGGCACGTGGGTGCTCGGCACGGCCGTCGGTGCGGGCGCGGCGCTGTGCGCGCTGCTGGGCCAGGTGGTCGGCCGTGCCTGGACCGCCGGAGGGACGACGTCGGGGCCCGAGCTGTGGGTGTTCCCGGCGGCGCTGTCGGTGGCCCTGGCGGGTCCGGTGGCTCACCTGGGCGCCCAGCTCGCCGTCCTCGTGGTCTGATCCGGACGTGGGCCGTCCACGTAGCCTGGGGTGGTGACCGGTGCCCTCGTCCTCGTCGCCGCCCTCGTGGCCACGGCCCTGCTCGCCCTCGTGATGCAGCGGCGCAACGGCCGGTTCACCAGCCGTCCCGCGGCCGCCACGGAGCGCACGGACGACCCGGTCGAGCCCGGAGGGTCGGGCGTCCCCGCCGACGCCCCACGCGTCACGGCCGACGAGATCGGAGCGGCGCTGGGCGACCGGCTCACGCTGGTCCAGTTCTCCAGCGCCTTCTGCAGCCCGTGCCGTGCCACCCGGGCCTTGCTCACCGACGTCGTGTCGACCCGGGCCGACGTCGCGCACGTGGAGGTCGACGCGGAGTCGCACCTCGAGCTGGTCCGACGCCTGAACATCCTGCGCACGCCCACCGTGCTCGTCGTCGACGCCGACGGCGTGGTGCTGAGCCGTGCGTCGGGTCTTCCGCGTCGGGACCAGGTGCTGGCGGTCCTCGACGCCTGAGCCGCCTCGCCACCGGCGAGCGGGGGTCCGGCGACAGAGTCGTCCATCATGCGAGACGGCTGTCCGTCATACGAGACAGAATGCGGGGTCGCAGCCGCCAGCGGCCTACGCTGGTCCCATGACCGGCTCGACGAACCTGACGCGGCGCCTTGCGGTGGACCACTGCCGCACGCGCTCCGCGCTCTGTCGTCCTCGCTGATCGACCGCGCGAGCCACGCCCCGCGGTCACGAGCCGACCTGTCCCGGCCGACGTCGACCCCTGCGGTCGCGCGCGCCACCCTCCTCCAGGAGTTCCTCATGTCACGTCCCACGCACGTGGATCCGCGCGGCCAGCGCTTCGCGGCGGTGATCACGTCGGTCGTGCTGGCGCTGGCCCTGGTCCTGCCGACCTCGGCCGCCGTCGTCCTGCTCGTCGCGCAGGGCATCGTGTTCGCGATCGGCGCGAGCGGTCACCTGCACCGTTCGCCGTACGCGATCGCCTTCGCGCGGCTCGTCCGACCGCGCATCGGCCCGCCGGCCGAGCCCGAGGACGCCCGCCCTCCGCGGTTCGCGCAGACGGTCGGCCTCGCGTTCGTGGCCGTCGCCCTCGTGGGCTTCGTCTCCGGGGCGGACGCCGTGGGCTACGCGGCCACGGCCCTCGCCCTCGTGGCCGCGCTCCTCAACGCTGCCGTCGGCTTCTGCCTCGGCTGCGAGCTCTACCTGCTCGCGCGCCGCGCCACCGCGTCGCGCCAGCCCGCCTGACCGCCACCCACCCCGACCACTCAGCCCCATCCCCACGCCCAGTGGGTCAACACACGGAGGTATCACCATGAGCCGCGACACCGCGCTCGTCACCGCAGACTGGGTCGAGGAGCACCTCGACGACCCCAAGGTCGTCCTCATCGAGGTCGACGAGGACGCCGAGGCCTACGACAAGGGCCACATCCCCGGCGCCATCAAGCTGGACTGGAAGAAGGACCTCCAGGACGGCGTGCGCCACGACTTCATCTCCAAGGAGAAGCTCGAGGAGCTGCTCTCGAGGAAGGGTGTCGCCAACGACGACACCGTCGTGTTCTACGGCGGCAACAACAACTGGTTCGCCGCGTACGCCTACTGGTACCTGACCTACTACGGCCACGAGAACCTCCGTCTGCTCGACGGTGGCCGCAAGAAGTGGGAGCTCGACAGCCGTGAGCTGAGCGCCGACGTCCCGGACCGTCCGGCCACGACGTACACCGCCCAGGAGCCGAACGAGGCCGTGCGTGCGTACCGCGACGAGGTCATCGACGCGATCGGCACGAAGAACCTCATCGACGTCCGCAGCCCCGACGAGTACGCCGGGCGCCTGCTCGCGCCGGCGCACCTGCCGCAGGAGGCCGCGCAGATCGCCGGTCACATCCCCACGGCCGGCAACGTCCCGTGGAGCAAGGCCGCCAACGACGACGGCACCTTCAAGAAGGACGAGGAGCTCAAGGAGCTCTACGCCCAGGTCGGCCTCGACGAGGGCAAGGACACCATCGCCTACTGCCGCATCGGTGAGCGCAGCTCGCACACGTGGTTCGTGCTCAACGAGATCCTCGGCTACCCGAACGTCAAGAACTACGACGGCTCGTGGAGCGAGTACGGCTCGCTGCGGGGCGTCCCCGTGGCCATCGGCGACGAGCGCGGGGAGGCCTGACATGTGCGGAGCGATCAAGGGCGGACCCAGCCTCGAGGGTGTCGACGTCGCGAACCAGGCCGTCATCCAGGGCGTCGTCGTCCGCGGTGACGAGCCGGTCGGGAACGCCTACGTGCGTCTGCTCGACCGCACCGGCGAGTTCACCGCCGAGGTCCCGACCTCGGCCACCGGCCAGTTCCGCTTCTTCGCGGGCCCGGGCGAGTGGACGCTGCGCACGCTCGCGCCGCGCTCGGAGGCCGTCGACCTCGCGGTGGCGGCCGCGGTGGGCGTGGTCGCCGACGTGGTCGTCGACATCGACCGGGTGCCCGTGCACGCCTGAGCCACGCGTCACGGCACGACCCGAGAGACCCCGGACCCGTCGGTCCGGGGTTTCTCGCGTCCTCGGCGTGACCTTCGGGCACCGAGCGTCGTTCTTGAGTCGAGCACGCTGCTCCACGGGGCTGCGTGCGCGTGGGTTCCGTCACCGCCTGGGAGTGTCATGAAGAAGATTGCTGCGGCCCTGGTCGCCTCCGCGCTGGCCGCGTTCGCCCTCGTCGGCCCGATCTCCCCGGCGTCGGCGGTCGACCTGCCGGTCCCCACGGAGTCGCCGTACCCGCCCACGGTCTGCGACCTCCAGCTGTCGAAGACGCGCGTCGCGCCAGGTGAGACGTTCACCGCGACGGTCACGTCCGACCAGCCCACGATCATCACGGCCAGCTACGAGGACCAGTCCTTCAGCGAGGACGACACGATGAAGCTCGTCGCGACCTTCACGGCACCGAACGTCACCAGCACCCGCACCACCCAGGTCGTCGCGACGTGCGGCGAGCTCGGCGCCGTGAGCGCCGACGTGCTCGTCGCCGTCGGTGGCGACGACGGCGACGCCGCGGCCGATGCGGATGCCGACGCCGGCGACGCCGCCGGCATCCTGCCCGGCACCGGTGGCACCGACTTCTGGCTGCTGGTGCTCGGCGCGCTGCTCGTGCTCGCAGGCATCGGCGCCGTGGTCCAACGCCGCCGCAGCAGCTGACCCGTCGTGGCGTCGCCACGCTTCCTGCCCGAGCGGTACGACCGAGCAGGGTGGGTCCGGCTGGGTCTGGCCCTGACGGGAGCGGTGCTCACGGTCTGCGTCGTGGTCCTGGCCTGGCAGGGGGTGCGCGCAGCGATCCTGCTGTCGCGGGCGAGTGACCAGTCCCAGCTGCTCCTGGCCCAGGTGGCGCAGGGGGACGCGGACGGTGCGCGGCAGACGTCGGCGGTCCTGACCGACGCCGCAGGTCGGGCGCACGCCTCGACCGACGGTCCGCTGTGGGCCGTGTTCTCCCACGTCCCGATCGTCGGTGACGACGTCGACGCCGTGCGCGTGGTCGCGCGCGAGGTGGACCGGGTCGCCGTGGAGGCGGTGCCCACCATCGTCGACGTCACCGCCCAGGTGGGGCTCGACGCGTTCTCGCCGCGCGACGGCCGGGTCGACATCGCGAACCTCGAGGCCGTGGCACCGCGCCTGGCCGGCCCGCGCGAGGCCCTCGAGCGCGCTGCACGTGACGTCGGCGAGATCGAGCCGCAGAAGGTCGTGGGCCGGCTGCAGGCGCCGGTCCGCCGCCTGCAGGGCTCCCTGACCGGCGCTGCGTCGGCGGCCCGCATCGCGGACACCGCAGCCACGCTGCTGCCGGACATGCTGGGCGGGAGCGAGCGCCGCCGCTACCTGCTGCTCATCCAGAACAACGCCGAGATCCGCTCCCTCGGCGGCATCCCGGGATCGTTCGCCGTCATCGAGGCCGATCGCGGGAAGGTCCGCATGCGCGCGCAGGGCTCGGCCATCGACGTGCCACCGAACGGCAGGCCGCGCCTCACCGTGCCGGACGACCAGCTCGGTGCCGTGCCGGTGACCGCGGCGACGGACCTGCGCAACACCACGTCCGTGCCGGACTTCCCCGAGGCGGCGGCCTTCGCGAGCTCCCTCGTGGCCGAGGAGCTCGACACGCGCTTCGACGGCGTGGTGTCCGTCGACCCGGTGACGCTGGGCTACCTCCTGCAGGGCCTCGGGCCGGTGACGCTCGAGGACGGCACCCGGCTCACGGCCGAGAACGCCGTCGACGAGCTGCTCAACGGCGTCTACCGGCGCTACGCCACCGACCTGCTCGGGCAGGACGCGGTGTTCGAGGACGCCGCCCGCCGCATCTTCGACGCGTTCGTGGACGGGCAGGGCGCCACGCAGCCCGTGCTCGAGGCCCTCGTGCAGGCCAGCGTCGACAACCGGGTCCTCGTGTGGTCGGCCGACGAGTCCGAGCAGCGCCGCATCCGGTCCACGGGCGTCGCCGGTGCGCTCGCGCAGACGCGGGACCGGGCCCACGTGGGCGTGTACGTGGACGACAGCTTGGGATCGAAGCTGCAGTACTACCTCGACACGTCGTCCACGCTGCGCTCCGTGCGGTGCGTGGACGAGCGGGCGCAGGTGCTCAGCCTGCGCACCACGCTCACCTCCACGGTGCCCGACACCGCGCTCCCGATCTCCATCACCGGGCTCGAGCTCCCGGGACTGCGGCCGGGGGACCAGCGGCTCTCCGTGCGCGTCGTGGCACCGGCCGGCGGCGTGCTCGAGCGGGTGCGGTTGGGCGACACCGAGCGGACGCCGTCGGGCGGTCGGATCGGCGACCGTCGGGTGACCGTCGTCCCCGTGACCCTGCGACCCGGGGAGTCGGTCGACCTGGAGGTCCAGCTGCGCACCGGCGAGGGGCAGACGAGCGACGCGGTGCTCACGACCACGCCCGGCATCGAGGCCGGCGCGAACGACGTCCGGGTCCGCTCGGCCTGCGGCTGAGCCTGCGTCAGCCGATCTGGTCCTCGTCGGCGAGCTGGTCGTCGGGATACTTCTCCAGGTACTCGTCCATCCGGTCCTCGCGGAGCGCGGTGAACAGCTCGGTGTTCTTGGCCTCGTCGAGCCGGACGATGCTGCCGACGACCGGGATGGTCTCGGTGGTGGCCACCGGTGCCGTGAGGAACGTGACGTCGTCGGACCCGGTGCCGCGCAGCGAGAGCGCGAGCGCACGCATGTCGCCCGGGTCCCAGCCGGCGTCGACGGTGAGGTTCTTGGTGACCGCGGTCAGCGTGCGGGTCAGCTTGATGGGGTTGCTCATGGTGTCGCGCGCGAGCATCTTCTTCATGAGCGACCGTAGGAAGTTCTGCTGGCGGGCGATGCGGTCGAAGTCGCCGCGGAGCAGGCCGTAGCGCGTGCGCACGTAGGCGAGGGCCTTCTTGCCCTCGAGAGTCTGCTCACCGGCCTCCCACTGGACCTTCTGCTTGGGGTCGTAGAACGCCCGAGGGATGTAGACGGGCACGCCGCCGACGGCCTTGGAGAGGCTCTTGAAGCCGTCCCAGTCGATGATCGCGAGGTGCCGCATGCGCAGGTCGGTGAGGTTCTCGACGGTGGAGATCGCGCCGTTCGGGCCGTACTCGGCGAAGGCGTCGTTGATCTTCTGCGTGGACTGCTTGGCGCCGGTCTCGTCGTAGATGTCGGTGTAGGTGTCACGCGGGATCGAGACGAGGTAGACCTTCTTCCGGTCCGACGTGATGTGCGCGATCATCAACGTGTCGCTGCGGTACTTACCGGCCGGCCACGACCCGGAGGCAGCGTCCTCGGCCAGCGTCGTGTCCTCGGCGCCCTCGACCTTCTTGCCCTTGTCGGAGCCCAGCAGCAGGATGTTGAGCGCCTTGCCCTTGTCGGGATCGGGGCGGTCGGCTTCCTTCAGCTTGGTCTCGACCCGTCCGACGTTGCCCAGCTGGGCGTTGAGGTAGTAGGCGTACGCGGTGCCCGTGCCGAGGACGAGGACGAGGGCGCCCACGACACCCACGACCAGCTTGCGGTGCCGGCGGTGGAAGGGGATGCCGCCGGCGCGACGCTTGCCCTTGAGTTCGCGGCGCGCGCGCTTCTCGCGACGCGACATGGCACTCCCGTTCGATGTTCTGGTGAGGTCAGGACGACGGCGCCGGGGCATGTTCGCCGACGCCGATTCGAGAATCCTACGTCCTTCACCTGAAAGGACGGTCAGAATGCGCCGGCGCTACAGCTCGAGCAGGACGGTGAACGGGCCGTCGTTGACCGAGCGGACCTGCATGTCGGCACCGAAGACGCCGGTGGGGACCGTCGTGCCCAGGGCCCGCAGCGCGGCACAGAACTCGGCGTACAGCGGCTCGGCCACGGCGCCCGGTGCGGCTGCCGTCCACGTGGGACGCCGTCCCTTCCGGGCGTCGCCGTAGAGCGTGAACTGGCTGACGACGAGGACCGAGCCGCCGGTGTCGGCGACCGAGACCTCCTCGTGCAGGATGCGCAGGCCGTGCACCTTCCGCGCGAGCGCGTCGGCCTTCTGCACGGTGTCGTCGTGGGTGATGCCGAGCAGCACGAGCAGGTGGTCGGCGCCGGCGTCGGGGCCGCCCACGGAGCCGACGACCTCGCCGTCGACGACGACCGAGGCCTCGCTCACCCGCTGGACGACCGCACGCACGTCGGCAGGTTAGCGCGCGTCGATACGATGGACCCCATGGCCTTCGAGATCCCCGCCGACCTCCACCCCGACGTCGCGCCCCTGGCCTGGTTGCTCGGTACCTGGCACGGCAACGGGCGCGGTGACTACCCGACCATCGAGCCCTACTCCTTCGAGCAGGACGTCGTGCTCGCCCACGACACCCGGCCGTTCCTGCACTACTTCAGCCGGTCGTGGGTCACCGACGAGTCCGGCGAGCGGATCGGCCCCGGTGACCTCGAGACCGGCTTCCTCAGGCCCGCTGGTCTCGTGGAGGGCGGCAAGGGCATCAACGTCGAGCTGGTCCTCGCGCACCCCACCGGGTACGCCGAGGTCTGGTACGGCGTCGCCGAGGGCCCCCGCATCACGCTCGCGACCGACATCGTCGCCCGCACCCAGTCGGCCGCGGAGTACACCGCCGGCCAGCGCATGTACGGCCTGGTCGACGGCTCGCTGATGTACGCGATCGACAAGGCGGCCGAGGGCCAGACCATGCAGTCCCACCTCTGGGGGAAGCTCGCCCGTGTCTGAGCCGCAGCCCGAGCCCGCCGCAGCGGACGACCTCGCACCGGCGCGGCGCCGCAGCCCGCTGCTCGACCTCGAGGGTGCCGTCGAGGCCGACCGTCCCGACCACGGCGTCGCGGCCCACTACGGCGAGCTCACCGTCGAGCAACGTCGGCTCGAGAAGGGGGACGGCTTCGTCGACCTCTCGCACCGGGACGTGCTGACCGTCACCGGCCCCGACCGGCTCACCTGGCTGCACTCGCTCACGACCCAGCACCTCGAGCGGCTCGAGCCCGGGCAGCCCACCGAGGGACTCGTGCTCACCCCGCAGGGCCGCATCGAGCACGCGTTCGAGGGCGTCGACGACGGCACCACCTTCTGGGCGCACACCGAGCCCGGCGCCGGCGCGGCACTCGTCACCTTCCTGGACCGCATGCGGTTCATGACGCGGGTCGAGGTCGCCGACGTCACCGCGACCCACGCCGTCGTGGGCCTGCACGCCGCCCAGCAGGACGGCGGTGGCGCACGATGGGCCATCGAGCCGCGCGACACGGTGGCCTCGTGGCCCCATCGGTACGGGCGCCCAGCGGGCACGTGGGCCTGGGAGGCCCTGCGCATCGCGTCGGGCACGCCGCGCTTCGGCGTCGACACCGACGACCGCACGATCCCCAACGAGGTCGGGCTGCTCGAGCGGGCCGTCCACCTCGACAAGGGCTGCTACCGCGGCCAGGAGACCGTCGCCCGCGTGCACAACCTGGGTCGGCCGCCGCGGCGGCTCGTCCTGCTGCATCTCGACGGCTCGCCCGACCGGCTGCCCGTACCCGGCAGCGCCGTCGAGCGCTCCGACGAGCCGGGCAAGGCCGTGGGGGTGCTCGGGTCGCGCGCCCTGCACCACGAGCTCGGTCCGATCGGTCTGGCTCTCGTCAAGCGCTCGGTCCCGGTCGACGCCGCGCTGGTCGTCGACGGCGTGGCCGCCGGACAGGAACCCGTGGTCGACCCCGAGGTGGGTCTGCACGTCCGACCCCGGTCGGGCCCCTGAGGTGGGCGCCCGTCCCGAGCGCAGCCGGTGGAGCATCCTCGCCGTGTGCACGGCGAACGTGTGTCGCTCGCCCCTCATGGAGCTGCTCCTGAAGGAACGGCTCGACACGTCCACCTTCGAGGTCGCCAGCGCCGGGGTGATGGGCTGGCGCGACGCCCCGGTCGACAGCATGGTGCGCCTCGAGCTCGCCCGGCTCGGGATCGACGGCTCCGACTTCCGTTCGCAGCCGCTGCAGGTGCACCACGTCCGGGGCGCCGACCTCGTGCTGACCGCCACCAAGGAGCACCGGTCCGCGGTGCTCGAGCTCGATCCCGGTGCGCTGCGCAAGACCTTCACGCTGCTCGAGTTCGCCGCGCTCGTCGAGGGGCACGAGGCGACGCGCCTGCCCGACCTCGTCGCCGACGCAGCACGCCGCCGCAGCACCGGCCCGGCGCGCGCCGACGTGCCGGACCCCTTCCGGCGCTCACCGGCGGTGCACCGCAGCACCGCCGACCTGATCGACGACGCGACGGCGTCGATCGCGCGCACGCTGTCGCTGCTTCAGCCGACCTGACGACTGACGACGGCGGTGCCGTCAGCGCCGACGTCGGCGCGAGGACCTCTCGTCGTACTCGTACCCGTAGCCGTAGCGGCCGGCGGCCCGGCGGGGCGTCATGGAGAGCACGCTGCCGAACAGCCTCGCTCCGACCGTGTCGAGCCGGTCGACCGCGGCGCGCACCTGGTCGTGCCCGGTGCGTCCGTGGCGCACCACGAGCAGCGCGCCGTCGGCCAGCAGCGACAGGATCGCGGCGTCGGCGACCGGCAGGAGGGGAGGCGCGTCGATGAGCACGACGTCGTAGCGCTGGCGCAGGTCGGCGACGAGGCGCTCCATGGCTCCGGTCTGCACGATCTCGGCGGGGTTCGGCGGACGGGCGCCGCTCGCGAGCACGTCGAGCCCGGGGACCTCGGTCTCCTGCATGGCCTCGTCGAGGTCGACGCGCCCCACCAGCACCGTCGTCAGGCCGACGGTGCTCTCCAGGCCGAACGACTCCGCGAGCTGCGGACGGCGCAGGTCGCCCTCGACCAAGGCGACCCGCAGGCCCGACTGCGCGAGGGCGATGGCGAGGTTGCAGGCGGTGGTCGTCTTGCCCTCGGCCTCGACGGCGCTGGTGACGGCCACGACGGTGCGGTCGTGGTCGACGTCGACGAACTGCAGGTTGGTGCGCAGGATGCGCACGGCCTCGGCGCGGGGGTGCTGGGGGGAAAGCGAGGTGAGCAGGGGCGAGTCGTGCGCGGCCCGGTCGTGCGCGATCGCGCCCAGCACGGGCGAGCCGGTGGCCGCCTCGAGGTCGTCGGTGGTGGTGATGCCGCGGTCGGTCGACTGGCGCCACCGTGCGATGGCCAGACCGATCAGGAGGCCCACGAGCAGTCCACCGACCAGGTAGGGCCACCGCGTCGGCTCCACGGGCGAGGCGGAGCCCGAGCCCGGGTCGATCACGAGCGTGGTCTCGCGCTGTGCGGCGTCGAGGTCCTCCTGCTTCGTGGCAAGCCAGGTGGTGAACTCCTCGGCGATCTGTCCGGCGGCCTCGCGGGCGTCGGCCAGGCTGTCGTCGCGCACCGTGACCCTCAGGATCGTGCTGTCGCCGACCACGCCGGAGGTGACGTCGTCGCGGGGGATCGGCGTGGAGCCGAGCGCCTCGCCGGCCCGGCCCACGAGGGCCGGTCCACCGAGGATCTCGCCGTACGACTCGAGCGTCCTCGCCGAGAGTGCACGGCCGGGCACCTCGTCCGTGCCGACGGGCGCCTCGACGAGGACCTCGGCCGAGGCCTCGTAGCGCGGTGTGATGCCGGACACGAGGAGCTGGCCGGCCACCGCCCCCAGCACGCCGAGGACCACGACCAGGATCCACCGTGAGCCGAGGGAACGGCGGGCGGTCGGCGTCGGCATCGCGCACCGTCTCCTTGCTGGCTGGGGGATGGGCGGGCCTGCTGAGCGTCCTGACCGGGTCGCCGGGATTGGTCTCGGGGGCACCGGTACGGAACACTATCGCTTGCACCCTGCGTCACGACGGGGTTCCCCCGTCTCGCAGTCAGCACCAGGAGTCCCATGAACGACGACGTACCCGCGCCCGCGACCCCCGACGACACCGTCCCCGGCGAGCCTGCCCCCGACGGCACCGGCCCCACCGGGAGCAGCCCCGACGACACGGTGGCCGACGCGTCCCCCGACCGTCCGGCGGCGCCGGCTCGGCCGTTCGCCGACCTCGGTCTCGACGACGAGCTCGTGCAGGTCCTCGAGCGGCTGGGCTACGAGACCCCCACCCCGATCCAGGAGGCGGCCGTGCCGGCGCTCCTCGCCGGTCGTGACGTGGTCGGGCTCGCCCAGACCGGTACCGGCAAGACGGCGGCGTTCGCCCTGCCGATCCTGCAGAAGATCGACCCCGACCGCGCCTCCACCCAGGCGCTGGTGCTGGCCCCCACCCGTGAGCTCGCGCTCCAGGTGTGCGAGGCCATGACGTCCTACACGCCCAAGGGCCGGCGGATCCGGGTGCTGCCCGTGTACGGCGGCCAGGGCTACGGCGCCCAGCTCGCGGGCCTCGAGCGCGGTGCCCACGTCGTCGTCGGCACGCCCGGGCGCGTGATGGACCACCTCGACCGCGGCAGCCTCGACCTCACCGGTCTCGACCACCTCGTCCTCGACGAGGCCGACGAGATGCTGGCGATGGGCTTCGCCGAGGACGTGGAGCGCATCCTCGCCGACACCCCCGAGTACAAGCAGGTGGCGCTGTTCTCGGCCACGATGCCGCCGGCGATCCGACGCCTGGCCAAGCGCTACCTCCACGACCCGGCCGACATCGCCACGCCGCAGGCGCGCTCCTCCACGAGCACCGTGCGCCAGCGCTGGATCCCGGTCTCGCACCACGCGAAGCTCGACGCGCTCACGCGCCTGCTGGAGGTCGAGAGCGGCGACGGGATGATCATCTTCGTCCGCACCAAGTCGGCCACCGAGGAGCTGGCCGAGCGCCTGCGGACGCGCGGCTTCTCGGCCGCCGCGATCAACGGCGACCTCGCCCAGGCCCAGCGTGAGCGCACGGTCAACGCCCTGAAGTCGGGCGCGCTCGACATCCTGGTCGCCACCGACGTCGCGGCCCGCGGGCTCGACGTCGACCGCATCACCCACGTGGTCAACTACGACATCCCGCACGACCCCGAGGCCTACGTGCACCGCGTCGGGCGCACCGGGCGCGCCGGACGCAGCGGCGAGGCGATCCTGTTCGTCACCCCGCGGGAGCGTCGTCTGCTGTCGGCCATCGAGAAGGTCTCGGGTCGAGCCGTCGAGGAGACGGGCGTGCCGAGCGTCGACGAGGTGAACGCCCGTCGGACGGCCAAGTTCGCCCAGGCCATCACCGACAGCATGGGCTCGCCCCAGTTCCACGCGTTCCGCGGCCTCGTCGAGGACTACGTGCGCGAGCACGACGTCGAGATGCTCGACGTCGCCGCCGCCCTGGCCGTCATGAGCACCGACGACAAGGAGTTCTTCCTCCGCCCCGACCCGCCCAAGGCGGCGCGGCGCGAGCGCCCCGAGCGTCCGGCTCGCGACACGAGCGACCGCGGACCGCGTCCGTCGAAGGACGGCTGGACGCCGTACCGGATCGCGGTGGGCAAGCGCCACAAGGTCTCGCCCTCGATGATCGTGGGCGCGCTGGCCAACGAGGGAGGGCTGCGGCGCGCCGACTTCGGGAAGATCACGATCGGCGTCGACCACGCCGTCGTCGAGCTGCCGCAGGACCTGCCGGACGCGGTCTTCGAGGCGCTCTCGGACACCCGGATCTCCGGCCGGCGGATCGACCTGAAGCGCGACGGCGGGCCGCAGGGACGCAGCCACGGAGGCGGACGCGAGGACCGTGCGGGCGGCTACCGCTCGAAGGGTGGACCGCCCGGCAAGGGCGGCAAGGACAAGTACCGCAAGCCTCGCCACCCCAAGGGCTGACGACGGCCACGGCCCTCCGAGAGGACGAGATGCGACGACTCGAGAATCCTGATCGCGACTACGACTGGGGCTCGCCCGAGGCGATCCCTCGTTTCCTCGGAGTGCCGCCGGCCGGAGGTCCGGTGGCCGAGATCTGGATGGGCACGCACGCGCTCAACCCGTCGCGCGTGCAGGGCGCGAAGGGTCCGGTCTCGTTGCGCGAGGTCGCGGGCGAGCTGCCCTTCATGCTGAAGATCCTCGCCGCGGACCGGCCGCTCTCCATCCAGGTGCACCCCAACGCCGTGATGGCCCAGGAGGGCTATCGGGCCGAGGAGGCGGCGGGCGTCCCGCTCGACGCACCTCACCGCGTCTACAAGGACCCCCATCCCAAGCCGGAGATGGTCTATGCGCTCACGGCGTTCGACACCCTCGTCGGCTTCCGGCCCACGGCCGAGATCCTGCGCGTGCTGGCCGCCATCGACGTCCCGCGGGTCCAGGACCTCGTCGAGAGCCTGCGCCGTCAGCCCGGGTTCCTCGGCATCGTGCGCGTCGTCGAGGACCTGCTGACCGATCCGCCGTCGGCCGAGGAGGTCGCCGAGGTCGTGGCGGCCTGTCGTGACGCGGAGCAGCGCGGCATCGACATCAAGCGTGCCTATGCCACCGCGGTCCTCGTCGGCGAGCACCACCCGGGCGACGTCGGTGTCGTGATGTCGCTGCTGCTCAACCGGCTCACGCTACAACCCGGCGAGGCGGCCTACCTCGGTGCCGGCATCATCCACGCGCACCTGAGCGGGCTGTGCGTGGAGGTCATGGTGTCCTCCGACAACGTGCTGCGCGGCGGACTCACCGGCAAGCACCTCGACCCCCAGGGCCTGGTGCGGTGCCTCGACCGCGGCATGTCGCGCCTGGCGCGCGTCGAGGCCGACCAGTTCGGCTTCTCCACCGACGTCTACAGCCCCGGCCTGCGCGAGTTCGCGCTGTCGATCACGCAGTGCTCGTCGGCCGAGCCCGACGGTGCACGCCTGCCCGACGACGGTCGGCGGATCGTGGTCTGCCTCGGGGGCGACGTGGAGGTCGTCAACGAGATCGGCGAGCGGGAGAAGCTCGCCCGCGGCGAGGCCCTCTTCGCCGACGAGTCCGACGGCGTGCTGCACGCAGTGGGCACCGGCGAGGTGGCGCAGGCCTACACGCCCGCACCCGACCTGCCGCCCGCCGAGCTGACTGACCTGGTCTGACCGGGCTGGTCTAATCCGGGCTGGTCTGACCGGCTGGGATTCAGCCCTTCTGCTGCGTCTCTTCGGGTGGGCCTGCCCCTGCGGCTGCGTTGCTCGGAGTGGGCCTTCGGTTGCTGCTGCGTTGCTCCGGGTGGGTCTTCTCCTGCGGCTGCGTCGCTGTGGCTGCGAGTCGGGTCGTTCTCCGAAAGGGCCTCGACCGGCGGAGGGGTCCGGGCTCGGGTGGGCTCTCGGAGCGTGGCTCGGGGGACGCAAGGTTCTGCGTTCGTGCGTGAGGGGGCGAAGGATGCTGCGTTCGCTACGGGATCCGGTCGTGAACGCAGCATCGTTTGGGCTGATGCACGTGAAGGCAGAATCCTGCGTCCGCAGGGGAGAGTCGCGCGTTGAGTGGGGTAGGGATTCTCCCTTTGCGCGGACCGTTCCACGGAGAGGGAGAATCCCTGCCCGTACGGGGCCCAAGTCGTCGCCACGGTGCTTCCTTCGCGAGGAACGGTCCACGCGAAGGGAGAATCGTGCGTGGATCCCGCGCAGTTGGAGAATCGTGGCCGCGCCCCGCAGACCCAACCGAGCTGAGTCCCACCGCTCCGGTCGAGGCCCTTTCGGAGGCTGACCCGACTCGGAGCCACAGCGACGCAGCCGCGAGCGAGAACCCAACCGCGCCCCGCGAACCCCACCCGGGCCGAGACCCCCCTGCTCCGGTCGAGGCCCTTTCGGAGGCCGACCCGACTCTGAGCCACAGCGACGCAGCCGCAGGACGAAGGCCCACCCGCACCGACGCGGACGCCGGGGGACTCAGACCAGGTCGCCGCGCCCGACGGCCGACAGCGCGGCCGGGACCTCCTTGACGCGCTGGGCGTGCTCGAGCGTGGTCACGAGCAGGGCGTCGTCGGTCTGCACCACCACGGCGCCGGGGATGCCGACGACCGCGACCGTGACGCCCGGTCGGGCGCGCACCAGCCCGTCGGCATCGATCCAGAGGGTGTGGTCGCCGTCGGGCGAGGGCGTCTGGTCGTGCCCGAGGTCGTGGAGGGCGGCGAAGTCGCCGATGTCGTCCCAGCCGAAGCGTCCGGGGACGGTCGCGATGCCCCCGGTGAGGGAGACCGGCTCGGCGACGGCGTGGTCGATCGCGATCTTGGTGAGGGTGGGCCAGACCTGCTCGAGCACCGCCTGGCGGTCGGGGCCGGACCACGCCGTGGCGATGCGCCGCAGCCCCTCGTGCAGGGTGGGCTGAAGGCGAGCCAGGTGGTCGAGGAGCACGTCGGCGCGCGTGACGAACATGCCCGCGTTCCAGCTGAACGTCCCGGCGCGCAGGTAGGCCTTCGCCGTCTCCTCGTCCGGCTTCTCGACGAAGCGCACGACGGTCCGCGCACTCGGGGCGCCCTCGACGCCCAGGGGTGCTCCGGACTCCACGTAGCCGAAGGCCGTGGACGGTGACCGCGGGGCGATGCCGATGGTGGTGACGTGGCCGTCGCGGGCGGTGCGCACCGCCTGGACGACCGCGTCGGCGAAGCGGTCGGCCCCGGAGATCACGTGGTCGGCGGCGAAGGACGCGACCACGGCGCCGGGGTGGTCCTGGTGGACGACGGCCGTGGCCAGACCGATGGCCGGCATCGAGTCGCGCGGGGAGGGCTCCACGAAGATGCTCGTCAGCTCGGGCAGCTGCTCGCGCACTGCGTCGGCGTGGCGGGGTCCGGTGACCACGTGCACGCGCTCCGGCGGCACGAGCTGCGTCACGCGGTCCCACGTCTGCTGCAGGAGCGTGCGACCGGATCCGGTGAGGTCGAGCAGGAACTTGGGCCGGCCGGCGCGCGAGAGGGGCCAGAGCCGGGTGCCGGCGCCCCCGGCGGGGATGATGACGTGCAGGTCGGCCAGGTCGGCCGGTCCCAGGGGATCGGGGCTCATGCGGTTCGGGTCTCCTGCCGTGGCGGTGGACTCAGCCCGGCGACGGTACGTCGTCGACCGGTGGGACGTCGACGACCGGCGTCGGCTCGCCGACGTCGACCTTCTTGCCCTCGAGCGACAGCGTGGCTCGCAGGGCGTTGTGGTCCGTCAGCACCGGCGACGCGTAGCTGCTGCCCGACATCCGCACGAGCTGCTTCCAGGCGAGCACCGCGAACTCCTCGGAGGCGAAGATGTGGTCGACGTGGGCGCCGGAGCGCAGGGGACGCGTGGAGAAGGTGTGCCCCGTGTTGAACTCGCGGTTCTCGACCTTCTTCGCGACGTCGACGGTGTCGCGCTGGCCGATCCCACGCATGATCGCGCCGGGGGAGTCGGCACCGCGGTGGCGACCGGAGTTGAAGTCGCCGGCGTAGACGATCGGCAGGCCGCCGTCGTTGATCGACCGCATGCGCGAGACCAGCGTGTTCATCTCGCTGCGCCGCTTGCCGTCGTTGCCGTGACCGTTCTCGAGGTGCACGTCGACGACGAAGAACTGACGGCCGGTCTCCTTGACCGTGAACCGGGCCCACGTGGCGTGCCGACCGTGGCCGACGGGGAAGAAGCCGCCGCTCTCCTGGGTGAACAGGGCCGGACGGTAGAAGATGTAGCGCGCCTTGGCGCCACCCGTCGCCCGCTGGAAGCCGCGCTCGCCGCCGCTGAAGATCGCGTTGGTGGTGGCGCCGACCCGCTTGCCTCCCGCTTCCTGCAGGACGAACAGGTCGAGCTTCTCGGCGTTGAGGAAGGCGGCCATCTGCCGGGCCCGTCCGGCGTAGCCCTTGCACTTCTCCGAGCACACGTTCCAGGTGCCGACGTTGAACCGCACGTCCTCGGGAAGCGTCTCGGTGGCGACCGCGGCGCCGAACTCGCCGACGACGTCGCCGTTGACCGGTCGCGCCCGGAACCAGTACGGGCGACCGGGCTCGAGCGCGTCCGTGACCAGCTCGGGCTCGCTGCCCACGGTGCGCACGGACTGGACCAGCTCGCCGAAGTCCTTGTCGGTGGCGACCTGCACGTCGTACTGCCGGGCGTTGACGACCGGCTTCCACTCCAGCCGGGCGCCGGTGGTGCCGGTCTTGTCGACCGCGACCTTCGTCATCTCGCCGGGGGGCAGCACGAAGCGGCCGGTGCGCGACCGCACGACCTCGCCGTCCTTGACCGCGTCGACGCGGAAGTACCGGTCACCGCCGGGCGTGGTGGGCTGCAGGTCCTCGACGAGCACCTGCTTGTCGGTGGAGGTGACCTTGAGGGCGTCCTTGGTCAGGGCGCGGTCACTGCCGACGTGGACGACGTACTCGTCGACCTCGTCGGTGGACGCCCAGGTGAGCTCGACGCTCGTGGGCGACAGGGTCTGCGCCGCGAGTCGCGTCGGCGGTGCGGTGTCCTCGAGCAGCGTGCGCGACGACCACAGCCCGCCGGCCAGCACCGCGAGACCCGCGACCAGGGCGACGAGCAGCCCGACCCGGCCGAGGCGGGGGCGACGTCGTCCGCTGCGTCCGC
>NZ_JANLGG010000007.1:0-130559 GCF_024655735.1 Aeromicrobium sp. 50.2.37
GTGACCGCGGCGCGGTTGGGACCTGGCGCACGGGTGAGCACGACGACGTCGCGGGGCTCGACGGCTGCACGCGGGAGGTCGCCGACGGCCGCGTCGACCGCGGCGCGCGTGGGCTCGACCTCCCGGAGCCCGGCGACGTCGGGTGCGGTGCCGATGCCGAGCACGGTGCGTGCGCCCAGACGTTCGATCTCGGCCGGAACGGCGGGTCCGGGCAGCAGCATCGGCACGCCCAGGCGTCGCGCGGCCCGTTCGGCGAGCTCCTGGACCGCCGGGTCCGATGACGAGACGATCACCACCTCGGACCGGTCGAACAGGCGGCGACTCACCCCCAGGGCCGCGCTGGCGGGGGTCGCGACGTCGATGACGTCGACAGCCGTCGCGGGCGAGCGTGTGACCACCGGCCCGTCCTCGTCGCCCGCGGACCGTCCGCCGGTGCAGCCACCGACCACGAGAGCCACCACGACGGCGGCAGCCGTCAGCGTCGCGCCCGGGTATCGCATGCCCCGACCGTAACGACGCCGTCGCCGCAGGAGCGTGGCCGGGGCGGGTGGGCCGACGCGGGTACCCTCGGCACCGTGATCAGCGCCCTGTCGACCGCACTCGTGCAGTCCGCCACCTCCACGGGTCCCGACAGCGGCCTCGCCGGCTGGACCGTCGACCTGATGGACCGGCTCGGTCTGGTCGGCGCGGCCATCGCGGTGGGGGCGGACAACCTGTTCCCGCCGATCCCGAGCGAGATCATCCTGCCGCTGGCCGGCTTCGCCGCTGCGCAGGGGACGTTCTCCCTGGCTGGTGCGTTGTTCGCGACGACCGCGGGGTCGGTCATCGGTGCCGCGATCCTCTACTGGTTGGGTCGCGGCTACGGTCGCGACCGCACCGTGTGGGTGTTCGAGAAGGTCCCGCTGCTCAAGGTCAGCGACCTCGAGCGCACCGAGGCCTGGTTCGCCAAGCACGGGACGAAGGCGATCTTCTTCGGCCGGATGGTCCCGATCTTCCGCAGCCTGATCTCCCTGCCGGCGGGTGTCGAGAAGATGCCGTTCGCGCTGTTCCTCCTGCTCACGACGGCCGGCAGCCTGATCTGGAACAGCATCTTCGTCGTCGCCGGCTACCGGCTGGGCGAGAACTGGGAGCAGGTCGAGCCGTACGCCGACACGTTCCAGAAGGTCGTCATCCTCGGCGTGCTGCTCGTCATCGCGGTCTTCGTGGTCGTCCGGGTCCGCCAGCTGCCGCGCTTCCACCGGGAGCGCTGACCGTGGGCGACGTCGTGGCCGTCTCGCGGATCGCGTCGCTGCTGCCGTCGGCCACCGAGATCGTCTACGCCCTCGGCCTCGACGACCGGCTCGCAGCCGTCACCTTCGAGTGCGACGAGCCGGTCCGGGCGCGGCTGGACCATCGCGTGGTGGTGACCGGCGCCGACACCAGCGGCTGGACGCCCGGTGAGATCGACGCGTACGTCCGGGAACGCCGGGCGGCCGGGGTGGACCTGTACACGCTCGACGAGGGAGCCCTGGCCGACGTCGAGCCCGACCTGGTGCTCACCCAGGACCTGTGTCGGGTGTGCGCGCTGCCGACCGATCGGGTCGACGAGGCACTGGCGCACCTGGGCTGCAGCGCCGACGTGCTGACGCTGGACCCGCACACCCTCGAGGACGTGCTGGCCTCGGTGGAGCGGGTCGCCGCTGCGGCGGGGGTGCCCGGACGAGGGCGTGACGTCGTCGCCGGACTGCGTGAGCGACTCGCCGCGGTCGCCAGCGCGACGCAGGGTCGGCCACGGCCCCGGGTGGCCGTGGTCGAGTGGGTGGACCCGCTGTTCACGGGTGGTCACTGGATCCCCGACCAGGTCGCGGCAGCGGGCGGCGAGCCGGTGGGCATGCATCCGGGGACCCCGTCCGGACCGTCGGCGTGGGACGCCCTGCGGGCCGAGCGGCCCGACGTCGTCCTGGTGGCGCCGTGCGGCTACGGGCTCGACGGTGCGGCCGATCAGGCCGCGGTGGTCGTGCGGGAGCTGCCCGACGCCCAGGTGTGGGCGATCGACGGCAACGCCGTGGTGGTGCGGCCGGGTCCTCGGCTGGTCGACGGCGTCGAGGCCATCGCGTCGCTCCTGCACCCCGGTTCGATGCCTCCGTCGCACCTCGTCCGGCGTTGTTAGCCTGTCCCGGCGACGATCCGGCGTCACGCGCCTTCCCCACCGACACGAGGTTCCCATGGTCACCAGGTTCCCCCGAGCGCATCTCGTGGCCGTCGTCGCCGCGCTCCTCGCCGTCGCGGGCGTCGTCGGAGCGGCCGTCGAGACGTGGTCCGTCGTCGCGGTCGCGGTCGTGGGCCTGCTCTCGGTGCTCGTGCTGCTCACGTGGGAGACGCGCAAGGTCGCGCTCGTCGTCATGCGCCGCACCGAGAAGGCCCGCACGGTGCCTCAGCAGCTCACGGCCCTGCGCCACGACGTGGCCGGGGTCCGGTCCCTCCACGAGGAGACGGAGTCGCGCCGGGCCGCCGACTACTGGAACCTCACGGCCGTCGAGCTCGTCGAGGTCGTGCGGGACGTCGAGGCCATCCAGCAGCTGTACGCCGAGCTCCACCCACGGGCCGCGATGCCCCAGAGCGCCGGCTGGGCGCTGCGACCGGCGGACCTCCTCGTCCTCACCCAGCACCTGGCGGCCACACCCCCACGCCTCGTCGTCGAGCTCGGCAGCGGCACCTCGACGGTCTGGTTCGCCTACCTGCTCGAGTCGCTCGGGACCGGCCGCCTGGTCACGGTCGAGCACGCCGAGGAGTGGGTCGAGCGCACCCGCGGCGTCCTGGCCGACCACGGGTTCGCGGAGTCCGCGCAGGTCGAGGTGCGGCACGCTCCGCTCGGGCCCTCCGGCGTCCCCGGGCACGAGACACGCTGGTACGACCAGGCGGTCCTCGCCGACCTCCACGACATCGACATGCTCGTCGTCGACGGCCCGCCGGCCCGCACCGGACCCGGGGCGCGGTACCCGGCCGGTCCGCACCTGGTCGACCGCGTGCGGGTCGGCGGGATCGTGGTGGTCGACGACGCGGGCCGCGAGGAGGAGAAGTCGATGGTGGCCCGCTGGCTCCAGGAGCGCCCCGACCTCGAGCGGGTGCAGCTGACCGGCCCGTTCGGCAGCCACGTGGCGCTGCGCCGCACGGCCTGAGCGTCGTCGACGACGGCGTGCGTGGATCACGTCGGGGGCTAGCCTCGAACCATGACCTCCTCAGCCCTTCCTGACGTCCCCACGCAGCTCTTCATCGGTGGCTCCTGGCGCGACGCCGGTGGCGGATCGACGTTCGCGGTGGAGAACCCCGCCGACGGCTCCACGCTGGTGCAGGTGGCGGACGCGACGGTCGACGACGGCAAGGCCGCGATCGACGCCGCCGTGGCCGCGCAGGCGGGCTGGGCGAAGGTGCCGCCGCGCGACCGCGGCGAGATCCTGCGCTCCGCCTTTGAGACGGTCACGGCTCGCGCTGACGAGCTGGCCACGATCATGACCCTCGAGATGGGCAAGCCGCTCAGCGAGAGCAAGGCCGAGATCACCTACGGCGCCGAGTTCCTGCGCTGGTTCTCCGAGGAGGCGGTGCGCATCTCGGGCCGCTACTCGGTGGCCCCCAACGGCGCCACGCGGCTGCTCACGCTGAAGCAGCCGGTGGGCCCGTGCCTGATGATCACGCCCTGGAACTTCCCGCTCGCGATGGGCACGCGCAAGATCGCGCCGGCGATCGCCGCGGGCTGCACGATGGTCGTCAAGCCCGCCGGGCTCACGCCGCTCACCATGCTGTGGCTCGCGAAGGTCCTCGAGGAGTCCGGTGTCCCCGAGGGCGTGCTCAACGTCGTGACCACGAAGAGCACCGGCGAGGTGATGGAGCCGATCATCCGCGACCCGCGTCTGCGCAAGCTCACCTTCACGGGCTCCACCGAGGTCGGCCGGTCGCTGGTCGAGCAGAGCGCCGAGGGCTTGCTCCGGGTCTCGATGGAGCTCGGCGGCAACGCCCCGTTCCTGGTGTTCGGCGACGCCGACGTCGACGCTGCCGTCGAGGGCGCGATGCTCGCCAAGATGCGCAACATCGGCGAGGCGTGCACCGCCGCCAACCGGTTCATCGTCCACGCCGACGTCGCCGAGGAGTTCTCCACCAAGCTTGCCGAGAAGATGGCCGCGCTCAAGGTCGGTGACGGCCTCGAGGACGACGTCAAGGTCGGCCCCCTCGTCGAGGAGAAGCAGCGCGACAAGGTGGCCGAGCTCGTCGACGACGCCGTCGAGCAGGGTGCCACCGTGCTCACCGGTGGCCAGGTGCCCGACGGCCAGGGCTGGTTCTACCCGCCGACGGTCCTCACCGACGTCCCGCTGTCGGCGAAGGTCACCACCGAGGAGATCTTCGGCCCGGTCGCCCCGATCTTCACGTTCACCGACGAGGACGAGGCGCTGCGCCTGGCCAACGACACCGAGTACGGGCTCGTCGCGTACGCCTTCACCACCGACTACGCCCGGGCCGTCCGCGTGTACGAGGGCCTCGAGACGGGCATGGTCGGGATCAACCAGGGCATCGTCTCCAACCCCGCCGCCCCGTTCGGCGGCGTGAAGGCCTCCGGCTTCGGCCGCGAGGGCGGCGCCGAGGGCATCGAGGAGTACCTCGAGACGAAGTACGTGGGGCTCGGTGGACTCTGAGCCCGGCTCGGGGCACGTCCTTCGCCGTGAGCTGAGCTGGCGCGGGCGCACCGTGGCGTGGGACCGGTTCGGCGAGGGCCCGCCGCTCGTCCTGCTGCACGGGACCCCGTGGTCGTCGGCCCTGTGGCGTCCGATCGCGGACGCGCTGGCACGCGACTTCACGGTCCACCTGTGGGACATGCCGGGGTTCGGTTCCTCCTCGAAGCGGCCGGAGCACGCCGTCGACCTCGGCACGCAGGGTGAGCTGTTCGCCGACCTGCTCGAGGTGTGGGGTCTCGACCGGCCGCACGTCGTGGCCCACGACGTCGGTGGTGCCGTCGCCCTGCGCGCCAGGCTGCTTCACGACGCCCGGTACGCGTCGTTGTGCCTCGTCGACGTGGTCGCCCTGTCGCCGTGGGGGTCGGACTTCTTCACCCTCGTGCAGCAGCACGCAGACGTCCTCGAGCAGCTTCCGCCCGCGGTCCATCGAGGGGCGGTTGAGGCGTACGTTCGCGGCGCCGCGTCGCGATCACTGAGCGACGCCGACCTCGCCATGCTCGTCGACCCCTGGACCGGCGACCTCGGACAGCCGGCGTTCTACCGCCAGATCGCCGAGGCCGACGAGCGGCACACCGACGAGGTCGAGCCGTACTACGGCGACATCGACGAACCGGTGCACGTGGTCTGGGGGTCGGCCGACACCTGGATCCCCGTGGACCGGGCTCATCGGCTGGTGGAGCTCATGCCTCACGCCGGCCTCACCGTCCTCGACGGGTCGGGGCACCTCGTCCAGCTCGACGCACCGGAGGCGCTCGCCGTCGACCTGGCCCGTTGGCTGGCGTCGGTCAGACGCTGACGTCGGCCCGGCGCTCGTCGGGGCGGTGCGGCCCCCTGCCGGACTGGAACTGCTCGACGTAGAGCCGGGCGTACAGCCCGCCGGCGCTGAGCAGCTCGTCGTGGGTGCCCTGCTCCACGAGGACGCCGTCCTCGATGCCGAAGATGACGTCGGCGTCGTGGATGGTGGAGAGCCGGTGCGCGATGGCGATGGTGGTGCGGTTGGCGCGGGCCCGCTCGAGGGCCTGCTGCACGAGCCGCTCGGTCTCGGTGTCGAGCGCCGACGTGGCCTCGTCGAGGATGAGGATGCGGGGGTCGGCGAGGAGCACGCGGGCGATCGCGAGCCGCTGCTTCTCACCGCCCGACAGCCGGTAGCCGCGCTCGCCGGTGATCGTCTCGTAGCCCTCGGCGAAGCTGAGGATGCGGTCGTGGATGTTCGCGTCGCGGGCCGCCTGCTCGATCTCGGCGGCGGTGGCGTCGGGGCGGGCGTAGGCGAGGTTGTCGCGGATCGTGCCGTGGAACAGGTACGGCTCCTGCGTGACCATGCCGACGGAGCCGGTCACCGAGTCCAGGGTCAGGTCGCGCACGTCGTGGCCGTCGATCAGCACGGCACCGCGGGTGACGTCGTAGAACCGCGGCACCAGGTAGGTGGCGGTGGTCTTGCCCGACCCCGACGGCCCGACGATGGCCGCGAGCTGGCCGGGTCGGATCCGCAGCGACACGTCGCGAAGCGCCCAGGTGTCGTCGACGGACGGCGCCGTCGACCCGTCGGGTCGGGAGATCCGCACCGTCGACTCACCGAACCGGTCACCTCCGCGGCCACCGGTGAGGGACCTCGGCTCCGGGTAGCGGAACCAGACGTCCCGGAGCTCGACGTCGCCGCGCACCGTGGGCAGCGCCACGGCGTCGGGCTTCTCCGTCACGGCGGGCTCGAGGTCGAGGTACTCGAAGATGCGACGGAACAGCGCGAGCGAGGTCTGCACGTCGAGCGTCACGCGCATGAGCTGCAGCAGCGGCATCTGCAGGCGGGCCTGCAGCGTGGTGAAGGCGACGAGCGTGCCGGCGGTCAGCGCCTCCGACCCGCCCGGCAGGCCGCCGGTGATCATCAGCCCGGCCAGCAGGTAGATGAGCGCCGGCGTGATGGCGAAGAACGTCTGCACCGTCGCGAAGAACGTGCGGCCGGTCATCGCCTGCGCCACCTGGAGGCGCGCCTGCACCCGGTTCGCCTCGCGGTACCGCTCGGTCTCGGACTCGCCGCGCCCGAAGACCTTCGACAGCAGGATCCCCGAGACGCTCAGCGACTCCTCGGTGATCGCGGTCATCTCCGACAGCGACTCCTGCGTGCGTCGGGCCAGCTTCTGGCGGCGTCGGCCCACGCGCAGCTGGATGGCGATGAACGCCGGCATGAGGATCAGCGTGAGCACGGTGAGCTGCCACGAGAGCAGCACCATCGACACGACGGCCGCGATCACGGTGACGGTGTTCTGCAGGATCGTCGTGGCGGTGTCGGTGAGCACGGTGCGCACGCCCGCGACGTCGTTGGCCAGCCGCGACTGGATCGCGCCGGTCTTGGTGGCGGTGAAGAACGCCAGCTCCATCGTCTGCAGGTGCGCGAACAGCTGGCTACGCAGGTCGGCCATGGCCGAGTTCCCGATCGTGGCGGTCAGCCAGTTCTGGCCCACCGAGATGAGCGCGGTCACGACCGGGATGAGGCACATGAACGCGACGAGCTTCCCGAGCAGGCCGAGGTCGGCCGCGCTGCCGTCGGTCGGGAACAGGGCGTCGTCGAAGACCGCCCGGGTGAGGAACGGGATCACCGACGTGAGTGCGGCGGCGGCGACCACCGCCACGCACACGAGCACGAGCTGACCGCGGTAGGGGCGCAGGAGCGACGCGATGCGGCCGAGCACGGGTGCGTCGGCCGCAGCGATCTCCTCCTTCGTCAGGTGGGTGACCTGGGCGCCCCGCGGCATCAGGCGTCGACCCGCGACAACATCAGCTCCTCGCGGACGGAGACCAGCTCGGGCGTGCCCCACACGCCGACCTCGGTGCGCAGCATGGCCCACAGCCGCATGGCGTCGGGGTCGGGCACGAGCGCGGGGTCCGCGGAGAGCTCGAATCGGGTCGGGCCGTCGGTGGCGTTCACGGCGACGGCGGCCAGCACCTCGCCGTCGGGCGAGACGAGCTTGACCGAGAGCACTCCACCGCCGGGCAGGGCGATCTTCTCGCGGATCGCAGCGGTTCCGGTCACGGAGAGGACGTCGAGGGAGCTCATGGGTCGAGCCTAGGGCGTCAGCCCTGGGTGAACATCTCTGGCGCCGGGCGGTCCCGGCGTGGTCGGGTGGGGCATGGAACGGTGGCTGGTCCTCGGTGGCACGGCGTGGCTCGGACGCGAGATCGCCCGCGAGGCGCTCGCGCGGGGCCACGAGGTGACCTGTCTGGCGCGCGGCGAGAGTGGCGCGGTGGTCGAGGGTGCGCGGTGGGTGCGGGCCGACCGCGACGACGCCGACGCGTACGTCGACGTCGAGGGCCCGTGGGACGCGGTGGTCGACGTCGCCCGCCAGCCGGGCCACGTGCGGTCGGCGCTCGCCGCTCTCGGCGCCGACGCGCGGCGGTGGACCTTCGTCTCGACCGCCAATGTCTACGCCGACCCCGCCCTCCCGATGCACGAGGACGACCCGCTCCGTCCGCCCGCTTCCGACGACGTCGTCGACCCGGAGCTGTACGGCGAGGGCAAGGTCGCGTGCGAGCAGGCGGTGCGCGCCCACCCCGGCGCGCTCGTGCTGCGTGCCGGGCTGATCGCCGGACCGGGCGACCCGTCGGACCGCTTCGGCTACTGGTCCGCACGCCTCGGCTCCGCCGGCGAGGACGACGTGCTCGTGCCCGACCCGCCCGACGGTCGGTGCCAGGTGGTCGACGTCCGCGACGCCGCGGCCTTCGCCGTCGACGCCACGGAGCGCTCGGTCACCGGTGCGCTCAACCTGGCCGGGGAGTCGGTGCCGCTGGGCGACGCGCTCGTGCGGATCGCCGCTGCGGTGGGCCACCGGGGCAGGCTCGTGCCGATGCATCCGGCGCGGCTGGAGGAGCTCGGCGTGCAGCCGTGGTCGGGTGAACGGTCCCTGCCGCTGTGGCTCCCCGACGAGGACGGCGGCATGGTCCGCATGGACACCACCCGGGCCGAGCGGGCCGGGCTCCGTCGTCGGTCCCTCGAGGAGACCGCCGTCGACACCCTCGCCGACGAGCGGGCCCGCGGCATCGACCGGCCGCGCAGGGCCGGACTGACCCGGGCCGAGGAGCGGGAGCTGCTCGGACTCTCCTAGCGCGCGATCGCGTCCGCGAACGTCGTGGCCGGTCGACCGAGGAGGCGCGGGACGTCGTCGCTGACGGCAGCGAGCTCGCCGTCGCGGATCGCCGTGTAGGTGCTGATCCACGCGTCGAGCTGCCAGTCGGGCGCGCCGTAGTGGGCGCGGCTGGCGCGGGCCTCGTCGAGGGTCTCGTCCTCGAAGCGGTGCGGACGTCCGGTCACCTGGGTGAGTGCGGCGGCCACCTCGTCGAGCGTGAGCGCCTCGGGACCGGTCAGGTCGTAGGCGCGGCCGGCATGGCTCGCCGGGTCCTGCAGCACCTGCGCGGCCACGGCGGCGACGTCGCGCTGGGACACCGCGGCCACCCGACCTGAGCCGGCGGGTCCTCGGATCACGCCGTCGGCGTCGGCGAAGTGGGTGAACACCTCCGCGTAGAAGTTGTCGCGCAGGAACGTCCAGTCCAGGCCGGACTCGCGCAGCAGGTCCTCGGTGGCGCCGTGGTCGCGGCCTAGCGTGAAGGTGCTGTCGGCGGCCGCTCCGACGAACGACGTGTAGACCACGTGCCCGACGTGCGCGTCCTCCGCGGCCTCGATGACGGACCGGTGCTCGTCGACCCGCGCGTCGCTCTCGTGGGCCGACACGAAGAAGAGCGTGTCCACGCCGGCGAGCGCCTCGCGCAGGTTGGGGCCGTCGGAGTAGCTGCACTCCCACAGGCCGAACCCGAGCTGGGGGGCGCGGCTCGGGTCGCGCACGAGGAGCCGTACGTCGGCACCGCCGGTCGACGCCGCGTCGGCGAGGTGGCGGGCGGTGAGCCCGCCGAGGGTGCCGGTGGCCCCGGTGACGGCGATGGTGGTCATGCCCTGGTCAACGAGTGGCGAGCGTGGCCTGTTCCCGGCGTCAGTCGACGGCGACCGTCGCGAGCCGCTCGAGCGCCGACGTCAGCAGTGCGTCGAGCCGGGTGTCACGGGCGTAGGACGCGACCGCGGCGGCCGAGAACGCGGCCATCGTGCGCGCCCGCAGGACGGTGTCGTCGTCGACGCTGCCGTACTCGGCCCAGAAGGCCGCCCGGTGCTCGGGTGCCAGCGCGCTGAACACGAAGGCGAGGTCGACGCTCGGGTGCGCGACGCACAGGTCGCCCCAGTCGATGACGCCGCACGCCTGGCCGGCGTCGTCGACGAGCACGTGCCGGGCGTAGAGGTCGCCGTGGCTGGTGACCACGCGGTCGGGTGCGGGAGGCGAGTCGTCCGCGCGCTCCAGCAGGGCGTCGAGTGCGGTGTCTTCGCTCCAGACCCCGGCGGACCGCAGGTCCGTGAGCATGACCCGTGTGCGGTCGGCGCGGTCGACGGCGTCGGCCCGCCCCATGGGGTCGACCGGGAGGGTGGGGTCGAGTGGCACGTCGTGCAGGGCTCGCACGAAGCGGCCGAGTGAAGCGGCGACGGACTCGACGTCGGCGTGCGGGGTCACGGCGAGCTCGGTGCCGGGCAGCACCTCGGCGCCCCAGAACGGCCAGGGCGGCTCGCCGTAGGTGCCGTGGTGGCGGGGGATCGGGATCGGCAGCGGCAGCAGCGGTGCCAGACGCGGAAGGTGGAGCGCCTCCCGCTCCACCCCGGGCAGCGCGATCGAGCGCCGCGGGAAGCGGAACAGCCACGTGTGGTCGACGGCGACGATCGAGTTGTCCCACCCCGCCGCGACCTGGCGGACGTCGTCACCGGCGAGGCCCAGCCCGCGCACGGCAGCGGTGGCCTCGGCGACGGTGATCTCGCGCTCGGGACGCCACGGGTGGGTCATCGCGTCAGTATCCACCCGTCGAAGGTGCAGCGTCACGGATCCACCTGGCACGATCGCCCGGTGAGCATCGCCGACCTCCTCGTCCGTCCGGCCAGGGCCGCCGACGACGCCGCCCTGCTCGAGATCGACCACGGCACGTGGAGTCCCGAGGCCTCGCCCGGAACCCGACCGGACCGGGAACGGGACCCGGTGTTCTTCCGCGAGCAGCACGGCGGGCCCGAGGGCTTCCTGGTGGCCGAGCTCGACGGCGTCGTCGTCGGCTACGTCGCCCTGCATCCTGCGGGCGACCTGGCGACCCACGCCCACGTGCGGATCATCGACGGGCTGGGCGTGCTGCCGGCCTCGCGGGGCCGCGGCGTCGGCGAGGCTCTCGTGCGCGGCGCCGTCGAGCGGGCCCGCGCCGAGGGTGCGGCCAAGGTGACGCTGCGCGTCCTGGGCACCAACCCGACCGCCCGCCGCCTCTACGAGCGGTGCGGGTTCGGCGTCGAGGGCGTGCTGGTCGGCGAGTTCGTCATCGACGGCTCACCGGTCGACGACGTGTGGATGGCGCTCCACCTCGATCGGTGAGGCGTGCGGCCCGGTCTCAGATCGTCTGGGCGACGACGTCGAGCTCGAGCGGGACGGCGCGGGCGCTCGAGCCGGCGCTGATCCACAGGCCCACGGTGCGGGCGACGTCGGGCTCGCTCGGCATCCACTCGGCGATCCACGCGGCGACGGCGCGGTCGGCGGCGCCGGGCCACACCCGGTGCACGGTCACGCGCGCCGGGGTGTCGAGCTCGGGCAGTGCGACATCGGGCTCGATCTCCACGACCACCTGGCCGTAGACGTCGGACGGGAGCATCGCGAGCACCGACTGCAGGACCACCAGGTCGTCGGCGCAGCCGGCCAGCAGCACGTGCTGCAGCGGGGTGCGACGGCGGTGGGACCTCATGAGGTGAGTATAGGCTTACCTGCCTCGTGTGAGGCAAGGGTGGCCTATGTCACCTTCTGACTTCGGCCCAGGGTTGGTGGGGCCGGGCCGGGGGCGCGTCGTTCCGGCTGGTGCTGGGTCCGGGGCTGCGTCGATCCGGCTGGTGCCGGGCTCGGCCTCCGAAAGGGCCTCGACCGGATGACTCCATGCGGTCTCCTCGAGCCTGCGGGCTGCCGTCGGGCCGCCCCCTCCCTTCATCGGTGGATCCTCAACCGCAGGGCGCCGCGTGAGGTTGCAGATCCACCGACGGGTCGGCCTGGACCCACCCATCGGTGGATCCTCAACCGCAGGGTCGGTCCTGATGTTGAGGATCCACCGATGGGGGCGGAGGACGGGAAGCTCGACCGCACTGTGCGCCCCTGCTCCGTCGAGGCCCTTTCGGAGACCGACCCCAGTACCGGGCGAGGCGGCGCAGCGCCGACCCGCATCAGGCCGCAGCCGGCTGTGCCGAGGCAGGGGAAGCAGCTGCTGCTCGACCGCAACGCAGCGAGCCCGACCCGCAGCAGCGGATCGGGCTCGACGAGCGGGCGAGGCTCAGGCGGCGATGTGCGCCTGGAGCAGCCAGCGGTCCTTGGTGAGGCCGCGCTCGATCTCGATGGCGACGTCCTGGCTCGACAGGTCGATGTCGTCGAGGCCGGCCACGGCGGCGCGCACGGTCAC
This sequence comes from Aeromicrobium sp. 50.2.37, assembly GCF_024655735.1. Lineage (NCBI taxonomy): Bacteria > Bacillati > Actinomycetota > Actinomycetes > Propionibacteriales > Nocardioidaceae > Aeromicrobium > Aeromicrobium sp. 50.2.37. The sequence goes on from NZ_JANLGG010000007.1 coordinate 12,198, forward strand.
GAGGGCCGCGTCGATCTGCGCGACGGTCTGCGCGACGGTGGTCTGCCAGGGCTGGAAGCCGTCGGACAGCGCCGGCAGCGTCGACTTGGCGGCGACGGTGGCCAGACGCGAGTCGAGCGGGAGGCCGAGGGCGACGATGCGCTCGGCGGCCGTGTCGGCGAAGTCCTGCGCGTGGGCGACGAGGTCGTCGAGCAGTGCGTGGACGCCGGCGAAGCTGCCGCCGCGCACGTGCCAGTGGGCCTGCTTGCCATCGACGACGAGGGCCTCGAGGTCGTGGACGACGGGGGTGAGGAACTGGGCGACGCCGGCCGCGATCTCCGACGTGGTCGCGAGGGCCGAGGGGGCGTCGGTGTGGGTGGTCGAGGTCATGGGGTGCACGTCCTTCTCAGTCAGGTTCTTCCTTCTACAACCACCACCCTCGCGGGAAATTCCATCGTGCGCAACGAAGATCAGGCTCCCCTCACGGAGCCCAGGCTCACCTGTCCTGGCCGCGGAAACGGCGCAGGCGGAGGCTGTTCGTGACCACGAGGACGCTGCTGGCGGCCATCGCCAGGCCGGCGATCATCGGGTTGAGCAGGCCGGAGACGGCGAGCGGGATCGCGGCCACGTTGTAGGCGAACGCCCAGAACAGGTTCGTCTTGATCGTCCGCAGGGTCGCGCGGGCCAGCCGGACCGCGTCGACCGCGGAACCGAGGTCGCCGGAGACGAGTGTCAGGTCGGACGCGGCGATGGCCACGTCGGTGCCGGTGCCCATCGCGATGCCGAGGTCGGCGGCGGCGAGCGCGGCGGCGTCGTTCACGCCGTCGCCGACCATGGCCACCACACGGCCCTCGGCCTGCAGCCGTTGCACGGCGCGCAGCTTGTCGTCAGGCGTCACCTCGGCCTCGACCCGCTCGATGCCCACCTCCTGCGCCACCGCGTCGGCGACCACCCGTGCGTCACCGGTGAGGAGGACGGGCTCCAGTCCCAGCTCGCGCAGGTCGGCCACGGCCTGGCGCGACGTGGGCTTGACCGTGTCGGCCACCGTCACGGTGCCGACCAGCGCGCCATCGGCCTCCACGGCGATGGTGGTGCCCACGTGCGCCGACGGCGCGACGTCGTGGCCGAGCCACCCCGGACGACCGGCCCGGACCATCACACCGTCCACGACACCGCTCACGCCCATGCCGGGGTGGTTGGCGAAGTCGGTGACCGGAAGCGGCTGGTCGACGAGCGCGGCGACGGCGCGCGCCACCGGGTGCTCCGACGCGTGCTCGACGCCGGCGGCGAGCGCCCGGAGTCGTCCGATCTCGACGCCCGGTGCCGGGGTAACGTCGACGACCCGCATCTCACCCGTCGTGACGGTGCCGGTCTTGTCGAGCACCACGGTGTCGATGCGTCGGGTCGACTCGAGCACCTGCGGGCCCTTGATGAGGATCCCCAGCTGCGCGCCGCGACCGGTGCCCACCATGAGGGCGGTCGGCGTGGCCAGCCCGAGGGCGCAGGGGCAGGCGATGATGAGCACGGCCACCGACGCGACGAACGCCTGCGTGAGGGTCCCGCCGACCACGAGCCACCCGGCGAAGGTCAGCAGCGCCAGGCCGATGACGCCGGGGACGAACCAGGCGGACACGCGGTCGGCGAGGCGCTGCACCTCGGCCTTGCCCTCCTGCGCCTCCTCGACGAGCCGGGCCATCTGCGCCAAGCGGGTGTCGGAGCCGACGGCGGTGGCGCGCACGACGAGCCGGCCCCCGACGTTCACGGTCGCGCCGGTGACGGCGTCGCTCTCCCCGACCTCGACGGGCACGGACTCGCCCGTGAGCATCGACTCGTCGACCGCCGACGCACCGTCGACGACCTCGCCGTCGGTGGCGATCGTCTCGCCGGGCCGCACCACGAACACGTCGCCGACCGCGACGTCGTCGACGGGGACCTGCTCCTCGCGGCCGTCCCGCAGGAGCGTGACGGTCTTCGCACCGAGGTCCATGAGGGCCCGCAGCGCAGCGCTGGACTGCTTCTTGGCGTTGGCCTCGAGGTAGTGCCCGGCGAGCACGAAGGTGGTGACCACGCCGGCGACCTCGAGGTAGATCTCGTGGGACCCGCCTCCGGTGAACGACCACTCCATCCGCATGCCGAGCATCCCGGCACCGCCGAAGAACAGCGCCCACAGCGACCACAGGTAGGCCGCGCCGACGCCGACGGACACGAGGGTGTCCATGGTCGCGGCGCCGTGTCGGGCGTTCGTCGCCGTGGCGCGGTGGAACGGCCAGGCGCCCCACGTGACGACGGGCGTGGCGAGCGCCAGGGCCACCCACTGCCACCCGGTGAACTGCGTGGCCGGGACCATCGACAGCACGAGGACGGGCAGGCTCAGGACGGCCGACACGACGGCCCGCCGCCGCATCGACGCCGCCCCGTGGAGGCCCTCGTGCCCGGCGTGGTCGCCGTGTCCGCGGTGGGCATCCGGCAGCGTGGCCTCGTAGCCGGTGGCCGCGACCGCGTCGAGCAGCACCTGGTGGTCGGTGCCCTCCGGCACGTGCACGGTGGCCTTCTCGGTGGCGTAGTTGACGCTCGCCTCGACGCCGTCGAGCTGGTTGAGACGCTTCTCGACGCGCATCGCGCACGACGTGCAGCTCATGCCGTGCACGTCGAGGCGGACGGTCTCGGTCTCCTGGGTGGTCACGACGCCGGTCCTTCCAGGGTGTAGCCCGCCTCGGCCACGGCCGACGCGACGGCGTCGCGCGACGGCTCGGCGGGGCTGGTGACCGTGACCTGCGACGTGCCGTGAGGCACGAGCGCGACGGCGACGTCGGTGACGCCCTCGACGGACGAGAGCTCCTGCGTGACCGCGGCGACGCAGTGCTCGCAGGTCATGCCGGTGACGGCGTAGGTGGTGGTCATGTTCTCCTCCTTCAGGAGCGGACGAGCCGGGCGATCGCGGCCGAGGCCTCGGCGACCTTGGCGTCGGCCTCGGGTCCGCCCTTGCGGGCGGCGTCGACCACGCAGTGCGCGAGGTGCTCGTCGAGCAGCTTGAGTGCGACGGCCTCGAGGGCCTTGGTCGTGGCGCTCACCTGGGTGAGCACGTCGATGCAGTAGGTGTCGTCCTCGACCATGCGGGTGAGCCCGCGCACCTGGCCCTCCACACGACGCAGCCGGGCCAGCACGGCCTTCTTGTCGTCGGAGTAGCCGGGGACGACGCCGGCCTCGGCGGTGGGATCGTGGGTCTCGGTCATGCCAGCAGCCTCGTCATCTCGGTGATCTCGGCGCGCTGGGCATCGATGATCGCCCGCGCGAGGGCCTTGGCGCGGGAGTCCTGACCGTCGGCGATCTCGGTCTCGGCCATCTCCACGGCGCCCTCGTGGTGCTCGATCATCATCTGCAGCCACATCCGGTCGAAGTCGGTGCCGGTGGCCTGCTCGAGGGCGCCCATCTGGTCGCCGCTCATCATCCCGCTCATGTCGCCCATGTCGTGTCCTTCGTGGTCGTCGGGCTCGACGCCCCAGCCGTCGAGCCAGCCGGTCATCTCGTCGATCTCCGGCTGCTGGGCGTCGCCGATGCGGGTGGCCAGGTCGCGGACCGGCTCGGAGGCCCCCCGCGACGGGTCGAGCGCCATCTCCGCCATCTCCACCGCCTGCTGGTGGTGCGGGATCATCTGCTGCGCGAAGGTCACGTCGGTGGGGTCGGCCGCGATGGTGTTCGGCGAGCCGCAGCCCGCGAGCGCCACGACGGCGAGAAGGGCGAGGAGGGGTCGGTACATGTCTCCTGTATACCCCTAGGGGGTAGGGGTTTCAAGTCGGCCGCCGCGCGCGACGCAGGAGGGAGGTCCTACGCTCGCCCCATGAGCGACGTTCCCGGCCTCGACGGTGTGCTCGGCGTGGAGCACGTCGAGATGACTCCCGACAAGGTGGTCGTGCGGTTCACGATCACCGAGCACCACCTCCAGCCCTTCGGCATCCCGCACGGCGGCATCTACTGCGCCGTCCACGAGTCGACCGCGAGCGTGGCGGCGCAGATCTGGCTGGGTGAGAAGGGCGTGGTGGTCGGCACCAACAACTCGACCGACTTCATCCGTCAGGCCAAGGTCGGCGACACCATCACGGTCACCGCCACGCCCATCCACCGCGGGCGCACGCAGCAGCTCTGGCACCTCGACTCGACCGGGGTCGACGGCAAGCTGATCGCGCAGGGCCAGGTGCGTCTGGCCAACCTCGACCAGCCGATCCCGCCCGAGACGCTGGAGAAGTTCGTGGGCGCGTACCGCACCCCGTAGACTGGGGTGGTCGGCGCGACTGGCGTTGAGGTGGACATCCACCAGGGAGCCCGACCTCCGCACGACTGCACCAGACAAGGGACCGTTCGCCTGGGCCCCGCGTCAGCCCCGACACCGCTGACCCGAGGACGTCCCCCATGATGATGACCGTGAACCCCCACGCCACCCAGCCGGCCACGACGATCGACGATGCCGACGTCAAGGTCCTGCTGCTCGAGAACATCCACGCCGACGGACGCGACTTCCTGCGCGGCAAGGGATACGACGTGCAGACGAACGCCGGCGCACTCGGCGAGGACGAGCTGATCGAGGCGATCCAGGGCGTCCACCTGCTCGGCATCCGCTCCACCACCTACATCACGCCGAAGGTGCTGGAGGCCGCTGAGGACCTCATCGCCATCGGCGCCTTCTGCATCGGCACCAACCAGATCGACCTGGAGGCCACGAGCGCCAAGGGCGTGGCCGTCTTCAACGCGCCGTACTCCAACACGCGCTCGGTCGTCGAGCTCGCGATCGCCGAGATCATCTCCCTCGCCCGGCGCCTGCACGAGAAGTCCACCGACATGCACCGCGGCGTGTGGAACAAGTCCGCGGCCGGCAGCCACGAGGTGCGCGGCCGCACGCTCGGCATCGTCGGCTACGGCAACATCGGCAGCCAGCTGTCGGTCGTGGCCGAGGCGCTCGGCTTCAAGGTCGTCTTCTACGACATCGACGACAAGCTCGCCCTCGGCAACGCCCAGCGCTGCTCGACCATCGAGGAGCTGCTCGAGCAGGCCGACGTCGTCACGTTGCACGTCGACGGTCGCCCCGGCAACGCGGGCCTCTTCGGTGACGAGCAGATGCGGCTCATGAAGCCGCGCGCGCTGTTCCTCAACCTCAGCCGCGGCATCGCCGTCGACACGACCGCGCTGCGTGCGCACCTGGAGTCCGGTCACATCGCCGGCGCCGCGCTCGACGTCTTCCCGGTCGAGCCCAAGCGCCAGGGTGACCCGTTCGAGTCCGAGCTGCGCGGCATCCCGAACGTCATCCTCACCCCGCACGTGGGTGGCTCCACCGAGGAGGCGCAGCAGGACATCGGCCGCTTCGTCGCCTCGAAGCTGCGCTCCTACGCGGCGTTCGGCAGCACGTCGCTGAGCGTGAACTTCCCGGAGATGAACCTGCCGGCGGACAACAGCCGGCAGCGGATCGCGCTCGTGCACCAGAACGCGCCCGGCGTGCTGGCCACCATCAACGGCCTGCTCGGCGAGCGCGGCGTCAACATCGAGGCGCAGTCGCTCTCGACCCGCGGCCAGCTGGGCTACGTCGTGACCGACGTGGCCGAGGCCGTCACGGCCGACGTGCTCGGCGAGCTCGCCGCGCTCCCCGAGACCGTCCGGCTGCGGCAGCTCAGCTGATCGGGTGAGCCCGCTGCCGGTGGCGCTGCGCCCCAACCTGATCGACCACTTCTACCGAGGTGGTGGTCGGATCGCGGCGCTGCGCGGCATCGCGACCACGTCGGACCACCAGCCGGAGGAGTGGATCGCCGCCACGGTCTCCCGCGAGGGCGACACGCGCCTCGGACTGTCCAGCACGCAGGACGGCACGCTGCTGCGCGACCTGGTGGTCGCCGACCCGCAGACGTGGACCGGAGGCGCCGGCGCCTGGCCCGGCGACGTCGGCCTGCTGCTCAAGCTGCTCGACGCCGGACAGCGTCTGCCCGTGCACGTGCACCCGGACCGCTCCTTCGCCGCCCGCCACCTCGACTGCCCCTACGGCAAGACCGAGGCGTGGCTGGTGCTCGACGCCGAGCCCGGTGCCGCGGTGCACCTCGGCTGGATCGACGACGTGGACCCAGCCGACGTGGTCCGCGCCCGCGACGAGCAGGACGGGGCGTGGATGCTGCGCCACATGCACCGCATCGAGGTGCGGCGCGGGGACGGGATCTTGGTGCCGGCCGGCATGCCGCACGCCATCGGCGAGGGCGTCTTCGTGGCCGAGGCGCAGGAGCCGACCGACTTCTCGATCCTGCTGGAGTGGTCGATCACGACGTCCACCCGCGACGAGTCGCACCTGGGGCTCGGCTTCGACCTGGCCATGCAGGCGCTCGAGCACGCCGCGACGTCGACGGGGCGTCTGGCCGAGCTGTCGGTGCACCGCGACCTCGACGCCGCCGCGGACCCGCTCACGTCGCTGCTGCCGGCGGAGGCCGACCCGTTCTTCCGCCTCGACCTCGCGGTCGACGGTGCTCTCGTCCCGGCCGGCTTCGCCGCCCTCGTGGTGCTCGACGGCGCTGGGACGCTTCGCTGCGCCGCCGGCGACCTGCCGATCGTCAGGGGTCAGACCTACGCCGTGCCCGCCGCGGCCGGCGACTGGCACCTGACCGGCTCGGCCCGCGTGCTGGTGGCGCGTCCCGGCACGGCCTGACCGCGAGGCGTCACCGCTTCCGCCGCTTCCGTGCCCTGACGACCAGCACGCCGCACAGCACGACCAGGGCGAGGACGACGACGACCACACCGAGGGCGATCTCTGCTGCAGTGGGCGCCAGCCGGGACTGCTCGACCGTCACCAGATGCTGTCCCACCAACGTCTCAGCGCAGGCTGAACGGCGGGTAGTCGTCGGTCAGCAGGTAGGCGTAGGCCGAGACGCGCTGGTTCCAGCGCAGGTAGCCGAGCACGAACTCGCGCAGCCCGTCCGGCCAGCGGCCCAGGACGATGACGGCGAAGAACGCGATGAACCAGACGACGCTCGCGGCGATCGAGACGAAGAGGAGCACGATCATCTGCGGGATCAGCATGAAGTACCGGAAGAAGATCGTGAGCCGGCTCCGGTCCTCCTCCTGCGGCACGACGTCGACGTGCACGTGCGGGTCCTTGCCGGGGTCGGCGGTGGACGAGTCGATCGCGAACGGCGGGTAGGTGCTGTGCAGGAACCCGGCGTAGGCGTTGACGCTCGCCGAGTAGCGCAGGTACATCGCGATGAGGTCGAGCAGCGTGCGGGGCACCTTGCCGAGGATCACGCCGGTGAACCAGGCGATGACCACGACGATGCCGGCGACCACGCCGAGCGCCCACAGCACCACGAAGTGCGGGATCGCCAGGATCCACTGGACCAGCGGACGCCAGCGCGCCACGCGATCCGGCAGGGCGAAGGTCATCGTGACCGGGTAGCCGCCGGGCGCCGACGACGTGGGCGGTGTGGTCGGGGGAGGGGGCGGCTGCATGCTCATGCTGGATCCTTCTCTCGGTTCACGCGAAGGCTATCGCCAGATCGCCGAGCGTCTCGGCACATCCGGCGTCGATCTTCACGGTCGCGAGCGGGTCGCCGCGCGTGGGCCCGCGGTTCACGACCACCACGGGGGTGCCGAGGGCCGCGGCCCGACGCACGAAGCGCAGCCCGCTCATCACGTGCAGGCTCGAGCCCAGCACCAGCACGGCCGAAGCCTGCGCGACGAGGTCGAAGCAGTGCTCGACCACCGGCTTCGGCACGCTGCCACCGAAGAACACGACGTCGGGCCGCAGCCGGCCACCGCACGCGAGGCACGGGGCGACGACGAAGCCGGACGTGTCCTCGAGCTGCACGTCGCCGTCGGGTCCGTGCACGACGGTCTGCTCGCTCCACCCGGGGTTGAGCTCCTCGTGCCGGCGCTGCACCTCCTCGCGCGGGGTGACGTCGCCACAGTCCATGCAGAGAACTCGATCCACCCGACCGTGCAGGTCGACGACGTCCCGGTGGCCGGCGCGCTCGTGCAGCCCGTCGACGTTCTGCGTGACGAGACCGACCAGCCGACCGTCGCGCTCCCACTCCACGAGGGTGTGGTGGGTCGCGTTCGGCTCCGCGTGCCCCATGCGCGCCCACCCGAGGTGCGCCCGCGCCCAGTAGCGCTGCATCGCCTCGGGGCCCGACCGCAGCTGCTGGATGGTCATCGGCGTGGGCGTCGCAAGGCGGCCCGGCCCCCGGTAGTCGGGGATGCCGGAGTCGGTGGACACGCCGGCCCCGGTCAGGACCAGGAGGCGCCCGGCGGACACGATCCGCGCGGCCTGCTCCACCCCACCGCGATCCGCGCCGACGTCCACGCCGTCGAGCCTACGTCCGGCCCGGCGTCAGCGCCCGGTCCACACGGGCGGTCGCTTCTCGGCGAACGCCGCCACCCCTTCGCGGGCGTCGTCGGACAGCAGCACGGGGCTGGCCAGCTCGCTCTGCCGCGCGAACCCCTCGTCGGGCGACCACCCGGGTGCCTCGTCGACCAGCCGCTTGCCCACGGCCACCGAGAGCGGTGCGTTGGCGGCGATCCGGTGCGCGAGGGCGAGGGCGCGCTCCAGCGCCTGGCCGGGTGGGACGACGGCGTTGACGAGCCCGACCTCGGCCAGTCGGCCGGCCGGGAGCGCGTCCCCGACCAGGGCCAGCTCGAGCGCGACGGCGCGGGGCAGTCGGGTCGACACGCGCCAGAGACCGCCCGCGGCCGCGAGCAGTCCCCGCTTCGCCTCGGGCAGGCCGAAGGTGGCGTCGTCGGCCGCGACCACGAGGTCGGCGCACAGGGCCAGCTCGAACCCGCCCGCCAGGGCGGCACCCTCCACGGCGGCGACCGTCGGCTTCGTCGGTGGCTCGGCGGTGAGCCCCAGCGGACCGCGCCGGTCCGTCACGGGCACCTCGCCCCGGTTCGCCCCGGCCAGGTCCATGCCCGCGCAGAACGTTCCCCCCGCACCGGTGAGCACGATGGAGCGGATGGTGCCGTCGGCCTCGGCGTCGTCGACGGCACGGTGCAGCAGCTGGGCGGTGAGCCGGTCGATCGCGTTGCGCACCCGCGGGCGGTCGAGCGTGACCACCCAGACGTCGTCGCCGTCGCGCTCGGTGCGCACGGGAGCCGGCGGCGGGTCGGGCAGCGGCTGCCGGTCGCCGACGAGAACCAGCCGGTCGTCCTCGATCCGGACCGTGCGACGCAGGGGATCGGCCGACGTGAGCAGGGCGATGTCGTCGGCGCTCTCGCGACGCAGCAGCACCCGGGCGCCGTCGGCGGTGAGCGCCGCGACGATGGCGGCCTCCGCGCTGCCGTCACGGCCACGCAGGACCGTCACCGCCTCGACGACCGCGTCCTCGTCCAGGTCGGTGAGGGCGGGCCGTGGTGCCGGTCGGTCGAACGCCGGACGCAGGTGCGCGAACCGTCGCTCCGGAGGCCGGGCGGAGTAGACGCCCAGGGCGTGCTTGGTGGCGTACCAGCCGAGCGAGCTCGACAGGCCGTACGCGTCGGTCTGCTCGCGGAGCAGCGGCACGAGGGACGCCACCGCGTGCAGTCCGTAGCCGTTGCCCGGTCCGCCGGCCGACGTCAGTCCACCGGTGACGCTGAGCGGACGGGTCGGGTCGTCCCACGGCAGGCCGAGCGCCTGCGCGCCCAGCTGCACCGCTGCGGGGAAGCACGAGTACAGGTCGACGGGTCCGAGGTCGTCGGCGGTGATGCCGGTGTGGTCGAGCACGGCGGCGCCTGCGGCCGCGATGGCCGGCGACGCGGCGAGGTCGGCACGTTCGGAGACGAACCACTCGTCCGTCGCGCTGGCCCCGGCGTGCAGGAAGACCCACTTCTCCTGGGCGATGCCGAGCGCGTGCGCGGCCGCGACGCTCGTGACGACGACCCCTGCGGCGAGGTCGACCTGAAGGTTCGCGCACATCAGCTTCGTGTACGGGTCGCTGACCGCGCGGTTGTCCGAGGTCGCGGTCGCGATCTCCTCGGCGCTGCGCTCGGTCGGGTCCCACGCGTACGGGTTGTCGGCGGCCACGGCGCTGTGCCGGGCCCAGAGGTCGGCGATGCGAGCGCGGTGCTCGGCCTCGTCGGTCCCGGCGGCACCACGCAGCGCCGACTCGATCAGTGCATAGGCATAGATGGGCGCCCCGAGTCCCACGCTGGTCTCGACCTCGTTGTTCGCGGGACGGTCGGTGCCGATGACCCGGTCCGGTGCGGCGTCGTCCGGCTGGCGGGTCCAGTCCGGCTCCCGCCCCTGCGCCTGCAGGGCGGCGACGGTGGCTCCGGCCTCCGCGCCGCTCACCAGCACCACGTGCGCACGACCCTCGGCCACCTCGTGGGCCGCGTCGTTCAGCGCGAGCTGTCCACCGTCGCCGCCGTACGGCGAGGTCTGGACGGTGCCGGCGTCGTTGGCCTCCACGAGCCCGGCCACGAGCCCGGCCTGGTCGGGGTAGGTCCACGAGGCGCTCGGCACGGCGTGCACCAGGTCGGCCCGGGCGAGCAGGTCGGGTCCGATGCCGCTGTCCTCGGCCGCGGCGCGCAGGGCCCGTGCCGCCATGGCCGCCGGTTCGATCGGGTCCGTCAGGTCCGGCGTGCGGACCACGACCTGGCCGACGCCGACGAGGACCGGCGTCGTCGGGTCGAGCAGTCGCCCGCTCGACTCGTGCAGCACGGGCTCGTCGGGGATGCGCGCGGGACCTCCGGCGCCGGTGAGCAGTCCGGCGAGCGCGTCGAGCGACGAGGCCAGTCCGGTCTCGACGCTGCGCACGGCGGTGAGGCCCACCGGCCCCCGCACCGGTGGTCCGTCGAGCGCACCGTCGAGCCGGACGGCCGAGCCGCCACCGTGCGCCACGACCGTGCACCACAGCCCGACGGTGATGCCCATCGGGCCGGTGCCGCGCAGGGCGAAGCCGTCGGCGTCGGCGCGCTCGACCCGCCAGCGCGCCTGCGCCGGGATGTCCATGAGCGAGATCTGCTGCACGAACTCCGCGCCCTCGAGCATCCGGTCCGGTCGGTCGCCGCGCCAGCTGAGGTGGAGGGTGAGCCACTCGTGGGCGCGGTCGAGATCGGTGGCGAGGGCGACCACGTCGGCCGGTGAGGCGGCCACGTCGCGCTGGGCGTGCACGTGCCGTGCGTATCCGTGGGCGCCGGCGGGCGCGGGAACGTCGACCGTCGGTGCCGGTGGGGCCGACGCCGGCCGCACGCGCGCGACCAGGTCGGTCGCCACCACCTTCGCGGTGCTCGCGAGCACCGGCGCGACCGTGCGTGCGCCCTCGATCCATCGCGTCCCACGGGACCTCGACGCCATGACCACTCCCTTGATTCCGTCCGACCAGACTGTTTTGTTGATCATCCCTGGTCGGCAGCCCGCGCGCAAGACGCCCGGCCCACGCTGCCCGGTAGGGTCGCGGCCATGTCGACGTCCCGGCGCCCCCAGCAGGAGCGGTCCGTCGCCACGCGTGAACGTCTGCTGGAGGCAGCCTTCACCTGCCTGCTCGAGCGCGGCTACGGAGCGACCACGGTCGGCCACGTGCAGCAGCAGGCCGGTGTCGCGCGCGGGACACTGCTGCACCACTTCCCGACCCGCAGCGCGCTCATGGGCGCTGTCGTGGAGGACGTGATCGAGCGGCGGCTCGAGCTGCTCACCACCGCACGTGAGGACGACCCGGCCCCCGCCAGCTGGGACGACGTGGTCGACCTGGTGTGGCGCGAGCTGCAGTCACCGGCCTTCGCCGTCGCCCTGGAGCTGTGGGTCGCCGCCCGGACCGACGACGACCTTCGCGCCGCGCTGCTGCCGCTGCAGGAACGCATCTACCGGACGGTCCACCGGGGCGTCACGCGTCTGGTCGGCGCCGACCACCCCCGGAGCCCGATGCTCGTGCAGTTCACGATCGACCTGCTCACCGGTGCGCACCTCGCCGGGATCCTGCACCCGCGGGCTGGGACCTCCGACGTCGTCGACGCCTGGAAGGTCTCACTGCGTGAGCTGGCGACCTCCGGTCAGTCGGAGGCGCGCCGGCTGTAGGCGATCGCCGCCGATCCGAGCGCCACGAACACCGCCGTCAGCACGACGCACACGACGGCCACGGCACCCGCGCTGGACTCGGCAGCGTCGAGGAAGCCGTAGGGCACCGGAGCGGTCTGGGTGGGCGTGAGCAGGAACGTCGGCTCGGCGACCTGCGCGCGGACGAGCGTGTAGACGAGCCACAGCACCGGGAACGCCAGTCCACCCAGCGCCGACCAGTCGAGTCGGGTGCGGGGTCGCAGCACGAGGAATCCGACGACCGTGAGGATCGGGACGGCATAGTGGAAGATCTTGTCGAGCCACCACTCCACGCCCGTCATGTCGACGTTGCCGGCCAGCACCGTCGCGTAGACGACGCCGGTGACGGTGATGCCCGTCAGGCTCGCCAGCCTGAGCATGCCGAAGACGCGGCCACCCCGGTCGGGCCGGATCGCGAGCAGCGTGCCCGTGACGACGACCAGGATGTTCGACTCGATCGTGAAGTAGCTGAACAGGTTCACGAGGCTGCGACCCTCGCTGGCCGTCAGGATCGTCTGCCCGACCAGGGCGACGAGGCCGAGCGCTGCGGTGGCGGCGTGCCAGAGGCGGGTCACAGCGCCACGGTCCCACGGATCCCGACGACGGTGCGTCCGCCGACCCACGTCGTGTCCCCGTCACGCTCCACGTGCACGCGACCGCGTCGACCGAGGGCGGTGCCCTGGGCGGCCACGTAGCGGTTGGGCAGGGTCCCTTCGGCGACGAGCCACTGGGCGACCGCGGCGTTGAGGCTCCCGGTGACCGGGTCCTCGCCGACCCCGCCGGGGAAGAAGGCACGGACCTCCAGCGCCACGTCGCCGTCGGGGTGCAGGCCGACGAGACCGACCTTGTCGTGGGCGCCGCTCGCCCCGAGCAGGTGGGCGCGGGCACCGTCGACGGCGAGCACGGTGGCGGCGTCACGCAGCAGCAGACCCATCCAGCCGGGGCCGTTGTCGCACCAGTGAGTGGCCACCACGTCGTGAGCGCGCAGACCGAGCACCGACGTGACGGCCTCGACCTCGACGGGGTCGACGGGTCCGGAGCGCATCCGCGGTGGTGCTGCGAAGGACAGCAGGTCGTCGTCCTGGCGCACCGTCACCAGGCCCACCCCACACTCCTGGACCACGGCGGCGCCGCGGGGGACGCCGCCCGCTTCCAACCACGCCCGAGCCGAGCCGAGCGTCGGATGGCCCGCGAAGGGCAGCTCATGTCCCGGGGTGAAGATCCGCACGCGGTAGTCGGCGTCCGGGACGGTGGGACTGAGCAGGAAGGTGGTCTCGCTCAGGTTGGTCCAGCGCGCGAATGCCGCCATCGCCTCGCCGTCGAGGTCGTCGGCGTCGTGGACCACGGCCACCGGGTTGCCGAGCCCGAGGGTGTCGGTGAAGACGTCGACCTGGGAGAAGGGGAGCATGCTCGAACCCTAGGCGTCCGCGAGCTCGACCAGCTTCGCGACGGTGAGCAGGTTGCGCCCGGTGCCGTGGTGCCCGAGCAGCTTCGCGATGCGGGCCGCTGTGAGCTTCGTGCCGGCCACGCCGTCGGAGTAGCGGATGTGCAGGTCGCGGCCGACCACCCGCACCTCGTCACCACCCCAGTCCGTGCTCTCGAAGGCCTCGATCGCGTCGGGAGCGGGCTCGGCGAGGAGGAAGTAGACGTGCGAGAACTTCGGCTCCACCACCTCGAACGGGTGGGCCTGCAGGGCCCTGCGGAGCTCGTCGACGTCGCGGGAGATGACCTCGCGGAAGAACCCGAACCGCTCCTGCACGGCCTGCTCGAGCGCCCGGTCGAACGACGCGGGATCGCCGGGTGGGCTGCACAGCAGGTTGCCCGACGCGATGTAGGTGCTGACGTCGGTCGCACCGAGGCCGGACGCGAGGTCCCGCAGCTCGGCCATGGGCAGCTTCGCGCCGCCGACGTTGACTGCCCGAAGCAGGTGGATACGCGTCACCGCCTCAGTATGCCCACCCCGGTACCGCGTGCGCCAAGATGCGGATCGCCGCGAAACCCGTACGTTGAAGGGCGCCCCACGACGAAATACGTCAGGGCAGAGGGAGGGAACCGCATGATCATCCTCGGAGTCATCCTGCTGATCCTGGGCGCAGTCCTGGACATCTCGATCCTGTACACGATCGGTGGCATCCTGCTGGTCGTCGGAGTGATCCTCTGGATCCTCGGCGCCACGGGTCGCGCGGTCGGCGGCCGGAACCATTGGTTCTAGGCCCGACGAGCACGACGACGCCCCCGCACCGAATCGTGCGGGGGCGTCGTCGTTGTGTCTGCTCAGGCGCGAGCGCGCACCTGACGGTAGATCAGCAGGGCGACGATGGCGCCGACGATCGACAGGATGAGACCGCTCGTGGAGAGGTCCGTGACACTGCGGTCGGACGAGAACAGCGCGCCGATGAGGCCGCCGACGAACGAGCCGACGACGCCGAGCACGATGGTGGCGAGGATGCCCATCGAGTCCTTGCCGGGGACGATGGCGCGGGCCAGGAGGCCGGCGACGAGACCGATGATGAGAAGCCAGATGAGGCCCATGATGGGGGTCCTTTCGGTTGGGTACGGACGGATCACGTCCGACGGTCAACGCTAGGGATTCCTGGCGAACTCGCACCTCGAGAGCTCGGGCGCGTGGGTGCGACGACGAGCTCGATGGCCTCGAGGTCGTCCGCCTCGGCACGAGCCGGCCCCCGTGAACCTCGACGAGGCCCGCCTGAGTCTCATGCGGCAGGTGCGTACTCGAGGTCGACGGGCGGGTGGAAGCGGTCGACGACGACGATCCCGGGGTCGGTCCTCCTCGTCCAGGCGCGGGTGAAGGCGGTGCGTCCCGTCACGGCGCGGGTGGGTAGGTGCCAGCGGGTGGTGCCGTCCTCGTCGTGGTCGACGGGGAGGGCTCCGCGGGTCTTGAGTCCGTGGTGGGAGCGACATCGTGGGTGGAGGTTCGCTGCGGTGGTGGGCCCGCGGTCTGGGTGGTCGGGATCCCAGGGTTGCTGGTGGTCGAGGTCGCACTGTTCGGCCGGTTTGTCGCAGGTGGGGATGTCGCAGACGCCGTCGACGAGCTCGAGGGCGCGGCGCAGTGGGGCGGTGGGGAAGCGGCCGAGCTCGGTGACGTCGAGGATCCCGCCGGCCTCGTCGGTCAGGAGGCGACTGAACAGGGTGCCGGGGGTGGTGGCGAGCTCGCGGACCAGGGCGGGGTCGATGGCGTGCTGGCCGTCGCCGGTGGTGGCGGGTTCGTCGTCCAGGCCCAGCAGGGTGGCCAGCGCGACGGTGATGCCGACGTGGAATCGGCCTCGGCCGGGGGTTTCGGTCGTGCGGCCCAGGAGCCGGTCGGTGAGGACGTCGGCGCGGGCCTGGGACAGGCGGCGTGCGTCATCGGGGTCGGTGGCGCGGGAGGTCTTGGCCGACAGGAACAGCTCGCGGTCGATGAGCAGCGCGTCGTGGGTGGGGATGACGGCCTGGAGCAGGCTCATCCCGTCGTCCATGGCCGTGATGGTCACGTGGCGCTGGGCGGTGGCCTCGCGGCGGCGGCGGGCAGCGTGGTCGGCCTCGACCCGGATCACGAACCGGCGCAGCCAGCTCTTGAGCTGGGACAGGGTGTGGTCCGTGGCGTAGGGGACGACGGACGCGTCGAGCAGCTCCACCGACGCGTCCTCGTGCAGGCGCCACCGGGCCGAGGCGATCGCGCGGGTCTTCGCCCGGTCGATCCGACCCTCGGAGTGCGCGGCCCACACGGTGGGCAGGTCGCCCGTGAGGGTTCTGGTCGCGGCGACGAGGTGCGCGACGAAGCCCGACGCGGTCTCGAGCTCGACCGCGACCTCCAGGATCGCGACCTGGCGGGCGTCCTCGGCCGAGGCAGCACTGCGCCCGGCCGCGACCGCGTCGGACCGACGCCCGTCCACGAACGCCAGCACTGCCGCGGCCTGTGCCGCCTCGGCCCGCCACAGCATCCGCGACGCATCGGTCGCGATGCCGAGGAGAGAGTCCGTCGAGGTCATGTATCGAACATACACACGACTCCGGACGTCGTCTCGACGCTCTCCACAGGCCCCGCCGAAGGGGTCAGCGGGTCGGGTCGTCCCCGACCTTGACCAGCAGCTTGCCGACGTTGCGACCGGTGAGCAGACCCCGGAACGCGTCGACGGCGTGGTCGAGACCCTCCACGACGTCCTCGAGGTAGGCCACCTCGCCGTCGGAGACCCACTGGCCCATCTCGCGGGCGAAGTCGGCGCCGTGGCTCTTCGTGAACTCGTCCTGGATGAAGCCGCGCACGGTGAGGCTGCGCGACAACACGAGGTTCATGAACCCCGGGAAGCTCAGCGACGACTCCGGTGCCGACGTGGCGTTGTAGTTGGCCACGAGCCCGCACACCGGCACACGCGCGTAGGTGTTCGTGCGGCGCAGCACCGCCTCGCCGACCGGTCCGGCCACGTTCTCGAAGTACACGTCCACGCCGTCCGGGGTCGCGGCCTTGAGGTCGTCGGCGAACGTGGGCGAGCGGTGGTCGAGCGCGACGTCGAAGCCGAAGTGCTCGCGCAGCAGACGCACCTTCTCCTCGCCGCCGGCGATGCCGACCGAGCGGGCGCCCTTGAGCCGCGCGATCTGCCCGACCGCCGAGCCGACCGGGCCGGCGGCCGCGGCGACGACGACCGTCTCGCCCTCCTTCGGCTTGCCGATCTCGAGCAGTCCCGCGTAGGCGGTGAAGCCCGGCATGCCGAGCACGCCCAGTGCCGTCGAGATGGGCGCGACCGACGGGTCCAGGCCCTTCATCTGGCGCGCGTCGACGACGGCGTGCGTCTGCCAGCCGATGAACGCGAGCACGAGGTCGCCGACCTTCCGGTTCTCGGCGCGGGACTCCACGACCTCGCACACCGTGCCGCCGAGCACCACGTCGCCCAGCGCGAGCGAGGCGGCGTACGACTTGGCCTGGCTCATCCGGCCGCGCATGTACGGGTCGAGCGACAGGTACACCGAGCGCAGCAGCACCTGGCCCTCCTGCAGCTCGGGCAGGTCGATGGTGACGGTCTCGAAGTCGCTGTCCTTCGGCTCGCCCACCGGGTAGGCGGCGAGGCGGATCTGGGTGGTCTGCCCGGAATGGTTCGACATGGTGTTCTCCCTCGATGTGGATGGTTCAGATGCGCGCGGCGAGCTCGGTCGCCTGCTTGATGGCGCGCTTGGCGTCCAGCTCGGCGGCGACGTCGGCGCCGCCGATCACGTGCGTGGTCACGCCGGCGGCCTCGAGCGGCTCGACGAGGTCGCGCACGGACTCCTGACCGGTGCACACCACGATGGTGTCCACCCGGAGCAAGAGCGGCTCCCCGGTCTCGTCCTTCTCGTCACGACGGACGGTCACGTGCAGGCCGTCGTCGTCGATGCGGTCGTAGGTGACGCCGCCGACGAACTCGACGCCGGAGTCCTTCAGGGTCTGGCGGTGCACCCAGCCGGTGGTCTTGGCCAGGCCCTTGCCGTGCGCGGAGTGCTTGCGCTGCAGGAGGTACACCTGCCGGCGCGGCGGCGCCTGCACCTTGGTCGTGAGCCCGCCCCGCTCCAGGGCGGGGTCGGTCACGCCCCAGCGCTGCATCCAGTGCTCGAGCGACTCGTGCACGTCGTGCAGCAGGAACTCCGACACGTCGAAGCCGATGCCGCCGGCACCGAGCACGGCCACCGTGTCGCCGACGGGCGCACCGTTCACGACCTCGTCGTAGCGGAGGACGGACGGGTGCTCGATGCCCGGGATCGACGGGATGCGCGGCTCGACGCCCGTGGCGAGGACGACCTCGTCGAAGGCGCCGCCGTTCTCCGCCTGTGACCCGGAGCCCCCGCCGGTCAGCGCCTCCACGTCGGCCCGACGCCCGAGGTGCACCGTCACGCCGCGGACCTCGAGCATGCGTGTGTAGTAGCGGAGGGTCTCGACGAACTCCTCCTTGCCGGGGATGCGTGCGGCGAGCTTGAACTGCCCGCCGATCGTCGCGTCGGCCTCGAACAGCTCCACGGCGTGGCCGCGCCCTGCCAGCTCGACCGCGGCGGCGAGCCCGGCCGGCCCTGCGCCGACGACGGCCACGCGCTTGGCCCGCTTCGTTGGCAGCAGCACCAGCTCGGTCTCGTGTCCGGCCCGCGGGTTGAGCATGCAGGTGGCGCGCTGGTTCTTGAACGTGTGGTCCAGGCAGGCCTGGTTGCAGGCGATGCAGGTGATGATCTCGTCGCTGCGGCGCTCGGCGGCCTTGGCCACGAAGTCGGGGTCGGCGAGCAGCGGGCGGGCCATGGAGACCAGGTCGGCCTGGCCGGACGCGAGCACCTGCTCGGCCACCTCGGGGGTGTTGATCCGGTTGGACGCGACGACCGGCACCGCGGCGCCGTGCTCGGCCAGTGCCTCGCGCAGGCGTCCGGTGAGCGGCGCGAAGGCCGCGCGCGGGACCGACGTGACGATGGTGGGCACGCGGGCCTCGTGCCAGCCGATGCCGGTGTTGATGATCGAGACGCCGGCCTCCTGCACCTTGAGGGCCAGCTCGACCGTCTCGTCCCACGACTGGGCGTCGTCGACGAGGTCGAGCAGGCTCTGGCGGTACATGATGATGAAGTCGTCGCCGACCAGCTCGCGGGTGCGCCGCACGATCTCGACGGGGAACCGCATGCGCTTCTCGGCGGTGCCGCCCCAGGCGTCGTCGCGCGTGTTCGTGCGGGCGGTGATCATCTGGTTGATCAGGTAGCCCTCGGAGCCCATGATCTCGACGCCGTCGTAGCCGCCGCGCTGCGCGAGCGCCGCGGCCTTCGCGAAGTCGGTGGCCGTGCGGTCGATCTCCTTGGCCGAGAACGCGCGCGGCCGGAAGGGGCTGATGGGCGACTTGCGGCGCGACGCGCTCTTGACCAGCGGGTGGTAGCCGTAGCGGCCGGCGTGCAGGATCTGCATGGCGATCTTGCCGTCGTGCTCGTGCACGGCGTCGGTGACCACGCGGTGGGCGTCGGCGAACGAGCCGTTGTTCATCGTGCCGCCGAACGGCAGCAGCCACCCTGTGCGGTTGGGCGAGAATCCGCCCGTGACCGACAGTGCCACGCCACCCTTCGCGCGCTCGGCGAAGTAGGCGGCGAGCTTCGGCAGGTCCTTGCGCCGGTCCTCGAGCTTGCTGTGGATCGAGCCCATGATCACCCGGTTGCGCAGCGTCGTGTGGCCGAGGTCGAGGGGGCTCAGAAGGTGCGGGTAGTCCGGGTGGTCGGGCTGCGTGAACGGGCTGCTCATACTGGTCCTGTGATCTCGAGGGTGTCGGCGTGGGTGCTGGTCGTGGCAGGCGTGTTCAACGTGGTCATCTGGCCGCGGTTCGCGAAGGCGATCGTCGACGACGAGCGCGCGTGGGCCGGCGAGGCCTGGAGCAGCGCGCCCACCGCGTTCTTCTGGGTGCACGCGGTGCTCATCGGCACGGCGGTGACCCTCGGACTCTGCGTGCTCGTCATCGGCTTGCGCGCCCTTCGAGCCGGTCGAGGATCTCGTCGCACCAGCTGATCGCGGTCTGCTCGCCGAGCATGCCGCCGCGCAGCACGAGCCACGGGCCGACGTCGGCGGCCTCGAGGGCGTCGGGGTCGGGGTAGAAGCGCTCGGCGCTGGCCTCGTAGTAGGCGAGCTTCTCGGCGTGCTGGGCGCGCTTGCGGTGCACGTCGGCCAGGATCGCGTCGCGGTCGCCGTGCTGGAGGGCACGCAGCTTGACCGCGAAGGCCGAGCGCAGCGGCTCCATGGTCGACGGCTCGGTGGTGAAGCGGGCCAGCTCGGCGCGGCCGGCGTCGGTGATGGCGTAGACCTTCTTGTCCGGCCGTCCGTCCTGGGCCACGACCTGCGACGTCACGAGGTCGTCGGCGTCCATGCGGCCCAGCACCTTGTAGATCTGCTGGTGGCTGGCCTTCCAGAAGTTGCCGATCGAGGCATCGAAGCGGCGCGCCAGCTCGTAGCCCGTGGCGGAGCGTTCCGCGAGGGACACGAGGATCGCGTGCTCGAGCGCCATGGTCTGAGAGTACATATGCAACCAGTTGCACAGCAACTGCGACGCCTAGAGTGAGGTGCATGTCGATCTTCGCCGTGACCTACACCTACGGAGCGCCCGAGGAGCAGCTCGCGACGCTGCGCACCGAGCACCGCGACTACCTCGCGAACCTGCCCGAGCTGCTGATCAGCGGCCCGGCGTCCGACAGCCGCGAGGCGGTGCTGGTGTTCCGCGCCGACTCGCGCGAGCAGGTCGAGGCCCTCGTGGCCGCCGACCCCTTCGTGGCTGCAGGGTTCGTCGGTGAGCACGTGGTGCGCGACTGGAAGCCGATCCTCGGCTCACTGTCCGGGCACTTCACGGCCTGACGACGGGCGCGCCGTACGATTTCGCCCATGCGCCTGACCCCCCTCCCCATGGCCGCTGCTGCCGCTGCTGCAGCCACGCTCGCCCTCGCCACCGCCTGTGCCCCCGCCGACGAGTCGGACTCCTCCGACGACTCCGCCGGCGCCGTCTCGCTGGACCAGTGCCAGGGCGACGACCTCGACCTCCACGAGGCCGGCACCCTGACGATCGCCACCGACACCCCCGCCTACGAGCCGTGGTTCACCGACGACGACCCGACGAACGGCAAGGGGTACGAGGGTGCCGTGGCCCGCGCGGTCGCCGAGAAGCTCGGCTTCGGGCCCGACGAGATCACGTGGATCACCCAGGGCTTCAACGAGGCCGTGAAGCCGGGCGACAAGGCCTTCGACTTCGACATCAACCAGTTCTCGATCACGAGCGAGCGGGAGAAGGTCGTCGACTTCTCCAGCCCGTACTACAAGGCCCAGCAGGGCGTCATCACCCTCGAGGACTCCGACTACGCCGACGTCACGAGCCTGGCCGACCTGAAGGACGCGAAGGTCGGCGCCCAGGTCGGCACGACGTCGCTCGAGGCCACCGAGCAGCTCGACCTGGCCTCCGACCCGCTGGTCTACGACGACACCTCCAAGGCCGCGCAGGCCCTGCAGAACGGCCAGGTCGACGCGATCATCGCCGACGTCCCGACCGCGTTCTACCTCGTGGGCGCCGAGCTCGACGGCGCGACGCTCGTCGGTCAGTTCGAGCCGCGCACGGGTGAGTCCGAGGAGTTCGGCCTGCTGCTCGACAAGGACTCGCCGCTGACCCCGTGCGTGAGCGCCGCCGTCGACGCGCTCGCCGACGACGGCACCCTCGAGAAGCTGCAGACGCAGTGGCTGTCGACCGAGGTCGACGTGCCCGAGCTGAGCCAGTCCTGAGCACCCACCACCAGACCAGCGAGCGCCAGCAGGCCCGCGAGCGGTTCCGCCGCGCGCGGGCCCTGCGGCGTGGTGGTGTGGCCGCGGGCTCCACGCTCGTGGTGCTTGCCGTGCTGGCGGTCGTGGTGCTGAACGCGCCGGGCTGGGAGCGGGTGCAGCGCACCTTCTTCGACTGGCAGGACGCGAAGGACTCCGCCGGGCCGATCGCCGAGGCCTTCTGGCTCAACGTGCGGCTGTTCCTCGTCTGCGAGGTGCTCATCCTGGTGGTGGCCCTCGTGGTCGCCGTGGTCCGCGTGGTCCCGTCGCCGGCGATGGCGCCGCTGCGCCTCATCGCGACGGTGTACACCGACGTCTTCCGTGGTACCCCGACGCTGCTGGTCGTGCTGCTCGTGGGGTTCGGCGTCCCGGCGCTCAACCTGACCGGACTGCCGACCAGCCTGTTCTGGCTCGGTGTCGTCGCCCTGACGCTCAGCTACGGCGCCTACGTGGCCGAGGTGATCCGCGCCGGCATCCTGTCGGTCCACCCCACGCAGTGGGCGAGCGGCCGCGCGCTGGGACTGTCGTACGGGCGCACCCTGCGCCACGTGGTGCTGCCGCAGGCCTTGCGCCGCCAGGTGCCGCCGCTGCTCAACGACTTCGTGTCGCTGCAGAAGGACACCGCTCTGCTGTCGACCATCGGCCTGGTCGAGGCGCTGCGGCAGGCCAACATCATCTCGAACCGCGACTTCGTGTTCACGCCGCTCGTGGTCTCCGCCGTGCTGTTCATCGCGGCGACCATCGTCATCGCGCGGGTCGCCGACTGGCTGTCGATCCGCAGCATGCGCAGGGAGGCGGGTGCCTGATGCTGAGGATCGAGCAGCTGCGCAAGTCGTTCGGCTCCACCGAGGTGCTGAGGGGCATCGACCTCGTGGTCGAGCCCGGCCAGGTCGTGTGCCTCATCGGCGCGTCCGGCAGCGGGAAGTCGACCTTGCTGCGGTGCATCGACCTGCTGGAGACCGTCGACGACGGGACCGTCTGGCTGGCCGACGACGCCGGGTCCGAGCAGGACGTCACCGATCCCCGCGTGGACGTCGACGCGATCCGACGCCGCATCGGCATCGTCTTCCAGGCCTACAACCTCTTCCCGCACCTGAGCGTGCTGCAGAACCTCGTGCTCGCACCGACGAGGGCAGGGGGCGTGTCGAAGGGCGACGCCCGGACGCGGGCCCTCGCCCTGCTCGACCGCGTCGGTCTGGCCGACAAGGCGTCGGCGTACCCGGACTCCCTGTCCGGTGGCCAGCAGCAGCGGGTCGCGCTGGCCCGCGCCCTGGCGATGGATCCCGAGGTCCTGCTGCTGGACGAGATCACGTCGGCCCTCGACCCCCTGCTGGTCGGTGAGGTCCTCGACGTCGTCCGCGGTCTGCGCGCCGACGGCATCGCCGTGGTCATGGCCACGCACGAGATGTCGTTCGCGCGCGAGGCGAGCGACGTCGTGGCCTTCCTCGCCGACGGCGAGATCGTCGAGATCGGCCCGCCCGAGCAGCTCTTCGACGCCCCGCAGGACCCGCGCACGGCGGCCTTCCTCGCGCGGTTCCGCGCCTGACCTAGCCTGACGGCATGGAGGATCTCGAGGACCTGCTGGGCGCGGGAGCGCACGGCTACTTCGCGGGCGGGGCGGGCGACGAGATCACGCTGCGCGCCAACGAGACCAGCTGGAGCGACGTGCGCCTCGCACCGCGGGTGCTCGTCGACGTCGGCGAGCGGGACCTGTCGGTCGACCTGCTGGGCCGACGTCGCGCGCACCCGGTCGTGGTGGCGCCGATGGCCTACCAGCGGCACGCCCACGAGGACGCCGAGCGCGGCACGGCCCGGGCCGCGGCCGCCACCGGCTCCACGTTCGTGCTGTCGTCGCAGACCACCACGTCGCCGGCCGACGTCGCCCAGGTGGCGGGCCCGGACCGCTGGTTCCAGCTCTACGTGTTCAAGGACCGGCAGGTCTCGCTCGACCTGGTGGCCGAGGCGAAGGAGTCCGGCTACGAGGCGCTCGTGCTCACGGTCGACTTCCCCGTGGCGGGGTGGCGCGAGCGCGACAAGCGCACCGGGTTCAGCGTCACGCACCCGATCGCGCTCAACCCCGGCGGCGCCCCGCTCACCACCGAGCAGATCTTCGCCATGCACGACCCCACGCTCACCTGGGACGACGTGCACACCTTCGCCGAGGCCGCCGGGATGCCGCTGCTGCTCAAGGGGATCCTGCGCCCCGACGACGCCGCTCGGGCGGTCGACGTGGGGGCGGCCGGCGTGATCGTGTCCAACCACGGCGGTCGCCAGCTCGACACCGTGCTGACCGGGGCCGAGGCGCTGCCCCCGGTCGTCGAGGCCGTCGACGGTCGGGCCGCGGTGCTCGTCGACGGAGGCATCCGGCGGGGCTGGGACGTGGCGAAGGCGCTGTGCCTCGGTGCCGACGCGGCGCTGGTCGGACGGCCCGTGCTCTGGGGCCTGGCGCGCGGGGGTGCGGCGGGCGCGCAGGCCGTGCTGGACCAGCTGGTGGCCGAGCTCGACTCGACGCTGGCCCTGCTGGGCTGCCCTCGCGCCGAGGACCTCGACCCCTCCTTCCTCGTCAGGCGCTGAGCCGCTCGCCCGACGCGGTGTCGAACACGTGCACCGCCGCGGGGTCCGCGACGAGGGTGACCTTCTCGCCGGGGGCGATCCCGGCACGCCCGTCGATCCGGGCCACGACGCGTTGACCGCCGGCGGGCGGACGGCCGTACAGGTAGGCCTCGGACCCCAGCTCCTCGACGAGGTCGACCACGACGTCGAGACCGGTCTCCTCCGGCCCGGCGAGCCGCAGCGCCTGGGGCCGCAGCCCGAGCGTCACGCCGTCGGCACCCGCGCGGGCGACCGCCGCGCGGTCGAGGGGCAGGTCGAGGACGTCGGGCTGGAGCAGGTTCATCGACGGTGACCCGATGAACCCCGCGACGAACAGGTTCGCCGGCCGGTCGAACAGCGCGAGCGGGGTGTCGACCTGCTGCAGCACGCCGTCGTTCAGCACGGCGACCCGGTCGCCCATGGTCATCGCCTCGACCTGGTCGTGGGTGACGTAGACGGTCGTGGTGCCGAGGCGACGCTGCAGGGCCGAGATCTGGGTCCGGGTCGAGACCCGCAGCTTGGCGTCGAGGTTCGAGAGCGGCTCGTCCATGCAGAACACCTGCGGCTGCCGCACGATCGCCCGGCCCATCGCGACCCTCTGGCGCTGGCCGCCGGAGAGGGCCTTGGGCTTGCGGTCGAGGACCTTCGTGAGGTCCAGCATGGTGGCGGCCTCGGCCACCCGTGCGGCCCGTTCGGCCTTGGGGACGCCGGCGACCTTGAGGGCGAACGCCATGTTCTCGCCCACGCTCAGGTGGGGGTACAGGGCGTAGGTCTGGAAGACCATGGCGATGTCGCGGTCCTTCGGCGCCACGTGGGTCACGTCCCGGTCACCGATCCAGATGCTGCCGCCGCTGATCTCCTCCAGCCCGGCCAGCATCCGCAGCGACGTGGACTTCCCGCAGCCCGACGGACCCACGAGCACGAGCAGCTCGCCGTCGTCGACCGTGAGGTCGAGGTCGTCCACGGCCGGGCGCTCGGCACCCGGGTACGTGTGTCGGGCCTGGACGTACCGCACCTGTGTCATGGCTCACAGTGCATCACATCGGGCGGCGAAGTGGAAGCGCTTCCATTCATTTTGTGGTGAGCGTTGACAAATCCCCGTCGAGCGCGGCACAGTGACGGCCATCACATCATGGAAGCGCTCTCACCCGACTGGGCGAGGGGTGTTTCCCCACCCCGCCCCCAGGAGACCATCGTGCGCACAACCACCCACCGACTCGCCCTCGGGCTGGCCACGGCCGCCCTCGGCCTGACCGCCGCCTGCGGTGGTGGCGGCGGCGGAGACGACGCCACCGGCACCATCGAGCTCACCACGTTCGGGGAGTTCGGCTACGACGACCTCGTGAAGCAGTGGAACGAGGACAACCCCGACACCCCGGTCAAGCAGACCAAGGTCTCCAAGTGGGACGACTGGAAGAACGAGCTCAACACCATGCTGCAGGCCGGCACCGGCCTGCCCGACGTCGTGGCGGTCGAGGGCGACTTCATGCCCGCGATCGTCGCCGCCCCCGACCGCTGGGTCGACCTCGCCAGCGACGACGTGAAGGGCCGCTGGCTCGACTTCAAGGAGAAGGAGGCCACCACCGCCGACGGCGCCCTGCTCGGCTACGCGACCGACGCCGGGCCCGAGGCCATCTGCTACCGCGCCGACCTGTTCGAGGAGGCCGGCCTCCCGAGCGACCGCGAGGAGGTGGCCGCCCTGATGTCCACCTGGGACGACTACTTCGCCCTCGGCGAGCGGTTCACGAAGGCCAGCCCGGACGTCGCCTGGTACGACGCGTCCGGCTCGATCGCCCAGGCCATGCTCAACCAGGTCGAGTACCCGTTCGAGCAGGAGGACGGCTCGGTCGACGTCGACAACCCCGAGCTCGAGAAGGTCTGGGAGGACGTCACGAGCCGCTCGGACTCCCTCTCCACGCAGACGGCGCAGTGGAGCGACGACTGGAACGCCGGCTTCGCGCGCGACGGCTTCGCGACGATCCCGTGCCCGGGCTGGATGCGCAACCCGATCAAGGACAACACCGGCGACCCCGCCCCCGACGGCGTCGTGTGGGACATCGCCGACGTGTTCCCCGGCGGTGGTGGCAACTGGGGCGGCTCCTACCTGGCGGTCCCGCAGACGTCGAAGAAGCAGGACGCGGCCCGCGAGTTCGCCGCCTGGATCACGGCGCCGGAGCAGCAGCTGACGATCTTCGAGACCCTCGGCAACTTCCCGTCGCAGGTGGAGGCGCTCGAGAGTCCCGACCTGCTGTCGGTCACCGACGAGTACTTCAACGACGCGCCGGTCGGTGAGATCTTCTCCTCGCGCGCCGACGCGATCGACGTGCAGCCGTTCCACGGACCGCTCTACTCCGACATCCTGACCAAGTTCCAGGACGCCATCAACCGGGTCGACCAGGGCACCGACCCCGACGAGTCGTGGGCCTCGTTCGTCTCGGAGGTGAAGGCACTCCAGTGACCACGACCCTCGAGCGCCCGGTGGAGGAGCGACGTCTCCTCCGCCGGGCGCGGCGGTCCCAGTGGGACGTGCGCCTGGCGCCGTACCTCTACGTCTCGCCCTTCTTCGTCCTGTTCGGGCTCGTCGGCCTCTTCCCCCTCGTCTACACCGGCTTCCTCGCCGTGCACGACTGGGACCGGCTCGCGTACTCGCGCGGTGAGTTCGTCGGCCTCGACAACTTCCGGTTCGTCCTCGCCGACCCGGTGTTCCGCCGGTCCATGGTCAACACCTTCAGCATCTTCGTGCTGTCGACGATCCCGCAGGTCGTCATCGCCGTGCTGGTGGCCGCCCTGCTGAGCACCCGGCTGCGGGCGAGCGGGCTGTGGCGCATGAGCGTGCTGCTGCCCTTCGTGGTGGCCCCGACCGCGGCGGTCCTGATCTTCGGCAGCCTGTTCGCCGACCGGTACGGCCTCGTGAACGCCGCCCTCACCGAGCTGGGCCTCGAGCCGATCCGCTGGCACGTCGAGCGGCTGTGGAGCCACGTCGCCATCGCCGGCATGGTCAACTGGCGCTGGACCGGGTACAACGCGCTCATCTTCCTGGCCGCCATGCAGGCCATCCCGCGCGACCTCTACGAGGCGGCTGCGCTCGACGGCGCCGGTCGGGTCCGCCAGTTCTTCTCCGTCACGCTTCCGCTGCTGCGCCCCACGATGATCTTCGTCATCGTCACCAGCACGATCGGCGGACTGCAGATCTTCACCGAGCCGCGGCTCTTCGACGACACCCCGGCACGCGAGGGCGGCCCGAGCCAGCAGTACATGACGACGACGCTCTACGTGTACGCCCGCGGGATCGAGGACCAGTTCTACGGACGTGCCTCCGCGGCCGCCTGGGTGCTGTTCCTCGTGATCGTCGCGATCGCGCTGGTCAACTTCCTCGTCGTCCGAGCCGCCACGCGAAGGAGCGAGCGATGACCAGGCGTCCGGGCTTCCTCACCTACGGCCTGCTGGCCGCGTTCGTCATCGGCTCCGCGCTGCCGCTCTACTGGTCCGTCGTCATCGGCTCCCACACGCGGGAGCGCGCCACCTCGTTCCCGCCGCCCCTGCTGCCCGGCGGGCACTTCCTCGAGAACGCCGCCCGCGTGCTCGACACCGTCGAGTTCTGGCAGGCCATGGTGAACAGCCTCGTCGTGTCCACGGCGTGCGCGACGTCCGTGGTGTTCTTCTCCACGCTCGCCGGCTACGCCTTCGCCAAGCTGCGGTTCCGCGGCAGCAACGCGCTCATGGGCTTCGTGGTGCTGACGATGGCCGTGCCGACGCAGCTGGCGATGGTGCCGCTGTTCATCCTGATGCGCGACTACGCGCTGCTCGACACGCTCGTCGCGGTGGCGCTGCCCACCTTGGTGACGGCCTTCGGCGTCTTCTTCATGCGCCAGTACCTCGTGGACGCCGTGCCCGACGAGCTGCTCGAGGCCGCCCGCATGGACGGCTGCTCGATGCTGCGGACCTTCTGGACGGTGGCGGTCCCGGCGGGGCGGCCTGCGATGGCGATCCTGTTCGTCTTCACGTTCATGACGGTCTGGACCGACTACCTGTGGCCGCTCGTCGCGCTGCAGCGGACCGAGACCCTGCAGCTGGCGCTCGACCGGCTGGCCCTGACCGGGCAGGGGCAGTCGACCGACTACGCCCTGGTGCTCGCCGGGTCGGCCATGTCGACGGTGCCCCTCCTGATCCTGTTCGTCCTCGCCGGCCGACAGCTCGTCGCCGGCATCATGCAAGGAGCCGTCAAGGGATGACCGAGACACCTTTCCCCACCAGCTTCCTCTGGGGGTCGGCCACCGCCGCCTTCCAGATCGAGGGAGCCCACGACCAGGACGGCCGGACGCCGTCGATCTGGGACACGTTCGCGCGGGTCCCGGGAGCCGTGCTCGACGGCGACACCGGCGACGTCGCGTGCGACCACTACCACCGGGTCGAGGAGGACGTCGACCTCATGGCATCGCTCAACCTCGACGCCTACCGCTTCTCCACGTCGTGGGCACGCGTCCGGCCCGACGGCGGGGAGCCGAACCAGCGCGGTGTCGACTTCTACGCCAGGCTCGTGGACACGCTGCTCGACCGGGGCATCACCCCGTGGGTGACGCTCTACCACTGGGACCTGCCGCAGGTGCTCGAGGACGCCGGCGGCTGGACGAACCGCGACACCGCGCACCGGTTCGCCGACTACGCCCTGACACTGCACGACGCCCTCGGCGACCGCGTGCCCTACTGGACCACCCTGAACGAGCCGTGGTGCTCGGCCTTCCTCGGCTACACCGGCGGCCAGCACGCGCCAGGACGGCAGGAGGGTGTGGCGGGACTCGTGGCCGCGCACCACCTGATGCTCGGCCACGGCCTGGTCGTCGACGAGCTGCGCCGCCGCGGGGTCGACGGGCGGGAGGGCGGGCAGGTGGGCATCACGCTCAACCTCACCGTGCCGGAGCCCTTCGACCCGACCGAGCCGGCCGACGTGTCCGCGTCGCACCGGGTCGAGCACCTGTTCAACCGGGTGTTCCTCGACCCGATCTTGCGCGGCTCCTACGCCGAGGAGATCCACGAGCTCACCGAGGGCCTGTGCTGGCGCGGGCACCCGTGGCAGTCCGCGATCCGCGACGGCGACCTCGCGCTCATCGGTGCACCGATCGACGTGCTCGGCGTGAACTACTACCACGGCGACGCGGCGTCGGGCCGTCCTCACCGCGACGCCGACCTCCTCGGCTCCCGCATCCGGCACCCCTCCCGGGAGACCACGTCGCCCTATCCCGGCGGCGAGGCGATCACGTTCCCGCGGCGGGGGCTGCCCGTGACCGGTCTGGACTGGGAGGTCCAGCCCGAGGGACTCACCGACCTGCTCGTCGCGCTGAACGACGACTACGACCTGCCGGCCGTGTACGTGACCGAGAACGGCGCCGCCTACCCCGACGTCGTGGCCGACGACGGCACGGTCGACGACCCCGAGCGCCTGGCGTTCGTGGCCGGACACCTGCGGGCGGTCCACGCGGCGATCGAGAAGGGGGTCGACGTGCGCGGCTACTTCGTGTGGTCGCTGCTCGACAACTTCGAGTGGGCCTACGGCTACGACCAGCGGTTCGGCATCGTGCACGTCGACTACGAGACCCAGCAGCGCACGCCCAAGTCGAGCGCTCTCTGGTACTCCCGCGTGGCGGCGGAGGGAATCCTCTAACGTGCGACGGGTGAGCGAGGACCTGACGGCACCCGGTGGTGCCCCGACGCTCGACGAGGTCGCCCGGCTCGCGGGCGTCTCGCGTGCCACCGCGTCGCGCGCCATCAACGGCGGTCATCGGGTGTCGCCACGGGCGCTGACCGCCGTCGAGGAGGCGGTCCGCACCCTGGGCTACCGGCCCAACCCGGCCGCGCGCAGCCTCGTGACGCGTCGCACCGACGCGGTCGCGCTCGTGGTGCCGGAGCCCGACGAGCGCGTGTTCGCCGACCCGTTCTTCGGCCACACGCTGCGCAGCGTGAACCGCGTGCTCGACGAGCGCGACCTGCAGCTCGTGCTGCTGCTCGCCCGCCCCGGCGAGGAGGGCCGCCTCCTGCGGTACCTGAGCCGACGCAACATCGACGGCGCCCTCGTCGTCTCGCACCACCGGCACGACCGGCTGGCCGAGCACCTCAGCGGTCTCGGCCTCCCGGCGGTCTTCGTGGGTCGGCCCTGGGCCGCGGTGCAGACCCTGTCGTGGGTCGACACCGACAACGTCGCGGGTGGACGGCTTGCGGCGCAGCGACTGCTCGACGGCGGTCGGCGCCGGCTCGCGACGATCGCCGGACCGGCGGACATGGCCGCGGGCGCCGACCGGCTCGCCGGGTGGTGCGAGGTCGTGGAGGGCGCCGGTCTGTCGGCCTCGGCCGTGCGGCGTGGCGACTTCACCGAGTCCGGGGGCCTCGCGGCGGGTCGCGCGCTGCTCGCCGAGCACCCCGACCTCGACGGCCTGTTCGCCGCCTCGGACCTGATGGCGGCCGGTGCCCTGCGCGCCCTCGCCGAGGCGGGCCGCAGCGTTCCCGGTGACGTCGCCGTGGTCGGGTACGACGACCTCGAGGTGGCCGAGCGGACCTCGCCGACCCTCACCACGGTGCGCAACCCGGTGGGCGAGATGGTCGAGCGAGCCACCCGGCTGCTGCTCGACCAGCTCGCCGACGTCGGGGAGCGCGAGCCCGAGCAGGTCGTCTTCCCTCCCGCGTTGGTCTCCCGCGACAGCGCCTGAGCCCCTACGATGCGGGCGTGAGCACGTCCGACCAGCCAGCGTTCGACCCGAGCCTGCTCATCGACGTCGCGGCCGACTTCCTGTTCGACGGCGGCCCGACGCTCACGCAGCGCGAGGTGGCCGAGCGGTCCGGCATGGACCTCGACCTCGCGAACGACCTGTGGCGCTACCTCGGCTTCCCGGAGGTCGAGGACGACAAGGTCGCGTTCACCGAGGCCGACGTCGCGGC
Organism: Aeromicrobium sp. 50.2.37; assembly: GCF_024655735.1. Classification (NCBI taxonomy): domain Bacteria; kingdom Bacillati; phylum Actinomycetota; class Actinomycetes; order Propionibacteriales; family Nocardioidaceae; genus Aeromicrobium; species Aeromicrobium sp. 50.2.37. The sequence continues at coordinate 42,992 of NZ_JANLGG010000007.1, forward strand.
GCTGAAGGTCACGAAGCGACTGATCGACCTCGGGGTGCTCGAGGAGGACCGGCTGCCGCAGTTCGTCCGGTCGCTCGGGCGCACCTTCGCCCGGCTCGCCGACTGGCAGACGCGGCTCCTGCTGGGGGTGCTGCAGACCGAGGACGGGGGTCAGCCGCCGCTCGACGTGCTGGCCGAGGTGATCCCGATGGTCGAGGAGGTGCAGGGCTACGTGTGGCGGCGGCACCTGCTGGCCACCGCGTCGCGGATCGCGCTGCGCGACGTGCGATCGGAGTCCGAGCGCCAGCTCGTCGTCGGGTTCGTCGACATCGTCGGGTACACCTCGCGCAGCCGGCAGATGAGTCCGCGCGCGCTCGGTGCGATGGTCGAGTGGTTCGAGCGGGTCGTCACCGAGCTGGTGGTGCAGCACGGCGGACAGGTGATCAAGACCATCGGTGACGAGGCCCTGTTCACGGTGGACGACCCGACCGAGGCCGCGCTGCTCGCGCTCGAGCTGGTCGAGCGTGCCGAGGCCGACGAGCAGTTCCCCGACGTCCGCGTCGGGCTCGCCCACGGGCCCGTCCTCGCCCGCCTGGGCGACGTGTTCGGCTCGACGGTCAACATCGCTGCGCGGCTCACCTCGGTGGCGCGCCCGGCGCGCGTCCTCGTCGACCACGACCTCGCCGAGCTGCTCGACCACGACGACTTCCGGCTGCGTCGCACGCGGCGGGTCTCGGTGAAGGGCTACGAGCACCTGGAGCCGTGGTCGCTCAAGCGTCCACGCGAGAGCTGAGCGTCCGCACCACCGCGTTCGCGGCCGCGCGTCCGGCGCGGTTCGCCCCGATCGTCGAGGCCGACGGGCCGTAGCCGACCAGCTGCACCCGCGGGTCGGCCGTGGACGTTGTCGACGTGGCGAGCGAGGCACCCAGCTGGATGCCACCCCGGGGTGAGCGCAGGTGCAGCGGCGCCAGGTGGTCGACGTCGGGGCGGAAGCCGGTGGCCCAGAGGATCACGTCGACGGGCTCGAACCTCGTCGTCTGCCGCCCGCGGCCCGGTGGTTCCTGAGCTCCGTCGAAGGGCACCCCCGCCGGGTGGTCGCCCCACACGGCGCCGTCCGCCACGAGCCGGTCGAACATCGGCAGCCGCTCGTAGGCGCCGAGCCGCTCGGCCTCGGCCTCCTGCTCGCGCAGCATCAGCCCGGTCACGCTCACGACGCTGCGTGGCGGGAGCCCGGCCCGGACCCGCTCCTCGACCATCGCCACAGCCTCGCGGCCCGCCTCGGGGTCGAAGGGCTCGGTGCGCCACACGGGCTCGCGGCGAGTCACCCACAGGGTGTCGGTGACCGGCCGCAGCGCGCCGAGGAACTGCACGGCCGAGGCGCCGCCGCCGACCACCATGACGCGCCGGCCGCGGAAGTGCTCCGGTCCGGGGTAGTCGACCGTGTGCAGCTGCTCGCCGGCGAAGACCTCCTGGCCGGGGTAGCGCGGCACGAACGGCCGCCGCCAGGTCCCGGTGGCGTTCACCAGGGTCCGGGTGTGCCAGGTGCGGTCACCGGCGTGGACGACCAGGAGGTCGCCCCCTGCTCCTGGTACCGACTCGACCCGGTCGACCGCCACCGGTCGCTCGACCGGCAGGTCGTGCGCCCGCTCGTACGCGGCGAAGTAGGCGGGCACGAAGACGTTGGCCCGCTCGTGACCCTCGGCCGGGGGCACGGGCGCGTCGGGCAGGTCGGCCACGCCGTGCACGTCGGCCATGGTCAGCGCGTCCCAGCGGTGCTGCCACGCACCGCCCGGCGCGTCGTCGGCGTCGAGCACGACGTGCCGCACCCCGCGTCGGGCCAGGTGGTACGACGCGGACAGCCCGGCCTGGCCGGCGCCGATCACCACGCTCTCGAGGACCTCCACGTCCACGAGAACACCCGCCGATGCGGGTCTATGCCCGTCAGCCGTGCAGTCGGGAACCCTTCAGCGACTTGTCGACCGCGTTCTTCGGCCCGTGCACCGCGATCCCCACGAGGTCGAGCGCGTCGGTCGGCACGGCCGCGACGGCCGCGCGGTTGGCGGCGTCGTGGCCGGTCGAGAACATCGCGTGGGTGTAGACCGCGAGGGGCAGTCCTCGGGACACGACCTTCGCGTGGGCGCGCGACAGGGTCGCGGCGTCGGCGGTCAGGACGACGACGGGCTGGCGCAGCAGCGGCAGGTAGCGCTGCCCGTCGGCGTCCTCGTACGGCTCGCCGAGGAGCTCGGGGTTCGCGGCGATCCCGCTCACGAGGAACGCGGTCACGTTGAGCTCCTGCCAGGGGAGCAGGTCGTCGCGCAGGACGACGGCGATCTTGGTGTCGAAGCGGATGTCCTCCATGACCACCACGATCCGCCCCCGACCCGGGTGCGGTCTTGTACGTTCCTGACATGGCCGAGCAGGTGCGTGCCTGGGCGCCGCAGGCCCCCCTGGTCCGCGAGGTGTTCCACGCGACGATGATCTCGCACGCCTACCCGGCGCACACCCACGACACGTGGACGGTGCTGCTGATCGACGAGGGATGCGTCGCGTACGACCTCGACCGGCACGCGCGCACGGCGCCCGAGCGGCACGTCAGCCTGCTGCCGCCGCACGTCACCCACGACGGGCGGTCCGCCTCGCAGGACCACGGCTTCCGCAAGCGGGTCCTCTACCTCGACGCCGCCTGGCTGCCGGCGTCGGTGACCGGCCACGCCGTGGACCGTCCGGTGCTGCCCGGTGCCGCGGCCCGGGCACTCACCGAGGAGCTTCACGAGGTGCTCGCCCGACCCGAGGACACCTGGCAGGCGGAGTCGCTGCTGCTGGGTCTGCGCGACGTCGTGCTCGGCTCGGGCCGGCAGGCGATCCCCGCTGCTGCCGACGTCCCGGCCGCGCGGGCACTGCGCGACGTGCTCGACGACCACGTCGTCGACGGGATCACCCTCGAGGAGGCCGCGGGTCTGCTCGGCCGCTCACCGGCGCACCTGGCGCGGGCGTTCCAGCGGGCCTACGGTCTGCCGCCGCACCGCTACGTCGTGGGCCGACGGGTCGACCGGGCCCGCGCGCTGCTGCTGCACGGCGTCCCCGCGGCGGAGGCCGCCACCGCATCCGGGTTCTGGGACCAGGCCCACCTCACCCGGCACTTCCGTCGGACGGTCGGCACCACGCCCGCCCGATTCGCCGGGCAGGCCTAGTGCAGCTCGGCGTGGTGGTGTGATGCGTCCCGGCGGCTCCGGTATGCGGTAGGTAAGGTCGGCTCGTGCAGACCTGGGACGCGCAGTTCTTCCGGCGCCTCCTCATCGCCATCTGCATCGTCTTCGCACTCGTCGGCGTGGTCCAGCGAGACGGTTTCCAGGTCGCGGTACGTCTGATCGGTGGCGTCGCCACGTGGTTCTTGAAGCCTGACGAACGTTGAATGGGTGCCATGGAGCGTGACCCCGGGGGCCCTCGCTTTGGCCGTGGGGGGCCGTGAACGTCCGCGTCGGTACGGGAATGAGGCGCTAGGGCCTCCTGCATGTCTAGACCGCGGTCTGGCGGATCAGCCTCAGGACGAGCTCGGGGTCGTCGGCCATCGGCACGTGACCGCAGCCGGGCAGGGGCTCGTGACGGGCCTGGGGCAGGCGCGACTTCGCGACGGCGGCCTGGGCGTAGGGCAGCAGCCTGTCCTTCGTGCCCCACGCGACGGTGGTGGGGACCGGCACCTGTCGGTCGAAGCGGTACACGACGCCCTCCTTCGCGGTGCGCTCGAAGGCCGTCGCGTGCTTGAGGGCCAGCGAGTCGCCGTAGGTGTGGTCGGCGTCGTGGCGCTCGGGCCGGGCGTACAGGATCGCGCCGATGGCCCGCCGCCCGCGCAGGTCGGCGGCCAGGCGCTGGAGCAGTCGAGCCGGCGTGAGGAGCGCCGACAGCCGCATGAGCAGCAGTGGCAGGAGGGCCTGGAACCGGTTGACGGGTCCGAAGAACCCGGCGGGGCTGAGCGCCGTGACCGACGAGACGAGACCGCGGGACCCCAGCTCGAGCGCGATGGCGCCCCCGAGCGAGTTGCCCACGACGTGCGGCTTGGAGACGCCCCACCGCTCGAACTGGCTGAGCATGTGCTCGCACGCGTTCTCCATGGAGTACCGGACGCCGCCGGCGAAGGCGGGGGACTCGCCGAACCCGGACAGGTCGGGGGCGATCACGTCGTAGTCGCGGGCGAGGTCGTCCAGGACCGGGTCCCAGGCCTGGCGACGGTGGCCGATGCCGTGCAGGAGGACGAGCGGGGGAGCGCCGGGCGTGCCGCGTCGGGTGTAGGCGAGATCAGGATGCACGGCAGCATGGTGCCACATACCGACGGTATCTCGACACCCTCTCGACACTGTGACAGTAGAACTGTCACAATGGTGCTGTGACGATAAATTCCGGTACAGGGCCTCTGCAGGGCGTGCGCGTCGTCGAGATCGTGGGCATCGGCCCCGGCCCCTTCGCGGCCATGATGCTCGCCGACCTCGGCGCCGACGTCGTCCGGGTGCACCGCCCCGGCGGCGGTGGCCTCCAGCTCACGACCCCCGAGCAGGACCTGCTCGGCCGCGGTCGACCGTCCGTCGCGCTGGACCTCAAGGACCCCCGCGGCGTCGAGACGGTGCTGCGGCTCGTGGAGTCCGCGGACGTGCTGCTCGAGGGCTTCCGCCCCGGCGTGACCGAGCGGCTCGGCATCGGCCCCGACGCCTGCCTGGCCCGCAACCCCGCGCTCGTCTACGGCCGCATGACCGGGTGGGGCCAGGACGGACCGCTCAGCCAGACCGCGGGCCACGACATGAACTACATCGCCGTCGCCGGTGCGCTCGACCCGATCGGCCGCCGACCCGGCGACGCCCCCACGTTCCCGATGAACCTCCTCGGTGACTTCGGCGGCGGCTCCCTCTACCTGGTGGCCGGCGTGCTGGCCGCGGTGCTGCACGCACGCCGCACGGGCGAGGGCCAGGTCGTCGACGCGGCCATCACCGACGGCACGGCCCACCTCATGACCATGGCCGTCACGATGCAGCAGTCGGGCAGCTGGGACGGGCGCCGAGGCACCAACCTGCTCGGTGGGGCCGCTCCCTTCTACGACGTCTTCGAGACCTCCGACGGGCGCTGGATGTCCGTCGGGCCGCTGGAGCCGCAGTTCTTCGCCGCGTTCACCGACCTGCTCGGGGGTGAGTTGCCCGGCCAGTACGAGCTCGAGCGCTGGCCCGAGCTGCGCGAACGGATCGAGCAGCGGTTCGCCGCCCGCACCCAGGCCGAGTGGGTGGAGGTCTTCGAGGGCAGCGACGCCTGCGTGCACCCGGTGCTCCCGCTGGCCGAGGCCTACGAGCACCCGCACAACGTCGCGCGGGGCACCTACGTGGAGCACCACGGCACCACGCAGCCCGCGCCGGCCCCACGCTTCTCGCGCACCGAGGCCCGACTCGGGTCCGCGCCCGAAGCCCCGGGTGCCAGCACCCGTGACGCCCTGACCGCCTGGGGCATCGACGACGTCGACGCCCTCATCGCCGACGGCGTCGCCGTCCAGGCCTGAACGCCCCATCCCGCAGCAGAGACCGAAAGAGGACCCCATGAAGCGCACCATCTTCGACGCCGACCACGACTCCTTCCGCGACACCGTCCGCACGTTCTGCGAGAAGGAGATCGCGCCGCACCACGACCAGTGGGAGAAGGACGGCATCGTCCCCCGCGAGGTCTGGGAGAAGGCCGGCGAGCTGGGCCTGCTCGGCTTCATGATGCCGGAGGAGCACGGCGGAGGCGGCATCGACGACTTCCGCTACAACGCGATCCTGTCCGAGGAGATCACCCGGGTCGGCGCGAGCGGCATCGGCTTCGTCATCCAGACCGACCTCGTGTCCGGCTACCTGCTCTCCTACGCCAGCGACGAGCAGAAGGCGCGCTGGTTCCCGAAGTTCTGCAGCGGCGAGATGATCACGGCCATCGCCATGACCGAGCCCGGCACCGGCTCGGACCTGCAGGGCATCAAGACCCGCGCGGTCCTCGAGGGCGACGAGTACGTGATCAACGGCTCCAAGACCTTCATCACCAACGGCATCAACGCCGACCTCGTGCTGGTCGTCTGCCAGACCGATCCCGAGGCGGGCGCCATGGGCTTCTCGCTCATCGCCGTGGAGCGGGGCACGCCCGGCTTCGAGCGTGGCCGCAACCTCGACAAGATCGGTCTGAAGGCCCAGGACACCGCCGAGCTCTACTTCGAGAACGTCCGCGTCCCCAAGGAGAACCTCATCGGTGAGCCCGGCCAGGGCTTCATCTACCTGATGGAGAAGCTGCCGCAGGAGCGCCTCTCGATCTCCGTGGTCGCCGCGGCCGCGTGCCGCGCCGCGATCGACATGACGCTCGACTACGTCAAGGAGCGCAAGGCGTTCGGCAAGCCGGTCGGCTCCTTCCAGAACAGCCGCTTCGTGCTGGCCGAGCTGGAGACCGAGGCGCGGATCGCGCAGGTGTTCGTCGACGAGTCGATCACGCAGCACAACCGCGGCGACCTCACCGTCGCCGACGCCGCCATGGGCAAGTGGTGGACCACCGAGCTGCAGAAGAAGACCGTCGACAAGTGCCTCCAGCTGCACGGCGGCTACGGGTACATGAGCGAGTACCCGATCTCCAAGGCCTACCTCGACACCCGCATCCAGACGATCTACGGCGGCACCACCGAGATCATGAAGGAGATCATCGGTCGCGGCATGGGCCTCTGACCCCACGTTCGACGACGGCCGCCACGCAGTGCGTGGCGGCCGTCGTCGTGGGGAGCGCGGAGGCTCAGACCAGGGGCTCCTCGCCCTCCTGGACGGCGGCGTCCTTCTCCTGCGCCTTCTCGCGACGGTAGGAGGGCAGGGAGGCCAGCACGCCGGCGCCGAGGATCAGCACCACGCCACCGAGCGACCACTCGGGGCCGACCTTGCCGAAGATCTCCCCGTAGGTCATCTTCGCGGCGATGAACACGAGCAGCGCGGCGAGCGCGGCCTTGAGGTGGCGCAGCCGCGCCACGAGCTCGGCCACGAGGAAGAACAGCGGCCGCAGACCCAGCAGCGCGAAGGCGTTGGCGGCGAACACGACGTAGGTGTCGGTGGTGATGCCGAGGATCGCGGGCACCGAGTCGACGGCGAAGATGATGTCGACGATCGCGATCGCCACCAGCGCAGCACCGGCCGTGGTCAGCATGCGCTTGCCGTCGACCTTCGTGAGGAGCTTGTCGCCGTGGTCGCCCTCGGCGATCGTCATGCGGCTCTTGACGCCCTCGATCAGCTTCTCGTCACCGTCGTGGTCGTTGCGGTGCTTCCACAACCGCCAGCCGGTCCAGCCGAGCAGGGCGGCGAACGGGTACGTCAGCCAGGAGGCGGCGTCGAGTGCCGCGGCACCCACCAGGATGAAGATCAGCCGCAGCACCAGGGCGAGCACGATGCCGTACGTCAGCAGACGCACCCGCTTCGGGGTCGGGATGGCGAAGGCGCCGAACACGACGAGGAAGACGAACACGTTGTCCAGCGACAACGACTTCTCCACGAGGTAGCCGGCGAAGTAGGTGGCCGACTGCTCGGTCGTGCCGAAGAGGTACAGCACGCCGCCGAACGCGAGCGCGATCGCGATCCACACGATGCTCCAGACCGCGGCGACGCGGGTGGGCATCTCGCCGCGGCCGCGTACGAGGAGCAGGTCGACGACGAGCAAGGCCACCAGGGCGGCGATCAGCAGGGTCCAGTCCAGGGGGGAGCCAAGAGGCATCGGGGAGTTCCTTCGCGGTGCAGTGCCAGAGGTCTGGCAGGGATCGCGAAGGTTTCTCCACCCGGGAGGGCCACCTGGTGCGGGTCCGGATGGCCGGACCGTGCTGACGCACGCAGGTCGACGGGATACTTCCCTTCGATGTGCACGAGTTTACCGACTGCCGCGAAACGTCGCAGCGCGAACGGACGTGACGTCAGTCGCGGTCGTTGGCCTTGCGCCGCACGGTCCGACGCTTCTCGTCGTCGACGGCCTCCTCGTACGCGGTGACCAGTGCCTGCACCGTCAGGGGCTTGAACCGCTCGATCATCGCGGTCATCAGCTCCGGCGGCTGGCCCGACGCCACCAGCTGCGGCCACACGGACGTGCGGAACAGCTCGGTCAGCTCGATCGCGAGCGCGCGCCCGTGCTCGGTGACCATCCGCCGAGCGGCAAGGGCGGCGTCGACGGGCAGGCCCGCGTCGAGGAACCCCATCCCGACGGCGAGGTGGGCCGGCGCGAGGCGGAACACGTCCTCGGTCGGGGTGGGCTCGACCACGCCGATGGCCACGAGGACCTCGAGGTCGTCGTCGCTCAACCCGCGTCCGGCGCGCTTCTCGAGCATCGTCCGGTCGAGCGTCTCGGGCATCTCGGGCGTCCAGGGTGCGAGCAGCGTGCGGTGCAGCGCCACCTGCTCGGGCGTCGCGTCCGTCGGGATCTGCTCGAGGTAGCCCTCGATCGCCGCGAGCGTGAAGCCGTGCGCCTGCAGCTCCTTGACAAGCTCGAGGCGGGCCAGGTGGTCGGGGCCGTAGTAGCCGTTGCGACCCTCCCGGCGGGGCGGTGGGATCAGCCCGCGCCCGGCGTAGAACCGGACCGTGCGGACGGTCATGTCGACACGCGTGGCGAGCTGCTCCACGCTCATCGTCTCCGTTGCCTGAGGACTCACCCGGCAGAGCGTAGTACCCGGCATGCGAGATCGATGGATGCGAATGAGGCGTTCGTTCCACTACGTTCCCTGGCATGGACAGGCTCTCGGGGAGGAACTCGGCACTGCTGATGGTCGTCGTCCTGGTGCTGGGCGGGGTGCTCTGGGCGACCGGGCTGACCGACAGGATCACCGGCGCGACGAAGCGCTCGTCGTCGGAGTCGTCCTCGGGGGCGGACCGTCCGTACGACGCGATCGAGATGCGGGTCCGGAACGTGGCCGACAGCGGCACGTTCACCGCCACGGTCGTCACCACGTCCCGCTACGCGGACCAGGGGCTGGAGGCGTACGGCGACGGCCGCGTCACGGTGCGGCTCTACGGGGTCGACACCCCGGGCGCCAGCTACCGCCAGGAGTGCTACGCCGAGGAGGCCAAGGAGTCCCTCGAGAAGCGACTCTCGGAGTCCTCGCAGCGCATCTGGGTCAAGCCCGGTCGTGACGACCGCCGGGGCCGTGCCCTGGCCTGGGTGTGGACGAAGGACGGCGAGCTCCTGCAGGAGAGCCAGCTGGCCGACGGTGCGGCGACCCTGCGCGACGACGCGACGTTCGCCCCGTACGAGGAGCAGGTCACCGCAGCGCAGGACGAGGCCGAGAAGGCGAGGACCGGCCTGTGGGGTGCGTGCGCGTCCTGACCGCGGTGGTCGCCGCGCTGCTCCTGGTCGGGTGCAGCGGCGGCGGGCCGGCGGCGCCGACGGACGTGCAGCGCAGCGAGGCCGTGGCGTCGGTCGCCGAGCTCGGGCCCGACGCGCTCGGCCTCGGCGAACCGCTCGCGACGGCCTCGCAGGACGTCTGCCAGGAGGGCCAGCAGAACTCTAAGGTCACGGAGGTCGAGTCGGCCTGCACCGTCGGTCGCTCGTGGATCCTGCCTGCCGCCGAGGGCCGGGCCGACGTGGCCGGGGCGATCGACGCGCTCCGTGACCGGCTGGCCGACCGGGGCTGCGAGAGCGTGCGCAAGGGCGGTCTCGACCTGGCCGCCCGCTACTGGTCCGACGGCGTGCAGGAGGAGCCGGGCATGCTGCCCGGCTCCACGTTCGCGTGCGGGACGACGGAGGTCGAGGTCTCCTCGGTGAGCCCGGCGGAGCCGCGGGTGAGCCCCATCAGCCTCGTGGGGGACCTGACCGGCGGCGACGTCGGCGAGCCCGACACCGAGGCGTTCCCGTCCGACGTGGAGCAGCGTGTGGAGGACAGCGGCCAGGTCCTGCTGTGGCAGATCACGGTCACGCAGCAGTACGCCGTGCGACCCTGAGGGCGGCGTGACCCGCATCACGATCCGGCAGGCCCCTAGCAACTCTGACAGTTGTGGTGTCACAATCGGCACCGAAGGTTCTACACGAAGGACACTGAGGACACTGACATGACCGAGGCATTCATCTACGACGCGATCCGCACCCCGCGCGGACGCGGCAAGAAGACCGGCTCCCTGCACGAGGTCAAGCCGATCTCGCTGCTCAACGGGCTGCTCGACGAGATCCAGACCCGCAACCCCGCCCTCGACGCCAACCAGGTCGACGACGTCGTCCTCGGCGTCGTCTCGCCCGTGGGCGACCAGGGCGCCGACATCTCCCGCACCGCGGTCCTGGCAGCCGGCTTCGGCGAGCAGGTCGCCGGCGTCCAGCTGAACCGCTTCTGCGGCTCCGGCCTCGAGTCGGTCAACCAGGCCTCAGCCCGGGTCAAGTCCGGCTGGGAGGACCTCATCGTCGCCGGTGGCGTCGAGTCCATGAGCCGTGTGCCCATGGCCTCCGACGGTGGCGCCTGGGCGATGGACCCCCGGACCGCGCTCGACACCGACTTCGTGCCCCAGGGCATCGGCGCCGACCTCATCGCGACCCTCGAGGGCTTCAGCCGCGACGACGTGGACCAGTTCGCCGCCGAGTCGCAGGCGCGCGCCGCCAAGGCGATCGCCAACGGCTACTTCGCGAACTCCGTCATCCCCGTCAAGGACGTCAACGGCATGACGATCCTCGACCACGACGAGTTCGTGCGCGAGGGCACGACGGCCGAGTCCCTCTCGGGCCTCAAGCCGTCGTTCAAGGACCTCGGCGACTTCGCCGGGTTCGACGCGGTCGCGCTCGAGAAGTACACGACGGTCGAGAAGATCAACCACGTCCACCACGCCGGCAACAGCTCCGGCATCGTCGACGGTGCGTCGCTCGTGCTGATCGGCAACGAGAACGCCGGCGAGCGTCACGGGCTCACGCCCCGCGCCCGCATCGTCTCGACCGCCGTCATCGGCTCGGAGCCGACGATCATGCTGACGGGCCCCGGCCCCGCCTGCCGCAAGGCGCTCGACAAGGCCGGTCTGTCCATCGAGGACATCGACCTGATCGAGATCAACGAGGCCTTCGCCGCCGTCGCCATGAAGCTCATGCGCGACCTCGGCGACTACCCCCACGAGCAGACCAACGTCAACGGCGGCGCGATCGCCATGGGCCACCCGCTCGGCGCGACCGGCGCGATGATCCTCGGCACGCTCGTCGACGAGCTGCACCGCCGCGAGAAGCGCTACGGCATGGCCACGCTGTGCATCGGCGGCGGCATGGGCATCGCCACCATCGTCGAGCGCGTCTGACCAGGAGAAGAGAGACATGACTGAAGCAGTGCGCTACGAGGTCGAGGGCGGCATCGTCAACCTCGTCCTCGACGACCCCGACCAGAACGCCAACACGATGAACGACGCCTACGCGTCGTCCATGGCCAAGGCCGTCGACCGTCTGGTCGACGACATCGCCAAGGACGCCGACGCCGTCAAGGGCGTCATCATCTCCTCGGCGAAGAAGACCTTCTTCGCCGGCGGCGACCTCAAGCTGATGACGCAGGCCACCCCGGCCGACGCGCAGAAGCTGTTCGACAACGTGGAGGGCATCAAGGCCACGCTCCGCAAGCTCGAGACCTCCGGCAAGCCCGTCGTCGCCGCCATCAACGGCGCCGCGCTCGGCGGTGGCCTGGAGATCGCGCTCGCGGCGCACCACCGCATCGCGGCCGACGTGCGGCTCGAGGTCGGCCTGCCCGAGGTGACCCTCGGCCTGCTGCCCGGCGGCGGAGGCGTGACCCGCACCGTGCGCATGTTCGGCCTGCAGGACGCGCTCATGAACATCCTGCTCCAGGGTCCGCGCATGCAGCCGGCCAAGGCCAAGGAGATCGGCCTCGTCGACGAGATCGTCCCCGCCGACGAGCTGCTCTCCGCAGCGAAGGCGTGGATCGAGTCGGTGCAGGGCGACGCCGACGCGGCCACGCAGCCGTGGGACCGCCAGGGCTACCGCATGCCCGGTGGGACCCCGTCCAACCCGAAGCTGGCCGCCAACCTGCCCGCGTTCCCCGCCATGCTGCGCAAGCAGACCAAGGGCGCGCCCTACAAGGCGCCGCGCAACATCCTCGCGGCCGCCGTCGAGGGTGCGCAGGTCGACTTCGAGACCGCGAGCCGCATCGAGTCCCGCTACCTGGTGGAGCTCCTCGTCGGCCAGCAGTTCAAGAACATGACGCAGGCGTTCTTCTTCGACCTCGGCTCGATCAACGCCGGTGGCTCACGTCCTGCGGGCGTGGAGCCGAGGAAGTTCACCAAGGTCGCCGTCATCGGCGCCGGCATGATGGGCGCGGGCATCGCCTACGTCTCGGCGCAGGCGGGCATGGAGGTCGTGCTCAAGGACGTCTCGCGCGAGGCGGCCGAGAAGGGCAAGGCCTACAGCGAGAAGCTGCTGGCCAAGAAGCTCGAGCGCGGTCGCACCACGCAGGAGAAGGTCGACGCCTTCCTCGCGCGGATCACGCCCACCGACGACTACGCCGACCTGGAGGGCTGCGACCTGGTCGTCGAGGCCGTCTTCGAGTCGGTCAAGCTCAAGCACGAGGTGTTCGCCGAGATCGAGAAGGTCGTCGAGCCCGACGCCCTGCTCGGCTCCAACACGTCGACGCTGCCCATCACCGGTCTGGCCGAGGGGGTGGAGCGCTCGAAGGACTTCATCGGCATCCACTTCTTCTCCCCGGTCGACAAGATGCCGCTCGTGGAGATCATCGCCGGTGAGCAGACCGACGACGCCGCGATCGCCGGTGCGCTGGACTACGTGCAGCAGATCCGCAAGACGCCGATCGTCGTCAACGACAGCCGTGGCTTCTTCACCAGCCGCGTCATCGGCACCTTCGTCAACGAGGGCATCGGCATGCTGTCCGAGGGCGTCGACCCGGTCTCCATCGAGCGGGCCACCACCATCGCGGGCTTCCCCGCGCCGGTGCTCCAGCTCAGCGACGAGCTCAACCTCGAGCTGATGACGAAGATCCGCAACGAGTCCAAGGCGGCCGTCGAGGCCGAGGGCGGCACGTGGGTCTCCGACCCGGGCGAGCAGATCATCGACCGGATGATCGAGCTGGGCCGGCCGGGACGCCTCAAGGGTGCGGGCTTCTACGACTACGAGGACGGCAAGCGCGTCGGCCTCTGGTCGGGCCTGCGGGAGCAGTTCCCGACGGCCGACACGCAGCCCGACTTCGAGGACCTCAAGGAGCGTCTGACGTTCCGCATGAGCCTCGAGACGATCAAGTGCCTCGAGGAGGGCGTGCTGCGCACGGTGCCCGACGCGAACATCGGCTCCATCTTCGGCATCGGCTTCCCGGCCCTGCAGGGTGGCGCGATCCAGTACGTCAACGGCTACGAGGCCGCCGACGGCTCGATCGGCGTCGAGGCGTTCACGCGTCGCGCGCAGGAGCTGGCCGCCACCTACGGCGACCGCTTCGAGCCCCCGGCGCTGCTGCTGGAGAAGGCGAAGAACGGCGAGAAGTTCGTCTGACCACACCTCGACGAGGCCCCCACGACCGCATGGTCGTGGGGGCCTCGTCGTTCGGTGACGATCCGGTGTAGGACTTGCGTCACGTAGCCACTTCCGCTGAAGTGGCCCGATGGACGTCACCGGGATCGAACAGGCCATCGACGGATTCTTCGCCCCCGTGGCGGACTTCGTCTCCGGGATCATCTTCTTCGAGCTGACGATCGGCGGGGTCGCGTTCCCGCTCATCGTCTTCTGGCTCGTGGCGGGCGCACTGGTCTTCACCATCGCCTTCCGCGGCCCGCAGACGTGGGGGGTGGGACACGCGATCGAGCTGGTGCGCGGCAAGTTCGGCAGCAAGGACGACCCGGGCGAGGTCTCGCACTTCCAGGCCCTCGCCTCCGCGGTCTCCGGCACGGTGGGTCTGGGCAACATCGCCGGTGTCGCCGTCGCGGTGACCCTGGGTGGTGCAGGTGCGACCTTCTGGATGATCGTCGCGGGCCTGCTCGGCATGGCCACCAAGTTCGTGGAGTGCACGCTCGGCGTGAAGTACCGCGTGGAGCACGAGGACGGCACCGTCAGCGGTGGCCCCTTCCGCTACCTGCCCATCGCGTTCGAGCGGTTCGGCGCGGCGGCGGCCACGGTCCTGACCGGCATCTTCGCCGTCGCGATCTTCTTCTTCGGCGCGGTCGGCGGCAACATGTTCCAGGCCAACCAGACCTACGCGCAGGCCAAGAATGTGACCGGCGGCGAGGACGGCTTCCTCGGCTCCGACGGCGCGGCGCTCGCGTTCGGCATCGTCCTCGCGCTGCTCGTCGGCCTCGTGATCATCGGCGGCATCAAGTCGATCGGCAAGGTCACCGAGAAGCTGGTGCCCGCGATGGCCGCCGTCTACGTCCTCGCCTGCCTGGTCGTCATCGGCACGAACATCACCAACCTGCCCGACGCGGTCGGCCAGATCATCGGCGGTGCGTTCTCGCCCGAGGGCGTGACCGGCGGCGTGGTCGGCGTGCTGATCATCGGCTTCCAGCGTGCGGCGTTCTCGAACGAGGCCGGCGTCGGCTCGGCGCCCATCGCCCACTCGGCGGTCAAGACGAGCCGTCCGGCCAGCGAGGGCTTCGTGGCGCTCCTGGAGCCGTTCATCGACACGGTGATCATCTGCACCATGACCGCGCTCGTGATCGTGATCGCCGAGCCGCAGAGCTGGCTCGACGGCAAGGCCGCGGTGGCCGCCGGCGAGACGCCCAACCCGGACGGCGTGGTGCTCACCTCGGACGCGTTCGAGACCGTCGTCCCCTGGTTCCCGTACGTGCTGGCCATCGCGGTGGCACTCTTCGCGTTCTCGACGCTCATCACGTGGGCCTACTACACGCAGAAGGCCTGGACGCACCTGTTCGGCCGCTCGCAGTTCACCGAGCGCCTGTTCCAGGTGATCTTCTGCGTGTTCACCGTGTTCGGCTCCGTCGTCACGCTCAGCGACGTGATCACGCTGGCGGACTCGATGCTGTTCCTCTGCGCACTCGTCAACATCTTCGGCCTCTACCTGCTCCTGCCGGTGGTCCGCCGCGAGGTGCGCGAGTACTGGGCGGACAAGAAGGCCGACCGGCTGGTGCGAGCAGACTCCTGACGCGTCAGGGTGGTCGAGGGTGGGTGCCTACGGGGCGCCCGCCTCGACCTGGTGTGCGGGAGAGATGAGGCTGCCCTAAGTTAGTCTGGCCTACGGACCACCCACGAGAGGCCACCGTGACCAGCACCGCCGCACGCCCGACGACGTCGGACGCCCCGCCCCGCGGGCGCTCGGCGGCGGGTCTCGGACTGGGCGTGCTGGTGCTGCTCGGGGTACTCGCCGTCATCACGTTCGTCAGCATCACGATCGGCGCGCGCGGTGTGGGTCTGGGCACGATCTGGACGGCCTTCACCGACTACGACCGGGCGTCGGCCGAGCAGACCGTCATCCGCGAGCTGCGGGTGCCACGCACCCTGCTCGGCCTGCTCGTCGGCGCGGCCCTCGGGCTGGCGGGTGCGCTCCTGCAGGGCGTCACGCGCAACCCCCTCGCCGACCCCGGGATCATGGGCATCAACATGGGCGCGGCCACCGGCATCGTCGTGGCCGTCATGGTCCTCGACGGCATCAGCCAGTCCGCGTCGGTGTGGGTCGGCTTCGCGGGGGCCGGCATCGCCACCGTGGTGGTCTACGGCGTCGCGTCGTTCGGCCGCGAGGGAGCCACGCCGGTGAAGCTCGCGCTCTCGGGCGCCGCCGTGAGTGCCGCGCTCTACTCGGTCACGACCGGCATCACGATGACCGACGTCGGCGCGCTCAACGAGCTGCGCTTCTGGCAGGTCGGCTCGCTCAGCGGCCGGTACCTGCCGGTGCTCGAGCAGACCTACCCGTTCCTGGTGGCCGGCATCGTCGTGGCGATGCTGCTGGGTCGCGCCCTCAACGGACTGGCGCTCGGCGACGACCTGGCCGTGGCCCTCGGCCAGCGGGTCCGCCTGACCCGGGTGGTCATCTTCGTCACGGTCGCCCTGCTGGGCGGCGCCGCCACCGCTGCCTGCGGACCGATCGTGTTCGTCGGGCTGATCGTCCCGCACGTGGCCCGGGCGATCTGCGGACCCGACTACCGCTGGATCCTGCCCTACACGCTGCTGCTGAGCCCGGTCATCCTGCTGTCGGCCGACGTGCTCGGACGGGTGCTGGTGAGCCCCAGCGAGCTCCAGGTCGGCGTGGTGCTCGGGGTGCTCGGTGCGCCCGCGTTCATCGCGCTCGTCCGCTACAAGAACCTGGCCCAGCTGTGAGCACCGCGACCACGCCCCTGCGTCACGCCGTCCGCGCGCAGCGCCGCGGCCACCGAGCCCGGACGACGGCCATCACCGCAGGTCTCGCGGCTCTGGCGTTCGCGCTGTTCGTGGCGACCATGATGATCGGCACCTTCCGGCTCTCCGCCTGGGAGGTGGTCGGGAGCGTCTTCCGGCTCACGGACGACCCGAGCGTCGACTTCATCGTGCTCGACCTGCGCCTGCCCACGGCCGCCACGGCGGTGGGCGTAGGCCTCGCGCTCGGTGTCGCGGGCCTCGTCTTCCAGCGGCTGCTCGCCAACCCGCTGGCCTCGCCCGACTTCGTGGGCATCTCCGGTGGTGCCAGCCTGTTCGCCGTCTCGACCATCCTGTTCTCCACGTGGGGTGCCGTCGCGACGTCGGGCATGGCGCTGCTCGGGGCCGTGCTCGCCGCCGTCGCGGTGTACCTGCTGGCCTGGCGCGACGGCATCACCGGCTACCGTTTCATCCTCATCGGCATCGGCCTGTCCGAGCTGTTCGTGGCGCTCACCGGCTACGTGATCGCGAAGGCCGAGCTGAGCGACGCACGCGAGGCGATGACCTGGCTCGTGGGCTCGGTCGGCTCGGCCGGCCCGTTCGAGCTGCGCGCCCTGCTGATCGGCGTCGCGGTGCTCCTGCCGGTCGTGCTCGTGCTGTCGCGTCGGCTCGGCGCGCTCGAGCTCGGCGACGACGCTGCGTCGGCGCTCGGCGTCGACGTGGAGCGTTCGCGGCTCGTCCTCCTCGCGCTGTCGGTCGTGCTCGTGGCGCTCGCCACCGCCGCGGCCGGCCCCGTCGCCTTCGTGGCACTCATCTCCGGACCGATCGCGATCCGGCTCGTCGGCAACGCCGCCAGCCTGCCGGCGGCCGCGTTCGTCGGTGCCGTCATCGTGCTCCTGGCCGACCTCGTCGCGCAGCACGCTCTGCCCGTCGCCCTGCCCACCGGGGTGATCACCGGCGCCGTCGGCGCCCCCTACCTCATCTGGCTGCTCGCCACCGTCAACCGGGAAGGACGCGGAGGATGACCACCACCAGCACCGACCGCACCCATGAGCTGAGAGCGCAGGACCTCACGCTCGGGTACGCCGAGACCGACGTCGTGTCCCACCTCGACGTGGAGGTCCCGCCCGGCCGGATCACCGTCATCGTCGGCGCCAACGCGTGCGGCAAGTCGACGCTGCTGCGAGGGCTGGCCCGGCTCCTCAAGCCGCGCCACGGCACCGTCCTGCTCGACGGGACGTCGGTGCACGAGCAGCGCTCCACCGACGTCGCCCGCATCGTCGGCCTGCTGCCGCAGACGCCGGTCGCGCCCGACGGCATCACGGTGGCCGACCTGGTGGGCCGTGGCCGCTACCCCCACCAGGGGTGGTTCCGCCGCTGGGGCGCGGAGGACGACGCCGCCGTCGCCGAGGCGCTGGAGGCCACCGGCACGGCCGACCTCGCCGACCGTCCGATCACGGGTCTCTCGGGCGGTCAGCGCCAGCGCGTCTGGGTGGCCATGGCGCTCGCGCAGGACACCGACCTGCTGCTGCTCGACGAGCCCACCACCTACCTCGACATCAACCACCAGGTGGAGCTGCTCGACCTGCTCACCGACCTCAACCGCGAGCACGGCAAGACCATCGCGATGGTGCTGCACGACCTCAACCTCGCGTTCCGCTACGCCGACCACATCATCGCCATGAAGCACGGCGAGATCGTGGTGGAGGGCAGCCCGTCCGACGTCATCGACGCGGCCGTGGTGGAGGACGTGTTCGGGCTCGCCTGCCAGGTGGTGCCCGACCCCGTGAGCGGCACGCCGCTCGTGGTGCCGCGCAGCCGTCACCACGTCGGCGGGCTCACGTCCGAGGCTGAGTCGCCGGCCGCCGTCTGAGTCGGTCGACGTTCGTCCGCGGCTCACGGCACGTTCACGACCGCGCCCTAGCGTCGCCGCCATGGCCGGACTACGCGAACGCCTCGCCCGTCGGATCTGGACGCCACCGCCCCCACCGAAGCCTCCGCGCGACCCCGAGCTGGTCGCGCTCGACCGGCTGCGCGACGCGTGGAAGGACGGGCCCGTCCGTGACGACCGGATCAACGAGCACCTCGCGCTCGTGCTCGAGAAGTCCGGCGTCTCCGGCGGGCGCGTGCTCGAGATCGGCGGCCGAGGGCACCCGCGTCACCGGGTGTTCGACGCCGACCGCTTCGAGTACCTCGACCTCGACCTCGCCGAGACCGGACCGGGCGTCATCATCGGCGACATCACGCACTGCCCCGAGATCCCCGACGCCTCCTTCGACGTGGTGCTGAGCGTCGACGTCTTCGAGCACATCGACCGGCCGTGGCTCGCGGGCGAGGAGATCGTGCGGATCCTCAGGCCCGGTGGGCTCGTGTACACCTCGACGTTGTTCAGCTGGCGCTACCACCCCTGCCCGATCGACTACTGGCGCTACACGCCCGAGGCGCTCGCGTTCCTGATGCGCGGCACCGACACGATCGACCAGGGCTTCGACGCGACCGAGCGACGTCGCGACGTGCGCAAGAAGGCCGCGGAGGACCCGATGCCCTTCGACGCGCTGGGCGGCTGGCGCGAGAACGTGCGCGTCTTCCACGCCGGCGTGAAGCCCGCCTAGGCCTTCCCGGCGGCCTGGTCGCGACCCAGGCGCGAGTGGCTGCGTCCGTAGACGACGTAGAGGCCGACGCCCAGCACCATCCACACGAGGAACCGCAGCCAGGTCTCGACCGACAGGTTCACCATGAGCCACACGCACGCGGCGATCGCGAGGATCGGCACGAGCGGGACGCCCGGGACGCGGAAGGAGCGGTCGAGGTCGGGCCGCGTGCGGCGCAGCACGATGACGCCCGCCGAGACCACGACGAACGCGAACAGCGTGCCGATGCTCACGAGCTTGCTCAGCTCCGACAGCGGGACGAAGCCGGCGAGCACGGCCACGAACGCGCCGGTGATGATCGTGATCTTGTAGGGGGTGCCGAAGCGCGGGTGCACCTTCGCGAGGCCCTGGGGCAGGAGGCCGTCCCGCGACATGGCAAACAGCACGCGGGCCTGGCCCAGCATGAGCACGAGCACCACGGTCGTGAGCCCGGCGACCGCGCCGACGGAGATGATCTTGCTCGCCCACTCCAGGCCGTTGGCCGAGAACGCCTCGGCCAGCGGTGCGGCGGTGTTCATCCGGTCGTCGCTGTACTTGAGCATGCCGGTGACGACGAAGGCGACGGCCGCGTAGAGGACGGTGACGATCGCGAGTGAGCCGAGGATGCCGCGCGGCATGTCGCGCTGCGGGTTGCGGGTCTCCTCGGCCGACGTCGCGACGATGTCGAAGCCGATGAACGCGAAGAACACCACGGAGGCGGCGGCGATGATGCCGTAGATGCCGAACACGGTCGGCTCGACGCCGAAGACCGTCTGCAGGAGCGTGGAGTCCAGCCCCGACTCGCCGGAGCTGGGCTTCGACGGCGGCACGAACGGCGTGAGGTTGGAGGCCTTGATGAAGAACAGGCCGGCGACCACCACGAACAGCACCACGGCGACCTTGACCACCACGAGCACGCTGGTGAACCGGCCCGAGAGCTTGGTGCCGAGCACGCCCAGCGCGGTGAGGGCCACGACGATGGCGATGGCGCCGAAGTCGGGACGGGCCGCGTCGCCGGCGAGCCACGTCGGCAGGTCGAGCAGCGACTGGAGGTAGGCCGACCAGCCACGGGCGACGACCGCCGCACCCAGGGCGAGCTCGAGCACGAGGTCCCAGCCGATGATCCAGGCGATCAGCTCACCCAGCGTCGCGTAGGAGAAGGTGTACGCGCTGCCCGCGACGGGCACGGTCGACGCGAACTCGGCGTAGCAGACCGCGGCGAGCGCACAGGCGATGCCGGCGAGCACGAAGGAGATGACGATCGCCGGACCGGCGCTGCGGTAGGCCTCCTGGCCGGTCAGCACGAAGATGCCGGTGCCGATCATGACCCCCACGCCGAAGACTGTGAGGTCCCAGGCGGAGAGGTCCTTCCTCAGCCGGTGGTCGGGCTCGTCGGTCTCGGCGATCGACCGTTCGACGGACTTGGTGCGGAAGAGGCTCACCGGGTGATCCTGCACCCGACGATTGCAGCGCGCAACCGTACTCGGCGGTCAGGCGGTCCGCGCTGTGTCGAGCTGCTCCGCGGCCTTGGCGATGTTGCGCTGCATGGAGCCGAAGATGATGCCGTGGAAGGGCAGGATCGCCCACCAGTAGGCGTGCCCGAGCAGGCCGCGGGGGTGGAAGAGCGCGCGGTGGTGGAACGTCGTGGTTCCGCCCTCGGTCGAGCCCACCTGCAGCTCCAGCCAGGCCAGCCCCGGCACCCTCATCTCCGCCCGCAGGCGCAGGAAGGAGTGGTCGTCGGTGGCCTCCACCCGCCAGAAGTCGAGGGCGTCCCCGACCACGAGCTCCTTGTCGTTGCGTCGGCCACGACGCAGCCCAGGCCCGCCGACGAGCCGGTCCAGGATGCCGCGCACCCACCACGCGAGCGCCCAGGAGTACCAGCCGTTGCGTCCGCCGATGCCCTCGATGACCGTCCAGAGCGACTGTGGGGACGCGTCGACCTCGCGCGTGCGCTCGTCCTTGTACAGGGAACCGCCCGCCCAGTCCGGGTCCGACGGCAACGGCTCCGACGGCGCGCCGGCGGTCGCCGCCGACGACCAGCGGGTGGGGACGTCGAGGTTCTGGATCTTGGTGAGCGCGAGCTCGACGGCGCGGTCGAAGCCGATGAGACCCTCGGGCGGGTCGGGCACGTACTGCTCGACGTCCTTCTCGCTCGCGACCACGGTGTTCTTGAGCGACTCGACGAGCGGACGCGCGATGCTCGCGGGCACGGGGGTGATGATGCCGACCCAGTGGCTCGACAGGCCGGGCGACAGGATCGGGACGGGGAGCACCCGCCGCTTCGGCAGCCCGGCGACGGTGGCGTAGCGCTGCATCATCTCGAAGTAGGTGAGGACGTCGGGCCCACCGATGTCGAAGGCGCGGTTCACGTCGGCGGGCATGTCTGCGCTGCCGACGAGGTAGCGGAGCACGTCGCGGATGGCGATGGGCTGGATGCGCGTGTGCACCCACTTCGGCGTGACCATGACGGGCAGACGCTCGGTGAGGTAGCGGAGCATCTCGAACGACGCCGAGCCCGAGCCGATGACGATGCCGGCCTGGAGCACGGTGGTCGGCACGCCGGAGGCCAGCAGGACCTCGCCGACGCGCTTGCGGGAGGCGAGGTGCTCGGACAGCTGCTCGTCCTCGGGATCCATCCCGCCCAGGTAGACGATGCGGCTCACGCCGGCGTGCTGGGCGGCGTCGGCGAACGACTCGGCGATCCGGCGCTCGGTCTCGGCGAAGTCGTCGCCCGACCCGATCGAGTGCAGCAGGTAGTACAGGACGTCGACCCCGTCCATCGCGGCACGCACGTCGTCGTCGGAGGTCGCGTCGCCCTGCACGATCTCGACCCGCGGTGCCCAGTCGTGGGCCTCGGCCTTCTCGGGGCTGCGGACGAGCACGCGCACGTCGTGCCCGGCGTCGAGGAGCTGCGGGACGAGGCGCCCGCCGACGTAGCCGGTGGCACCGGTGACCAGGGAGAGCGTCATGTCTCCATCGTCGGGGACCCCGGGCACCGGGGCATCCCGACTGGTCCAGGTCGCACCGGCGTCCCCGGTGGAGTCAGCCGGCCCGGTGCAGCTGCTCGACGTCGTCGTAGGCGAACCGGTTGGGGAACTCCAGCGGCGTGGTGGGCCGGCCGGAGGGCTCGGCACGCTCGGGGTGCTCGACGTCGGCGCTGCACACCCGGTTGCCGCAGTCGTTGCGACGCACGAGCCGGTCGCCCACGACCGACCCGAGGTAGTGGCCACGCGCGTCGACGACGTCGGTGCCCTCCCAGGGCATCCAGCCGATCCAGCGGCCGGCCGTGTCGAACACGTGCTCGTCGTCCCAGGCGCGTCGGAACGCGATGACGTCTCCGTCGAGGTCGTACAGGTACACGCTCATGTGGTCAGGCTCCCGAGATGGTGCTGGTCTTCTCCCTCCTCGACGGTAGGACGACTCGATGATGACGCGGTGAGAACGCACCAAGATGATCCCGATGGACTAGTCAGTCCTGGCCAGCGCATGCTCGACGGCGGTCTCGACGTGGATCCGGGTGGTCGCGAAGACCGGCACCGGGCTGTCGTCGGCCGAGACGAGCAGCTCGATCTCGGTGCACCCGAGCACGATCCCCTCGGCACCGTCGGCCACCAGGCGGCCGATCACGTCGGCGTACGCGGCCCGTGAGGTCTCGCTGACGATCCCGCGCACGAGCTCGTCGTAGATCACCCCGTGCACGGTCGCGCGGTCGTCGGGACCGGGCACCAGGACCTCGATGCCGTGCCGGGCGAGTCGCTCGCGGTAGAAGTCCTGCTCCATCGTGAAGGCGGTGGCGAGCAGGCCGACCCGTCGGTGGCCGGCCTGCTGGATCCGTGCGGCGGCCGCGTCGGCGATGTGCAGCACGGGCACCGTCACGGCGGCCTCGACGACGTCGACGACCCTGTGCATCGTGTTGGTGCAGAGCAGCAGCAGGTCGGCCCCGGCGCGCTCGAGGCGCTGTGCGCGGTCGGCGAGGAGCGCGCCGGCCTCCTCCCACCGACCCGTCGACTGGAGGGCCTCGACGTCGGCGAAGTCGAGCGAGTCGAGCAGCACGCGGGCGGAGTGGACGCCTCCGAGCCGCTCGCGGACGAGCACGTTGGCGAGCCGGTAGTACTCCGCCGTCGACTCCCAGCTCATCCCGCCGAGCATCCCGATCGTGCGCATCGCGTCCTCGTTCCCGGGGCTCCCACCCCTGTTGCAGGATGGTGCCATGAGTGATGCCTCCGCGACCGAACAGCACCGTCAGGTGGGCCTGGAACGACTCGACCGCGGCCGCTACCGCGTCACCAACGCCCGCGGAGGGGAGATGGTGATCGGCGACGGCTCCGGCGACGCGTTCACGCCCGTCGAGCTGCTGCTGGCCGCGATCGCGGGCTGCACGGCCATCGACGTCGACCTCATCACCACCAAGCGGACCGAGCCGGAGCGGTTCGCGGTGACGGCGTCGGGCGAGAAGGTGCGCGACGACGACGGCAACCGGATGGACGACCTGCAGGTGCGCTTCGACGTGGCGTTCGGCGACGACGAGGAGGGCGCGAAGGCGTCCGGCCGGCTGGCGGACGCGATCGCGAAGTCCCACGACCGACTCTGCACGGTGAGCCGCACGGTCGAGCTGGGCACGCCCGTCGACACGCAGTAGCTAGAGACGCTTGGCGGGGTCGTGCGGACCCTTCGGCTCCACCCAGAAGTCGAGCGCCAGGTCCTCCTCGCGACCGCCGTTCAGGTAGACCGACAGGTCGGTGACGCCCTCGGCCTCGAGCACCTCGTCGTCGATGAAGAAGTTCCCCGTGCACTCCCGGCTGGGTCGCGTGAGGATCGCGTGGGCGGCGTCGGCCATGATCGCCGGCGTGCGTGAGCTGGTCTCCAGCCCGGCGCCCACGACGTTGCGCACTGCAGCCGTGTCGATCGCCGTGCGCGGCCACAGGGAGTTGCACGCGACGCCGTCCTCGCGCAGCTCCTCGGCCAGGCCGAGGGTCACGAGGCTCATCGCGTACTTGGCGATCGCGTACGCGGTGAACGTGCCGAACCACTTCGGGTCGAGGCTGATCGGCGGGCTGAGGGTGAGCACGTGGGGGTTCGCCGACGCGCGCAGGTGCGGGATGCACAGCTTGGACAGCAGGAACGAGCCGCGCGCGTTGATCTGCGTCATGAGGTCGTACTTCTTCATCGAGATGTCCTCGGTGCGGGACAGGTCGATCGCGCTGGCGTTGTTGACGACCAGGTCGATGCCGCCGAACGTCTCCACCGCCCGGGCCACGGCGTCCTCGACGAAGGCGTCGTCGCGGATGTCGCCCACGAGGGGGAGCGCACGTCCGCCGGCCTCCTCGATGGCAGCGGCAGCGGTGTGGATCGTCCCGGGCAGCTTGGGGTGCGGCTCGGACGTCTTCGCGAGCAGCACCACGTTCGCACCGTCGCGGGCGGCGCGCACCGCGATGGCCTCCCCGATCCCTCGGCTGCCTCCGGACATGATCATCGTCGTTCCGGCCAGGCTCATCGGGGGTCCTCTCGTCGTGGACGTGCGTCCTCGCTATCGTGCTGGGGACGGCAAGAACAGTCAAGGTTGATTGTTTCTCTGGAGGTGGCGGCACCGATGGCTCAGGACGTACCGGCCTGGTTCACGGCCGCCCTGGCGGAGCAGCCCGAGCACGCCTCGGTCGACGTCGGCGGCGCGCGCATCACCTACCGGGCGTGGGGCCCGGTCGACGAGCCCGTCACGGTGCTCGTGCACGGTGGCGCCGCGCACGCGGGCTGGTGGGACCACGTCGGGCCGCTGCTCGACGGCCGCGTCGTCGCCCTGGACCTGAGCGGGCACGGGGACAGCGACCACCGCGAGGTCTACGCCCTCGAGACCTGGGCGGCCGAGGTCATGGCCGTCGCGCAGGCGCAGGGCAGCACCCGTCCGCCCGCCGTGGTCGGACACAGCATGGGCGGGTTCGTGGCCCTCACCACGGCCCGGGACCACGGCGCAGCGCTGGCCGGTGCCGTCGCGATCGACTCGCCGGTCCGCGAGATGTCGAGCGAGGCGCGAGCGTGGATCGCCTCACACGGCGTCATCCCCGCCCCGAAGCTGCACCCCGACCGCGAGGCGATCCTCGCGCGGTTCCGCACGCTCCCGGCCGACGACGCCACGCTCGACTTCGTGCACCGCCACATCGCCGAGGGGTCCGTGCGCGAGGTCCCCGCGTCCGACGGTGAGCCCGGGGGATGGCGCTGGAAGTTCGACCCGCGCATCTTCCTGCGGTCGCGCATGGAGCCCGAGGAGCTCGCCGAGGCTGCCTGCCCCGTGGCGCTCCTGCGCGGGGACCGCGGCATGGCCACCACCGACATCACCGACGCCGTCGCCGAGCGTCTCGGGGGACACGTCCCGGTCACCGTCGTGCGAGACTCCGGGCACCACGTGATGCTCGACCAGCCGCTGGCGCTCACCGCTGCCGTGCAGGCCATCATCGGAGAATGGAGACGCCCGTGACGAGCGACCCGACCAGCACCGAGCTGCTGCTCGACACCACCGAGGGCATCCTCTCGATCACCTTCAACCGGCCCGACGTCATGAACGCGCTCGACGGCGTCATGCTCGAGCGGGCCGCCGAGGCCGTCGAGACCACCGACGCCCGCGTCGTCGTCGTGACCGGCGCGGGCCGGGCCTTCAGCGCCGGTGCGGACCTGCGTCGGCTGGAGCGGGGCGGCACGCACGAGAACGGCAACCGGCTCGTGCGCGCGCTGGTCTCGACGGACCGCCCGGTCGTGGCCGCGGTGAACGGCCCCGCCGCCGGCATCGCGATGTCGGTGGCGCTGGCCGCCGACGTGACCGTCGCCCACGAGTCGGCCTACTTCCTGCAGGCGTTCGTCAACATCGGCCTGATGCCCGACGGCGGCGCCACCGAGCTGCTCGCGGCGTCAGTGGGCAGGGCCCGGGCCAACCGCCTGTCGCTGCTCGGGGAGAGGCTGCCCGCCGCCGAGGCTGCGTCGATGGGACTGATCGACCGGTGCTGCGGCGACGACTACGCCGAGCAGGTGGCCGAGCTGGTCGCGAAGCTGGCCAACGGGCCCACGGCCGCGTACGCCGCCACGAAGCAGGCCATCACCGCCAACACGTTGCGCCACCTCGACGAGACGCTGGACCGCGAGCTGCGCCTGCAGCGGGAGCTCGCCGACACGGCGGACTCCAAGGAAGGCATCCAGGCGTTCCTGGACAAGCGCGCTGCTGGGTTCGTGGGCCGATGAGCGAGAGCCGGATGGAGGCCCTCGAGGCCCTCCTCGAGGAGCGCTGGAGCTGCCGCGGATTCACCGACGAACCGGTCGAGGCGGCCACCATCGAGCGGCTGCTGAACGCCGCGCAGCGCACCCCGTCGTGGTGCAACACGCAGCCGTGGCACGTGGTGGTGACGGCCGGGGGCGAGACCGAGCGGCTCAAGCAGGCCATGGCCGACGACGAGCGCTTCGGGCCCGACCTGACCTTCCCGGAGTCCTACGAGGGCGTGTACGCCGAGCGCCGGCGCGAGTCGGGCTGGCAGCTCTACGAGGCGGTCGGCGTGGTGAAGGGCGACCGGGCCGGGTCCGCCGCCCAGACGATGCGCAACTTCGAGTTCTTCGGCGCCCCGCACGTCGCGATCGTGACCACGACCCGCTCGCTCGGCGTGTACGGCGCGATCGACTGCGGCCTGTACGTGCAGTCGTTCCTGCTCGCGGCCCAGGCGCTCGGTCTCGGCGCCTGCGCCCAGGCGGCCCTGGCGATGCGCTCGGAGCTGCTGCGCGAGTGGTTCGACCTCGACGACGACCGCCAGGTGGTGTGCGGCATCTCCTTCGGCCACCCCGACCCCGACCACCCCACCGCCTCCTACCGCACCTCCCGCGCGTCGCTGGACGAGGCGGCCGAGCTGCGGCTCTGACGTCTCGTCCTGAGGGTGCGCGTCGGCGGGGTCGTGTTCTGCGGCGCCACTGCTCGGGTGGGTCTCGTCGTGCGGCTGCGCTGCCTCGGCTCCGCGTCGACCTGCGCTCCGAAAGGGGCCTCGACCGGTGGCGGGGTGCGTGCTCGGCCTGGGGTCTCGGGGCGCGGGTACGCCGGTGGTGCGTTCGGGTCGTCCTGACCACCTGACTGCCTCATCGTGCGTCGGTCGAGGCCGTCAGAGGTAGGTGGCGCGGGTTATCCGCAGGACGGAGGTAGGTGGGGCGCGGATACAGACCTCCAAACCGCGGGCCACCTACCTCTGACCCGCCGATTCCGCGGGCCACCTACCTCTGACCCGCCGATTCCGCGGGCCACCTACCTCTCACCCGGCCGGGGCAGTGAGAGGTAGGAGAAGCACCGAATACGAGTGCCTTGAGGTGCCTCACTCACCTCTGCCAGCCCGATTCGGTGCCTCACCTACCTCCGACGGCCCAGGACCAGCCCGCAGCACCGGGACTCGGCCGAGCGGCAGCCCATCCGCCGGTCGAGGCCCTCTCGCAGCGCAGGGCGAGACTCAGCCGAGGCAGCGCAGCCGCAGGTCCGGACCAGAGGCAGAAGCGCAGCCGAAGGACGAGACCCAGCCGGAGCAGCGCAGCCGCAGGTCCGGACGGAAGCAAGGAGCGCAGCCGCAGGCCAAGGCCCAGAGGAAGCAGCGCAGCCGCAGGCCGACCCCCACCCTCACCCCCGCAGCGCCCCCACGCCCAGCACCGCGGCGAGGCCGAGGGCCGAACGGGGGTGGTAGGCCGCTGTCCAGAGCCCGCCGTGGGCGGCGCCGCGCGCCTCGTCCTGCCACGGCTCGGGCTCGGCGGGCAGGTCGGCGCGGAGGTCGTGGACCAGGAGCGCGGCCATCAGGGTGTTCGACGTGGCGGGGTCGAAGATCTCGACGCCGAAGCGGTGCGCCCCGGCGTAGGCCGCCGCCAGGGCCTTGTTCTTCACGACCGACCGGGTGCGCGTGGCCGGCGCGACGTTGAGCGACACCGTGGTGCCGGCAGCGCGAGCCGTCGTGGCGCGCCAACGCTGCAGCCGCTTGGCGAACGCGTAGTTGGGACCCTGCTGCGGGACGAGGGCGTCGCAGATGCCCGGGTCGGCGCCCGGCGGGTAGTTCCGCTGCAGGAGCCGCCCACCGCTCGCCACGCGCGTGGCGTGGCGAGCCATCCGACCGAACCGTCCGGCGCGGTACGCCGCCTCCGACCGCGCCACGTCGTCGGCGCCGACGGCGAACACGTCGGTGGGCGTGGCCAGGAAGGCCAGCGCGGTGTCGGGGCGCTCTCGCACCAGGTGGTCGGCGAGCGCGTCGGCGGCCATCGAGACCCGGACGTGCTGCCCGCCGTCGGCGTAGCAGTAGTTGCCGAGCACGACGCGGGACTCGAGGGAGCTCAGCCAGTGGGCCAGCGCCGGCAGCTCGCGCACCAGGTCGGCGCCGACGTCGCTCCCACCGTCGGGCCGACCGTGGGTCACGATCCGGCTGGGCACGTGCACCCGGCCCGCTCCGCCCGTCGCGACCTCGGCGATGCGGCCCTGCACGTCGGCGCGGGGCAGGTCGACGGCGGCCACCTCGGCACCCCACCGCTGCAGCGCGCGGTAGGGACCCATCTCGGCCCCCGCCCCGAGCACGACGACGAGGTCGCCCTCGAGCCGCAGCCAGTCGGGGTTCGCCTGCACGGTGCGCACCGCGTCCGCGCACGACGGCGTGACCACGCCGCGGTCGAGCCAGTCGTCCAGCTGGCGCAGGAGCGCGTCGCCCCCCAGCCTCTCGCCGCGGTAGGGCACGGTCAGCTCGGTCTCCGGATCCGCCTCGCCCTGGACGGTGGTCGTGCTGAGCACCTGGTCGAGCGGTGTCACGGCCAGGGCCTCGTCGAGGGCGACGTCGTCGAACCGCATGGCGGCGTGGGCGCTGCGCAGACCCTCGGCCGCGATCGAGCGCGCAGCCGCCGCATCCCCGACGCCGGCCTCCACGGCTCGGCGGAAGTGCTGGAGGTACTGCCGGCGCCAGGCCGTCTCGTGCTCGACGGCGCGTGCACCGACCGGATCAGCGGCCCGCAGCGCGTCGGCCAGGACCTCCCTCGCCGTGGCGGACGTGCTCTCGGACCGGAACTGCACTCCCTCGCGCGTGGTCATGATGACAGCCTAGGAACCCTGTGAGCGCAGGGAAACTCGCGGCGAAAAGGTAACTGGGAGTGACACGGATCTTGTTCACGACACGCCGACGTGAACACTTTCTTGGATTCGGACCCATCCACGGCCACCACGGTCCCGAACTACGTGCATGAGCCACTCGATCGCCACCCAGACCACGCGGGCCACCGCTCCGTGGTGGACCGGTGCCGTGTCGGGCCTGCTCGCTGCGGTCGCAGGCGTCGCAGCCGGATCGGGCGTCGCCACGCTGCTGGGCGTCCCGACGCCGATCGAGTCGGTCGGCAACCGGGTCATCGACCTGGTGCCCCGCCCGCTCAAGGAATTCGCCATCGAGCAGTTCGGGACGAACGACAAGCCCGTGCTCATCGGCGGCGTCGCCGTGACCCTCCTGGTCGCCGCGGCCGTCGCCGGCTGGTTGGGCCTGCGTCGGCCGCGGCTCGCCCTCGGCATCACCGCCGTGCTCGGACTCGTGGCCCTGGTCACCGCGGTCCTCGACCGCACCTCGACGGCCAACGTCGTCGTCACCGCCATCCCCTCCGCCGTCACGCTGGTCGTCAGCGTGTTCCTCCTGATGCGCTTCCTCAGCGCCCTCGAGCTCGCACCGAAGGTCGGCGACGAGACGCCCGCCGGCTTCGACCGCCGCGCCTTCCTGCAGGTCGTCCTGGCCGCCAGCGCCGTCATGGCGATCGGCGGAGGAGTCACCCGCTTCCTCGGCTCCAGTGCCGGTCGTGAGTCCCGCGCCTCGGTGAAGCTCCCGAAGGCAGCCGTCCCGGCCAGCGCGGTCCCGGCCGGCGCCCAGGTCGAGCTGAAGGGCATCAGCCCCTACGTGACGCCGAACAAGGACTTCTACCGCATCGACACCGCCCTGCGCGTGCCGCAGGTCGACGCGAGCACCTTCAACCTGCGCATCCACGGCATGGTCGACAAGGAGCTCAACCTCTCCTTCGAGGACCTGCTCAAGGAGCGCCTCGTGGAGCGCCGCATCACCCTGACCTGCGTCTCCAACGAGGTCGGCGGCCCCTACGTGGGCAACGCCGCCTGGCTGGGCATCCCCGTGGCCGAGCTGCTGGCCCGCGCCGGCGTGAAGGACGGCGCCGACGCCGTCAAGACCACCAGCGCCGACGACATGACCATCGGCACCCCGCTCGAGGCGCTCACCGACACCGACCGCGGTGCGCTGATCGCCGTGGGCATGAACGGCGAGCCGCTGCCCCTCGAGCACGGGTTCCCCGTCCGCATGGTCGTCCCCGGCCTCTACGGCTACGTCTCCGCCACCAAGTGGCTCGTCGACATCGAGGTCACGAAGTTCTCGGACTTCAAGGCCTACTGGTCGACGCGCGGCTACTCCGAGGAGGCGCCGATCAAGCTGTCGTCCCGCATCGACGTCCCCAAGGCCTTCCAGGCGCTGCCCCGCGACAACGTCCGCATCGGCGGCGTGGCCTGGGCGCAGACCGTCGGCATCGAGCGCGTCGAGGTCAAGATCGACGACGGCGAGTGGCAGGACGTCGAGCTCGCGGACCAGGACGGCGTCGACACGTGGCGCCAGTGGTCCTGGACGTGGGAGGACGCCACCGAGGGGACCCACCAGGTGACCGTGCGAGCGACCGACGCCGACGGCACCACACAGACTTCCGACCGGGTGCCCATCGCACCGGACGGATCGACCGGCTGGCACAACGTCAGATTCCGCGTCGAGTAGCAGGAAACACCCAACCAAGGAGAAGAAACATGCGCACGACGACCAAGAGCAAGACCCTCGCGATCACCGCCGTGGCCTCGCTGTCCCTGTTCACTGCGGCCTGCGGCTCGAGCGACGACGACACCGCCGCGTCCGACAACGAGACCTCGGCGCCCGCGTCCGAGGACGCGTCCGACGCCGGTGCCGACCTCGTCGGCCCGGGCTGCGCCGACTACGCCTCGCAGGTGCCGGACGGCGCCGGCTCGGTCGAGGGCATGGCCCAGGACCCGGTGGCGACCGCCGCCAGCAACAACCCGCTGCTGAAGACGCTCGTCCAGGCCGTCTCGGGCGAGCTGAACCCCGACGTCAACCTGGTCGACACCCTCAACGGTGGCGAGTTCACCGTGTTCGCGCCGGTCGACGACGCGTTCGCCAAGCTGCCCGCGGAGACCGTGGAGACGCTCGGCACCCCCGAGGGCGCCAAGACGCTCGAGTCGGTGCTGACCTACCACGTCATCCCCGGCCAGATCGCTCCGGCGGACATCGACGGCACCTTCGAGACCGTCAACGGCGCCGAGCTGACCATCACGGGCGAGGGTGACAACATCCGCGTCGGCGACCAGGCCGGTGTGATCTGTGGTGGCGTCAAGACCGCCAACGCCACGGTGTACCTCATCGACACGGTGCTCATGCCCCCGGCCTGATCACCACGTGCCGATCACCTGAGGTGATCGACGGAGCGGTCGTGAACCCGACGTGATCGACCGCGCCGACGACTGATCGACGCGAGGCCCGGACCCTCCTCCAGGGGGTCCGGGCCTCGTGCTGTCCCCGGGGGCGGGGTCCCGTGAGGCTCGAGGCTGTATTCCTGTCAGTAATACGTGGCACGATGTCGCCATGACCACAGCGATCCGCACCGAGGGCCTCGTCAAGCTCTTCGGCGAGAACCGAGCGGTCGACGGTGTCGACCTGCAGATCCCGGCCGGAGGCGTCTACGGCGTGCTCGGGCCCAACGGGGCCGGCAAGACCACCACCATCCGCATGCTGGCCACGCTCATCAAGCCCGACGGCGGCCGGGCCGAGGTGCTCGGCCACGACGTCGTCGCCGAGTCGGCCGCGGTGCGCTCGAAGGTGGCCATGACCGGTCAGTTCGCCTCGCTCGACGAGGACCTCACGGGTCTGGAGAACCTCGTCATGCTGGCCCGGCTGTACGGGTACCGCGGTGCCGCGGCCCGCGACCGCGCCCACCAGCTGCTCGACGCCTTCGACCTCACCGATGCCGCGGGCCGCCAGGTCAAGGCCTACTCCGGCGGCATGCGCCGACGCATCGACATCGCCGGCAGCATCGTGGTGCGGCCCGAGCTGATGTTCCTCGACGAACCCACCACCGGGCTCGACCCGCGCAGCCGCAACCAGGTGTGGGACATCGTGCGCGCCCTCGTGTCCGCCGGCACCACCGTGCTCCTCACCACCCAGTACCTCGACGAGGCCGACCAGCTGGCCGACCGGATCGCCGTGATCGACCGCGGCACGGTGATCGCCGAGGGCACCACCGGTGAGCTCAAGGCCTCCGTGGGAGCGGGCGCGCTCAAGGTGCGCGTCGCGGACCAGGCCGACCGGCAGCGCGCGGCCTCGGTCCTGGCCGCGACCCTCGACGCCGAGGCCGTGCTCGAGAAGGACCCCTACGCCCTGTCCTTCTCGGTGCCGTCGCCGCAGGGCGTCCCCGACGCGCTCGTGCGTGTCGCCGAGCAGGGCATCGCGGTCTCGGAGTTCTCGCTCGGCCAGCCCAGCCTCGACGAGGTGTTCCTCGCCCTCACCGGCGAGCACGTCACCGACGTCGAGCCCGACACGACGGAGGTCCCGGCATGAGCACCACCATGGACGCCAAGGTCCGTGAGGCGGTCGGCAGCAGCGAACGTCCCGAGCCGGTGGGCCCGCTGGGCTCGTCGCTGATCTTCACGCACCGGGCCCTGCTCAAGATCAAGCACGTGCCCGAGCAGCTGTTCGACGTGACGATGTTCCCGATCCTGTTCACGCTGATGTTCACCTACATCTTCGGTGGCGCGATCGCCGGGTCCACCGGTGAGTACCTCGAGTACCTGGCGCCGGGCATCCTCGTGCAGACCGTCGTCATGATCACGATGTACACGGCCATGACCATCAACAACGACATCAAGAAGGGCGTCTTCGACCGCATCCGGTCCCTCCCGGTCTGGCGTCCGTCGCTCATGGTCGGGGCCCTGCTCGGCGACACGCTGCGCTACACGATGGCCTCGGTCGTGATCCTGGTGGTGACGATGCTCATCGGGTACCGACCGCCCGGCGGTCTCGTGGGCGTGGTGGCGGCCGTCCTGCTCCTGCTGGTGTTCTGCTTCAGCGTCAGCTGGATCTGGACGCTGCTCGGCATGAAGCTGCGCAGCCCGGAGTCGGTCATGGGGGTCTCGATGATGGTCCTGTTCCCGCTGACGTTCCTGTCCAACG
This sequence comes from Aeromicrobium sp. 50.2.37, assembly GCF_024655735.1. Classification (NCBI taxonomy): domain Bacteria; kingdom Bacillati; phylum Actinomycetota; class Actinomycetes; order Propionibacteriales; family Nocardioidaceae; genus Aeromicrobium; species Aeromicrobium sp. 50.2.37. The sequence goes on from NZ_JANLGG010000007.1 coordinate 76,104, forward strand.
TGTTCGTGCCCATCGAGACCATGCCCGACTGGCTGCAGCCGGCGGTCGAGAACAACCCGGTCTCGATCCTCGTCGACGCGGTCCGCAGCCTCATGGTCGGCGATCCGCACGGCGGGTCCATCGTCACGGTCCTCGTGATCTCGGGCGTGTTCGTGGCCGTGTTCGGGCCCCTCACCATGCGGGCGTACTCCCGCCGGTCCTGACGGGCGAACCCCCGTAGGCTGGGCGGGTGGAGCCGACCTCTGGGACCTTGCTCGCGGACGAGTTCGACCGCGCCGCACCCCGCTACGACCTGCTCACCTCGCTCAACCCCGGCTACGTCGACGCCTTGCGCGACGCCGCGCGCCGACTGGTGCTGAGCCTGCCGGTCACGGGCACGGCCCCCACGTTGTGGGACCTCGGCTGCGGCTCCGGCCTCTCCACCCAGGCGCTGGTCGACGCCGCCGGACCGGGGGCCCGCATCGTGGGCCTCGACGCGTCGGCCGGCATGCTCGCCCAGGCGCAGGAGAAGGACTGGCCCGACCACGTCAGCTTCGTGCAGGCGCGGGCCCAGGACCTGCCCGGTGTGGCCGAGGTGCAGCTCGACGGCCCGGCCGACGGCGCCTTCGCGGCCTACCTGCTGCGCAACGTGCCGCAGGAGCAGCGTGACGACGTGGTCGCGGCCATCGCCGACCAGGTGCGCCCCGGCGGCTGGATCGCGCTGCAGGACTACCACGTGAAGGGCTCGCGGGCGGCCGAGGCCGTGTGGAGCGCCGTCTGCTGGGGCGTGGTCACGCCGCTGTCCATGGCGGTGCGTGGCAACCCGGCGATCTACCGGTACCTGTGGCGGAGCGTGCTGCGCAACGACTCCACCGAGGAGCTGCAGGCGCGGCTCGAGCGGGCCGGCCTCACCGACATCACGTGGACGACGGCCGGCGGCTGGCAGCGGGGCATCCTGCACACCGTCCTCGCCCGACGTCCGCTCTGACGCGCGCCATGGCCTCACGTCCTGTCCCGCCCGGTCGCGACCGGAACGCCGTGCTCCACCGCGCTGCCCCCGGCTCCTCGCGGCTGGGCGACGACCGACACGTGGTGGTGGTCGGGGGCGGCATCGCCGGCCTCGGTGCCGCCGTGGTGCTGGCCGAGCGCGGCGCCCGGGTGACCCTGCTCGAGGCCTGCGACCAGCTGGGTGGCCGGGTGCGCGCCTGGCCGCTGGCTGACGCCGACGACACCGGATCCGGCGGGCCCGACGGCTCGCGCACGATGAGCCGCGGGTTCCACGCGTTCTTCCGCCAGTACTACACGCTGCGCTCGCTGCTGCGCCGCGTCGATCCCACCTTGTCGCACCTGGTGCCGGTGCCGGACTACCCGCTGCGACGCGGCGACGGGCTCACCGACTCCTTCGCGGCCCTGCCGGCCACGCCGCCGCTCAACCTGCTGACCTTCGTGCTGCGCAGCCCGACGTTCCCCGTCGCGGCCCTGCCGTCGGTCCACGTGCCGAGCGCCCTCGAGCTGGTCGACGCCTCGTACCCGGCCAGCCACGAGCGCTACGACGGGGAGTCCGCCCAGGACTTCCTCGACCGCCTGCGCTTCCCCGAGGGGGCGCGGCACCTCGCGCTGGAGGTCTTCGCCCGGTCGTTCTTCGCCCACCCCACCGAGTTCGGCGCCGGTGAGCTGGTCGGCATGTTCCACACCTACTTCACCGGCAGCTCCGAGGGACTGCTCTTCGACGTCCCCGACGACGACTACGACGCCGTGCTGTGGGCGCCGCTCGGCCGCTACCTCGAGGGGCTGGGCGCGCGGGTGCGCACCGGCGTGCGGGCCGACCGAGTCGCACCCGACGGTGCGGCACTCGACGGAGGGGGCTGGCTCGTGCACACGGGCGAGCAGGCCCTGCGGGCCGACGCCGTGGTGCTGGCGACCGACCCCCGCACCACGCGCACGCTCGTGGCCCCCCTGCCCACCGACGACGACGAGCGTCGCGACTGGCACCGCCGCGCTGCTGCCGGCCACAACGCCCCGCCCTTCGCGGTGCTGCGGCTGTGGCTCGACGGCACTGTGGCGGCGGAGCGGGAGGCGTTCCTCGGCACGAGCGGGTTCGACCTGCTCGACAACGTGACGGTGCTGGAGCGCTTCGAGCGCGGAGCCGCCGACTGGTCCGCCCGGCACGGCGGCTCGGTGGTGGAGCTGCACGCCTACGCCACCGACCCGGTACGTGACGCCGACCTGGCCGGCGACGGCGCCGGAGGTCTCGACGTCGCTCTGGTGCGGCAGCGGCTGCTGGCCGCCCTGCACGACGTCTACCCCGAGACCCGCACGCTCGGGATCGTGCACGAGGAGCTGCTCGTGGAGGACGACTGCGGACTGGTGGGCACCGGGCCGTGGCGCGACCGCCTGACCGTCGACACCCCCTATCCCGGGCTCGTGCTGGCTGGCGACGGGCTGCGGGTCGACTGGCCGATCGCGCTCATGGAACGGGCCGCCACCACCGGCGTGCTCGCGGCCAACCAGCTGCTCGCGGGGTGGGGCGTGCGGGGCGAGGACATCTGGACCGTCCCGCTCGACGGCCTGCTGCGCCGACGCCCGCGGCTGCCCTCGCTCTCGCGATGAGCGAGCCCACCCGGTCGCGACGTCGGGCCGTCCTGCCCGGCGAGGCGGACCACGGGACGGGAGTCCCGCGCGTGGAGCGGGTCGACGCCGGTGGCCGGCCCGGCGTCAGCACCGTCTGGCGGATCCGGTCGCTGGAGGCGGCGCGTCAGGTGCTGCGCGCCCGGCACGCCACGACCCAGGCGGGCTTCACGGCCGAGGCGATCCCGCAGGGCTACCTGGAGCACCACCCGATCCTGGTGTCCGACGGTCCGAAGCACGACGAGCAGCGCCGCAAGGTGGCGCGCTTCCTCGCACCGACCGTCGTGGCGGAGCGGTACACCGACCTCATGCACGCCGTGGCCGACCGGCTGCTCGCCGAGGCCGTCGCCGACGGCGGGTGCACCCTCGACGAGCTGGCGCTGCTGTACACGGTCGAGGTGACGGCCGAGGTCGTCGGGCTCACCGAGTCGTCCGTGCCGCGCATGGCGCGACGGCTGGAGGCGATGTTCAGCCAGCCGCCGTTCGACATCACCCGCCGTGACCTCGGCAGGTCCCGCCGGCAGTGGATGCAGGCGGCCTACCGCGGGCTGCTCCCCGTGGGCCGGCTGTTCTGGGCCGACGTGCGCCCCGCCGTTCGAGCGCGGCGCCGTGAGCCGCGCGAGGACATCATCAGCCACCTGCTGGCGGAGGGGTACTCGACGCCGAGCATCCTCGTCGAGTGCGTCACGTACGGCACCGCGGGCATGGTCACCACGCGCGAGTTCATCGTCATGGCCGCGCTGCACCTGCTCGACGACGACGCCCTGCGCGCCCGCTACCTCGTGGCACCCGAGGCCGAACGACTGGCGATCCTGGGCGAGATCATCCGGCTCGAGCCCGTCGTCGGGCACCTGTACCGGCGCGCGCAGCAGGAGATCGCGGTGACCGACGGCGACGACGCGTGGACGATCGAGCCCGGTGACCTCGTCGACGTGTGCGTGCGCCCCGGCAACGCCGACCCTCTCGCAGTGGTCGACGCCCCGCTCGACCTCTGCCCGGGCCGCTCCCTGCCCGCCGGCGTGGGTGACCCGGTGCTGGCGTTCGGCGACGGCGAGCACAAGTGCCCCGGGCAGCCGCTGGCCCTGCTGGAGTCCGACGCCCTGCTGCTGCGGCTGCTGGCGCTCGAGCCGCGGCTGGCTGCCGAGCCCGAGCTGGGCTGGGACCACCTGATCGCGGGCTACTGGCTCCGCGGGGCGAGGCTGGCCCTCGGCGAGGGCGGCAGTCCGCGACCCGGACCGCGCACCAGCACGTCGGCCAGGATCGCGACCTTCGTCCGCGGCCGGACCCGCAGGCGTCCCGAGAAGACGTCGTAGTCGGCCTCCTCGACGAGGTCGAGGATGCGCGAGTACATGCGCAGCGCGGTGGCCACGCAGCGTGCCCCGGGCTTCGGCAGCATGGCGACGCCCGGCGCCGCCTCGCGGTACAGCGCGCGGTTGCGCTCCACCTGCTCGGCCATCATCGACCGCCAGGCGGGAGTGACCCGACGCGTCCACGGGTCGGCGCCGTGACGCCTCAGGTCCTCCTGCGGCAGGTAGACCCGCCCGCGGTCGAGGTCCTCGCCGACGTCGCGCAGGAAGTTCGTCAGCTGGAACGCGTGCCCGAGCGCGCGGGCCGGTTCCCGCGCCGCCGGGGTGAGCGGCTGCAGGACGGGCAGCATCATCTCGCCGATGACGGCGGCCGAGCCCTCCATGTAGCCGTCGCGCAGGTCCTCCCACGTCTCCCACGTGGTGCGTGTCAGGTCGAGCTCCATGGCGCGGAAGAACCGGTCGAAGCACTCGGGGTCGGTACCGCGGCGCTGCAGGCTGTCGACGACGGCGGCCATCACGGGCTCGTCGGACCGGCCGGCGGCCACGCAGTCCCAGAAGTGCTGCTCGAACATCTGCAGCCGCACGCCCGGGTCGACCTCGCCGTGGCCCGGGACGGCCGGGTCGACGCGCTCGGGCTCGTCGACGATGTCGTCGGCGAGCCGGCACAGCGCGTAGACGGTGTAGACGTCGATCCGCTGCTCACGGGGGAGTAGCCGCGCACCCCAGTAGTAGGTGGTGCCGTGGCGCTTCGTCAGCTCGGCGCACCGCGCGTACCCCTCGGCCAGCCTGGGGTCGGGGTGCAGGGGGCGTGCCATGGTGCAGCCCAGCCTACTGAGGTGGGGGAGGATGGGCCGCATGACAACCGGTCCCGTTGACGTCGCGGTCGTCGGGCTCGGTCCGGCCGGCCGCACGCTCGCGTCGCGCTGCGCGGCCCTGGGTCTGCGCGTGCTGGCCGTCGACCCGCGGCCGGAGGCCGTCTGGACGCCCACGTACGGCGTGTGGGAGGACGAGCTGTCCGGCCTGCCGCCGACGGTGGTGCGGGCCCGGTCGGCAGCACCGCAGGTGCGGGCCACCGCCGTGCACCGGCTGCCGCGCACGTACGTGGTGCTCGACAACGCGGCGGTGCAGGCCGCGCTGCCGCTCGACGGGGTGGACGTGCGTCGGGACCGGCTCGACGACGTCGGCGTCGCGGCGCTGGCGGGGCAGGCCAGGATCGTCGTCGACGCACGTGGCGCCCGGCCCGATGGTCGGGTGGCCCACGACCCGGCGCCGGCGCAGACCGCCTTCGGCGTCGTCGTCCCCGCCGACGTGGCGGCTCCGGCGCTGCAGGGTGCGGAGTCGCTGCTGATGGACTGGCGCACCGACTGGGCGCCGGGCGGGGTGCCGCCCGCGGGTGCGACCCCCACGTTCCTGTACGCCTTCGACCTGGGCGACGGGACCGTGCTCCTGGAGGAGACCTGCCTGGCCGCCGCCCCGGGCATGGCCCTCGAGGAGCTGCAGGAGCGGCTGCGGCGTCGGCTGGCGGCCCGCGGTGTCGACCCCGCCGTGGTCGACGCTCCCCTGGCCCGCGAGGTCGTGCGGATCCCGATGCGGGGCCGTGGTCGACCACCGGTGCCGGGCACGCTCGCGCTCGGCGTCGCCGGCCGCGGCGGGCACCTCGTCACCGGCTACTCGGTGGCGCACGCGCTGCTGCGAGGTCGTTCCCTCGCCGAGGACCTGGCGGCCGGTCGCGTGCCGGACCAGGTCGACCCGGTGCGTCCGGTCGACGCGCTGCGCGAGGCGGGCCTGCGGGCCCTGCTGCGCCTCGACGTGGACGGCACCCTCGCCCTCTTCGACGGCTTCGGCCGCCTCCCCGCCCACCAGCAGCGTGCCTTCATGTCGCGCGACGCACCGCCGTCGGCCGTCGCCGGCGCCATGTGGACCATGTTCGGCCACATGCCGTGGTCGGGCCGGCGCGAGCTGGCCCGCGCCACCCTCGGCCGCTGACCCACCACCCCCGCCCTCACGTCCCTCCGTTTCGGACAGTTCCGGGGCACACGTGCCGCTCGGAATGCCCCGGACGTGTCCGAAACGCGAGGCCGTGCGGATGGGCGGGTCAGCGCAGGAGCTGGTTGACCCGCTCCGCGGCGAGGCGGCCCGACGGGAGCACCATCGGGACGCCGACACCGGGGACCGTGCCGGAGCCGGCGAAGACCAGGCCGGGGACCCGCTTGTCGACGTTGGCGGCGCGGAACGGGCCGGTCTGGGCGAACGTGTGCGCCAGCGCGAACGGCGTCCCGGCGGCCATGCCCTGCTCGTGCCAGTCCAGAGGCGTCACCAGCTCGTCGACGACGATGTCGGTCGGGTAGCCGGCACCCTCGAGGAACTCCATGAGGCGCTCCTTCATCGGCTCGCGCTCGGCCTTCCAGTCGATGCGGCCGACGTCGAGGTTGGGCGTCGGCTCCAGCACGTAGAGCGTGCTGTCGCCGTCGGGTGCGGCCTCGTCGTCGTCGAGGGAGTGGATGGTGACCAGTCGCGACGGGTCGCGCATGAGGGTGCCGCGCTTCATGAGGTCCTCGAACGCCCCTGCCCACTCGTGGCCGAAGTGGATGTTGTGGTGGGCCTTGCCCTGCGGCATCCCCTTGACGCCCACGTGCCACACGACGCATGACGGCGAATAGTCCCCACCGAGGCGTCCGCCGATGCCGCGGACGGCGCGGGGGAGCTTCAGCTCGGGCAGCAGCCACTCGTAGGCCGTGGGCAGGTCGATGGTGCACACGACGGCGTCGGCCGCGATGGTCCCCTCGCCCGTGGCCACGCCACGCACGCGGCCCCCGGAGTCGCGCACCAGCGCGGTGACGGTGGTGCCGTAGCGGAGGTCCGCGCCGGCGTCGGAGGCGGCGTCGGCCAGGGCCTGCGGCACGGCGCGCATGCCGCCCTTCGGGAAGTAGACGCCCTCGATGGAGTCCATGTACGTGATGACGGCGTAGAGCGAGAGCGCGTCGTCGGGGGCCAGGCCCGCGTACATGGCCTGGAACGAGAACAACCGGTGCAGCCGCTCGTCGGCGAAGCGTCGCCGGATCATCGGCCCGAGGCGGGTGAACCCACCCATCGCCAGCAGACGGGCGGCGGCCATGGGCCGGGAGAGCAGATCGGTCGGCCGGTCGAAGTTGCGGTCGATGAAGTGCGGCATCTCGGTCAGGTAGAGCTTGCGGAGCCACACCACGAACTCGTCGAACGCGGCCGCGTCGACGCTCCCGCACTCGCGGTGGATCTCGGCACGCATCGCCTCGTGGCCGTGCCGGACCTGCAGCGTGGAGCCGTCGGCGAAGAAGGCCCGGTACGCCGGGTCGAGCAGACTCAGCTCCAGCCGTTCGGCCAGGCTCGAGCCGGCGGCGCGCAGCGGCCGGTCGATGAGGTCGGGCATCGTCAGCACCGTCGGGCCGGTGTCGAACGTGAAGCCCTCGCGGGTCAGCCGGCCCGCGCGCCCGCCGGGCACGTCCTCGCGCTCGAGCACCGTGACGCGGTGCCCGTCGCCCACCAGGTGGCAGGCGGCGGCGAGGCCCGCCAGCCCCGCTCCGACGACGACGACGTGGCTCATGCGGACCTCCAGGAGATGGTGCGGGCGATGTCGCGCAGACCGACGACACCCTCCGCGCTGAACGGGGAGTCGAGCAGGACCTGCTCGGCTCGGTCGGTCTCGGCCCGGATGCGGTCCTCGACCTCCTGCTGCACGCCCGCGTCGGCGAGGGCCCGCTGCAGCAGCGCGACGTCGCCGTCGCGGGCGTCGGGGGTGCCGACGCGCGCCATGGCAGCGGCGGCCCCACCCGTCAGTCGCTCGGCGCCGAGCACCCAGATGAGCGTGGTCTTGCCCTCGCGCAGGTCGTCGCCCGACGGCTTGCCCGTGACGGCGGGGTCGCCCCACACGCCGAGCACGTCGTCACGCCAGGCGAACGCGCGCCCGAGGTGCGCGCCGAACCGTTCGAGCGCGTCGCGCTGCGACGCCGTGGCGCCGGCCGCGAGAGCGCCCAGCTGGAGCGGGCGGCCGATCGTGTAGGCGCCGGACTTGAGCGCGGCCACGGCCTCGGCGTGGGCCAGGTCGGTGCGACGCCCCGCGGCCCCGGTCAGGTCCGCCCGCTGGCCGACGATCAGCTCGAGGTTGAGCTCGTACCAGTAGTCGCGCAGCGCCAGGGGCAGCGTGTGGACGAGCCGGTCGGCCTCGCTGTGCGCGAGGTCGCCCAGCAGGATCGCGATGTTCTGGCCGAAGCGGTCGGGGTCGCCGTGGCCGCCGACCTCGCGGTGGCGGTGCGCCGCGACCACGTGGGCGGCGGCCGCACCCCGGCGCTCGACGGACTGGTCCATGACGTCGTCGTGCACGAGGGCGAACAGGTGCAGCGTCTCGAGGGCGGCCGCGGCGCGCACCACGTCGTCATGAGCGGGTGTGCCCACCTCGCCCCCCGCCGCCACGAAGCCCCAGTGGCACATCCGCGGGCGCAGGCGCTTGCCCCCGCCGAGCACCAGGGAGCGCAGCCAGCCGGGGAGATCGCCGGGACCTCCCGCGAGCGGGCCCGCGCCACCCGGAGGGACCAGCGCGTCCCACACCGACTCCACCCACGTCAGCTCGGCGGCGAGCAGATCGGCGACGGCCGTGACGGTGTCGGCGTCGGTGCCCGTCGTGGGTCCGACCGAGGTGGCGCTGTCACGCAGGGGGAGGTGGGCGCGGCGCGCGTCGAGCTGCGGCACCTGCAGCACCGACCACGGGCTGTAGACGCCTGGTGTGGCGGTCGCGGCGGCCACGAGGTCGGACCAGGCGACCCAGAGGTGCTCGCCCACCTCCGCCGGGTCGGGGGCGAGGCTGCCTCGTACTCGGCCCACGAGGACGGGGCAGATCTCGTTCTCGACCACGCCGCTGGCGTCGACGGCTCGGTACCGGAAGTCGGGGAGCACGACCTGCAGGTCGTCCACCTCGACCCCCAGCTCCTCGCGCAGACGTCGGCGCACGGCGTCCTCCAGGGCCTCGCCCGGTCGGGGGTGCCCGCAGCACGAGTTGGTCCAGACGCCCGGCCAGGTGAGCTTGCTCAGGGCGCGTCGGGTCAGTAGCACCCGGCCCTGGTCGTCGAACAGGTGCAGCGAGAAGGCTTGGTGCAGCGGGGTCTCGGTCCCGTGGACCGAGAGCCGGGGTGCCGTGCCGACCGGGGTGCCGTCGTCGTCGAGCAGGACCACCAGGTCCTGCCCTGACTCGACGTGTGCTGCCTCCAACGCGGTCACCGGCGTGTCGTCCAGACGTTCATGATCCCTCCATCTTCGACGCAGCGCGCCGACTTCGCAGCGCAAGCCACCCGGGCGGCTCCCGGCCCGCCGACCCGCTAGCCTTCCGAGGTGGGCGCCCTCCATCTGATCCGGCACGGCCAAGCCTCCTTCGGAAGCGACGACTACGACCAGCTGTCCGAGCGCGGCACCCGGCAGGGCTCCTGGCTCGGCATGGCGTGGGAGGCGTCGGGCTTCCGCCCTGACTGGTCGGTCGCGGGCTCCATGAAGCGCCACGCCCAGACCGCGGTGGCCGCGCTCGACGCGATCGACGGCGACCTGTACGACGTCGACGCCGGCTGGAACGAGTACGACCACCTGGCGCTCGCCGGCATGGACGTGACCCCGACGACGGACCTGCGTGCCTTCCAGCAGCGGCTCGACGACGCCCTGGGCGCGTGGGTGAGCGGGGCGCCGTCGTCGGTGGAGACGTTCGCCGAGTTCTCCGAGCGCGTGCTGCGTGCCCTCGACGCCGCCGTGGCCGAGGCCGGGACGGGCCGACGGGTGGCGGTGTTCACGTCCGGAGGACCGATCGCGCTCGTCGCCTCGCACCTGCTGGCCGGGGACTCGTCGCTGTTCGTCACCCTCAACCGGGTGGTGGTGAACGCCTCGGTCACGACGCTGATCGTCGGGCGCGGCGGCACCCGGCTGCTCACCTACAACGAGCACGGGCACGTGCCCGCGGACCAGGTGACCTTCCGCTAGCCGCGTGCCGAGCCTGTCGAGCTGAGATCGGGCGGGTCACTCCCACTTCATCGCGAAGCCGAACGCCGCGACGATGAAGCCCATGCCGATGACGATGTTCCAGTCACCGAGGTCGGAGTAGACCGGGATCTGGATGTCGGTGCCGGAGATGACGTAGAAGACCACGATCCAGAGCAGGCCGACCACGGCCGAGGCGATCATCAGCGGCGCGGCGTACCGGTTGCCGGTGGGAGCGCCCGGCTCGGGCTCCGGACGGGTGCGGTCGGCCACCGACGACGCGGCGAACGCGAGGACGGCGGCGATGGCGAAGTTCCAGCCGCCGAGGCGGAAGAGGCCGGGGATGGCGCCGACGTTGGGGAAGGAACGGTCCGAGACCGTGAAGAAGGCGCCGACCGCCCACGCGATCGCCGCCACCAGCAGCAGCAGGGCGAGCGGGTGCAGCCAGCCACCTCGGGGGGTGCGGACCTTGCTCGGGTTGCTGTTCTTGGCCACGGGGATCTCTTTCGGCTGCCTACGGGACATTCTGGGCTAGCGTAGTCGCCGACGTGGACATCGTCGGACTGGGGAGAGGGACACGCATGTCAGGGTCGCGTGCGCGGTCGCAGGTCCGGTCCCGCCGGGGCTGGTCGGTGGCGGTGCTGCTGGTCTGCTCGGTGGCCGGCCTGACCGCTGCTGCCGCCCATGCGACCTCCGACGGCGAGGACCTGCGCCCGGCGGGTGGCGACATCGCCTCGCTCGTCTCCGACCGCACGCTCCGGGTGGAGCAGCGCCAGCAGCAGGCCGACGACCTGCAGCGCGAGATCGACGACGTCCTCGACGCCGCCGACCGCAGCAGCGGCATCGACGCGGTCACCCGACAGCTGCGGGCGCTGCGCGACGTCGCAGGACTCAGCACGGCCCGCGGGCCGGGCATCCGGGTGACGCTCGACGACGCCCCGCGCAGCGAGGCCACCTCCGGGGTGGACCCCAACTACCTCGTGGTCCACCAGCAGGACCTCCAGGCGTTCGTGAACGCGCTGTGGGCCGGCGGGGCCGAGGCGGTGAGCCTGCAGGGTCAGCGGGTGGTCTCCACCACGGCGATCGTGTGCGTCGGCAGCACGGTCATCATCGACGGCCGGCCCTACTCGCCGCCCTACGTCATCGAGGCGATCGGTGACCGTCCGGGCATGACGTACTCGCTCGGCACGTCGCCCGAGGTCGTCAACTACGAGCGCTACGTGACCAAGTATCGACTGGGCATGGAGGTCGAGTCGAGCGACGACCTCGTGATCGGCCCCTACACCGGCACGACCGCGCTGCAGTACGCGCGCGCCGTGTCCTGAACCCGGCTACTGACCCAGACCGTCGGCCACACCGTCGGCGCCGGCATCGGCGTCGGCCTCGCCGTTCGCGTCGGCGTCACCGTTGCCCGGGCCCCCGTCGTCGCCGGGGTTGCTCGAGACGGTGATCTCGATCGACGAGCCCGGCGGCACGGTCTGCCCGGCCGGTGTCGACTGCCCGGTGACCTGGTCCTCGGGGGCGCTCGACGTCGGGTCCTCGGTAACGGAGACGTCGAGGTCGAGGTCCTCGAGCGCCTTCTGCGCCTCGTCGCGCGACATGCCGACGACGTTGGGCACGGTGACCTCGCCCTCGGACACGATCACGGTGACGGTGGCGCCGACGTCGACGCTCTGTCCGGCCGGAGGGTTGGTGTTGATGACGGTGTCCTTGGCCTCGTCGGAGGCGCGTTCCTCCTTCTTGACCTTCAAGCCCTCTCCCTCCAGGGCGTCCTTGGCCTCGTCGTAGTTCAGTCCGACGACGTTGGGGACCTGCACCTGCTCGGGCCCGGACGACACGACCAGCTCGATCTCCGAGCCGTCGGGAGCCATGGAGTCGCCCTCGGGAGTCTGGGAGACGACGTTGCCGCTCTCGACGTCGGCGTCGGGACGTTCCTCGGTCGTGACGGTGAATCCCTCGCCCTCGAGGGTGCGCTGGGCGGCCACGGCGTCCTGGCCGACCACGTCGGGCACGCGTACCTGGGCCGGGGCCTCGGGGTCGTTGCCGGCGAGCAGGAAGTACGCCAGGCCGGCGATGATCAGGGCGGCGAGGATGCCGAGTGCCCACCACAGGGCCTTGTTCTTCTTCTCCTCCTCGTCGTCGGCCACGGCGGGCTGGGTGCCCGTGGCGGCAGCGGCGGCGACGGCGGGGGCCACGGCGGTGGCGGCCGGGATGGCCGAGGTGGCCTGCGTGGGAGCGTCGACGTGCTGGCCGGCGATGGCGCGCTCGAGGTCCTTGCGCATGTCAGCGGCCGACTGGTAGCGGTCGTCGGTGCGCTTGGCCAGGGCCTTGGCGACGATGTGGTCGACCGGCTGCGACACGTCGGGGTTCAGCTGCGACGGGGGCCGGGCCTCCTCGCGGACGTGCTGGTAGGCCACGGAGACAGGGCTGTCGCCGACGAACGGCGGGCGCCCGGTCAGCAGCTCGTAGAGCAGGCAGCCGGTGGAGTAGATGTCGGAACGGGCGTCGACGGTCTCGCCACGCGCCTGCTCGGGGGAGAGGTACTGGGCGGTGCCGATGACGGCCGCGGTCTGCGTCATGGCGCTGGAGGAGTCGGCGATCGCGCGGGCGATGCCGAAGTCCATGACCTTGACCTGGCCCGACGGCGTCAGCATGACGTTGGCCGGCTTGATGTCCCGGTGGATGATGCCGGACCGGTGCGAGTAGTCGAGCGCGCTGAGCACGTCGGCGGTGATCGACAGCGCGCGCTCGGGCAGGATCTTGCGGTCGTCGCGCAGGATCTCGCGCAGCGTCTGGCCCTCCACGTACTCCATGACGATGTACGGGATGTGGTTGCCGTGCTTGTCGGTGGAGTCGCCGGTGTCGTAGACGGCGACGACAGCCGGGTGGTTCAGGGCGGCCGCGGACTGGGCCTCGCGCCGGAAGCGGGCCTGGAAGGTGTCGTCGGAGGACAGGTCGGCCCGCAGCTGCTTGATCGCCACGGTGCGGCCGAGACGCAGGTCGCGGGCCACGCGGACGTCGGCCATGCCGCCGCGCCCCAGCAGTCCGCCGAGCTCGTAGCGCTCGCCGAGCAGGATGGGCTCGTCGGGGGAACCGGTCATGGTGTCACTCTCCCTGAGGGGTCGAAGTCACTCACCGAGCACCGCCTCGATGACGGAGCGTGCGATGGGGCCGGCGAGACGTCCGCCGGCGATCTCGTTGCGGGCGGTGTCCGAGGACTCCACGACCACGGCGACGGCGACCTGGGGGTCGTCGGCCGGGGCGAGGGCCACGAACCAGGCGTAGGGGGGACGGTCCGCGGTGGACTGCGCCGTCCCGGTCTTGGCGCCGACGTCGACGCCGGGGATCTGGGCCGAGGTGGCCGTCCCGGACTCGACCGTGGCGACCATCATGTCGCGCAGCTTGGCGGCGTTGTCGGAGGTCATGGCCTCGCTGAGCTCCTCGGGCTCGAGGGACTCGATGACCCGGAGGCTGGGCGAGCGCACGGTCTTGACGACCTGCGGCTTCATGACGACACCGTCGTTGGCGATGCCGGCGCCGACCATGGCCATCTGCAGCGGGGTGGCCGCGACCTCGAACTGGCCGATGCCGCTCTGGGCGAGCTGGGGGGCCTCGAGGTCGGTGCCCTCGACCGTGAAGCGGCTGGCGTTGTTGCGCAGGCCCTCGATCGGGTCGGTGCCGAAGCCGAACTTGCGCGCCTGCTCGGCGAGCTTGTCCTGCCCGATCTTGCCGGCGAGGTCGCCGAAGGAGACGTTGCAGGAGACCTGCAGTGCGCGCTCGAAGGTGATCTCGTCGCCGCCGCAGTTGCCGCCGTTCTCGTTGGGCAGCGTGTACTCGATGCCGGGGAACGACAGACGCGCACCGCCCTTGACGTCGTCGTCGGGCTCCAGGCCCAGCTCGTCGAGCGCCGCCGCAGCGGTGACCAGCTTGAACGTGGAGCCGGGGGGCAGGATCTGCTCGGTGGCCCGGTTGGTGAGAGGGTCGTCCTCGTCGCCCTGCAGCGACTCCATGGCGTCGGCGACCTCGCCGAAGTCGTGGCTGGCCAGGGCGTTGGGGTCGTAGGACGGCTGGCTGACCATGGCGAGCACCGCGCCGGTCTTCGGGTCGAGGGCGGCGACGGCGCCCTTGGTGTCCTTGCCGAGCGCCTCGAGCCCGCTGGCGGCCACCTTCTGCGCCTGGGGGTCGATGGTCAGCTCGACGCTGCCGCCCTGGGGCTTCTTGTTGGCGAACAGGTCGATGACGCGGCTGACGAACAGCCGGTTGTCGTTGCCCGAGAGCACACGGTTCTGCGACCGCTCGAGGTTCTCGCTGCCGTACAGGTAGGAGAAGTAGCCGGTGAGCGGCGCGTACAGCTCGGCCTGCGGGTAGGTGCGCTGGTACTTGTACTGGTCGTCGCTCGGCTCGCTCTCGGCGACCGCCTCGTCGCCGACGAGGATGGCCCCGCGGTCGCGCGAGAAGTCGGCGTCGATGACGCGCTTGTTGCCCTGGCGGTCGTTGAGGTCGGTGGCCTGCACGAACTGGACCACGTTGACGTTGATGAGCAGCGCCGCGAACAGCACGAGGCACGCGACGGCGAGGTTGCGGATGGGCTTGTTCACGACAGCTTCACCACCTGGGTCTCCTCGTCGTGGTCGAACTGCGACACCTCGGGCGCGGGGCGTCGGGTCTGGTCGCTGATGCGCAGGAGCAGCGCGATGATGGCCCAGTTCATGACCACCGACGAGCCGCCTTGGGCCATGAACGGCGTCGTGAGGCCGGTGAGCGGGATGAGCCGCGTGACGCCGCCGATGACGACGAAGATCTGCAGGGCCATCGAGACGGCGAGGCCGGCCGCGAGGAGCTTGCCGAACGCGTCGCGGCAGGTGAGGGCGATGCGCATGCCGCGCTCGACCACGAGTCCGTAGATCACCAGGATCGCCATGAGACCCGTGAGGCCGAGCTCTTCGCCCATGGCGGCTGCGATGAAGTCCGAGAACGAGAACGGCGTGAGCTGGGGACTTCCCTGGCCCCAGCCGGTGCCGAGGATGCCGCCGTAGGCCATGCCGAACAGGCCGTTGATGATCTGGCCGTTGCGGTCGGGGTCGGCGAACGGGTCGAGCCAGGCGTCGAAGCGCACGCGGACGTGGCCGAACGCCAGGTAGCCGAAGTAGGCCCCGACCACGAACAGCCCGCCGCCGACCACGAGCCAGCCGGGGCGCTCGGTGGCGATGTAGAGCATGACCACGAAGAGGCCGAAGAACAGCAGCGAGGAGCCGAGGTCCCGCTGGAAGACGAGGATGCCGATGCTGATGAGCCAGCCGACGCCGATGGGTCCGAGGTCGCGGCCGCGGGGCAGGTCGATGCCGGCGAAGCGGCGACCTGCGAGGGCGAGCGCGTCGCGCTTCACGACCAGGTAGCCGGCGAAGAAGATGGCCAGGCAGATCTTGGCGGCCTCGCCGGGCTGGAAGCTGAACGGCCCGAGGTTGATCCAGATGCGGGCGCCGCGGATGTTCTGCCCGATCACCGGCAGCAGGGGCAGGACCAGCAGCGCCAGGGCGACGAAGCCGAAGGTGTAGGTGTAGGCCTGCAGTCGTCGGTGGTCGCGCACCACGAGGAGCACCACGGCGAACGCGACGATGCCGAGGGCCGACCAGATGAGCTGGGAGTTCGCGAGCGGCGCGTAGTCGCCGCCGAGGCACAGGTCCTCGCAGCCGAGGTCGATGCGGTAGATCATCGCGAGGCCGAGCCCGTTGAGGCAGATGACCAGCGGCAGGAGCACGGGGTCGGCGTAGGGCGCGACCTTGCGGACGAACAGGTGGGTCGCGATGGCGGCGACCACGAGGCAGCCGGCGAGCTTGAGGGCGCCCGCCGGGATGCGTCCCTCCGAGCCGAGGCCGACCGCGCAGTACGCGGCCACCCCGATGCAGATGGCGAGCAGCGTGAGCGTCAGCTCGGCCCCGCGGCGCTTGCGCGGGACGAGGGTGGGGGTGGACATGACCTAGGCCCCCTGCTCGTCGTCGGCCGAGGCGCTCGCGCTGGGCGTGGGGGACGGCGACGGCGTGGGCTCGGGCACGACGGCGAGGTCGCGCAGGTTCTCGACGATCTGCTCGGCGTTGGCGCGGCTGTCGGCCTCGAGCCCGCCCTCCACCTGCTCGGCGCGGAACGCCGGCAGGGTGTCGAGCTCGATGTCGGTCACCTCGTCCACGTGCTGCAGCGTGACGAGCGGGATGTCGGCCTGGACGCCGCGGTAGATCGTGACCTTGCCGTCGGAGGCGGCCACGTAGTACTGGTCCTGCGTCCACTGGTAGGCGTAGAAGAGTCCTGCGGCGATCGCGCCGACGACCACGGCGAGCGCCACGAGCCGACGCACCCAGCGCCACCTGCTGGGCGGGACCGGCGCGTAGCGCAACTCCTCGGGGTCCGGCTCGCGCTCGCGCTTGGCCTCGCCGCGGGTACGCGACTTGCCGGTGCCGCCGGAGGCCTGCCCGGTCCGCGGACGCGGTCCGCCGGACGCCGCGCCGACGAGCTGCGGCTGGCCGTCGGACGACGACAGGTTCTCGTCGGGCTCGCCGCCGGCCTCCACGAGCTCGCCGATGACGACCGTGACGTTGTCGTACCCGCCGTTCTCGAGGGCCGTGCGGACCAGCTCGGAGGCGGCGGCGTCGATGGTCTCCGAGGACAGGAGGCGCTCGATCGTGGCGTCGTCGACCATGTCGGACAGGCCGTCGCTGCACAGCAGGAAGCGGTCACCCGCCTGGCCCTCGAACCAGTCGAAGTCGGCCTCGTTGTCGTCGCGGCCGAGCATGACGCGCAGCAGGAGGGAGCGGTGCGGGTGCACGCGCGCCTCCTCGGGCGTCAGCTTGCCCTCCTCCACGAGGCTCTGCACGAAGGTGTGGTCGGTGCTGATCTGGGTGAGCTCGCCGTCGCGCAGCAGGTAGGCGCGGGAGTCGCCAATGTGGGCGGTGGCGAAGCGTTCGCCGTCCCACAGCATCGCCTCGAGCGTGGTGCCCATGCCCTCGACCGAGGGGTCGTCGCGCACCAGCTCGCCGAGCCGGTGGTTGGCGTGGGCGACGGCCTTCTCGAGGGCCTCGAGCGGGTCGATGTCGGGCAGCTCGCGGTCGAGCTGGCGGATGACGTTCATGGCCTCGGCGGAGGCGAGGTCGCCGGCCGCGGCGCCACCCATGCCGTCGGCGACGGCGATGAGCCGGCCGCTCGCGTAGCCGGAGTCCTGGTTCATCGATCGGCGCAGGCCGACGTCGGTCAGCGCGACGTAGCGCAGGGTCAGGGAGGTCATCGCCCTACTTCCGCAGCTCGACGATCGTCTTGCCCAGGCGGACCTGCAGTCCGAGGCCGACGGGCGTGGGTGAGGTGATGCGCTGGCTGCCCAGGTAGGTGCCGTTGGTGGAGCCGAGGTCCTCGACGAACCACTGCTCGCCGTTGGTGGCGAAGCGTGCGTGGCGCGTGGACACGTAGTCGTCGTCGAGGCGGATGGCGGCGTCGGTGCCGCGGCCGAGCAGCACCGGGCCCTCGCCGAGGGGGACGCTCTGGCCGGAGTTGGGACCCGAGACGACCTGCAGCTTGGTGGGCGAGCCGCGCGGGGTGCGCTGCTTCTTGCCGCCCTTGGCCGGCTTGGGCGCCGCCGCGGCCTTGGGCTGGCGCTTGGCCTTGGCGGCGGGGGCCTTCGCGCCGAAGATGTCGGAGCGGATGACGGAGACGGCCGACAGCACGAACAGCCACAGGACGGCGAGGAAGCCGATCTTGATCAGGGTGAGGGTCAGATCCGACATCAGGCCTCGCTCGTCGTGATGCGGATGGTGAGGGTGGTGTTGCCCAGGCGGATCTCGGACCCGTCGCGGACCGACGCGGTCTGCACGCGCTGCCCGTTGAGGATGACACCGTTGGTGGACTGCAGGTCGGTGACCGTGACGCTCGTGTTGCCGCCGGACTCGTGGACCTTGATGTCGGCGTGCCGGCGCGAGATGCCCGGGTCGTCGATGCGCAGGTCGGCCTCGCTGCCGCGCCCGACGACCACACCGGGCGGGGTGAGCGGGTGCTTGAGGCCGTTGACCTCGAGCACCACCTGCGAGCTGCGGACGGCGGTCTCGGTCATCCGCTGGCCCTCGACGGGGCGGACCGACGCGTTCGTGCGGCTGCGGACGCGGAACCGGCCGGTGCCCAGCTCGGTCGCCATCACCAGCTGGATGCTGAGTGGGCCCGCCAGCGTGTACCGCTGCTCGGTCACGTGCTCCTGCACGAGCGTGGACAGCTCGGTGGTGAGCGTGTCGCCGAAGGGCGAGAGTCGCTCGTGGTCGACGGCGGACAGCTCGACGGTGAAGTCGTTGGGGACCAGCATCCGCTGGCGCGACAGCACGTGGGCGGAGTTGTCGACCTCGCGCTGGATGGCGGCGGCGATCTCCACGGGCTGCACCGCGCTGCGGAAGGCGCGGGCGAACGCACCGGTGACGGCGCCCTCGAGTCGCTGCTCGAAGCGGCTCAGCACTCCTGCCATCAGGTGTCGCTCCTGCCGGGTCGGGTCGCGGGTGTCGTCGGTGGTCCCGACGATCGTATCGGCAGGGCCGCAGCACGCGAACTCGCACGCGAACGCGTTCCACCCCCTCATCGGTGGATTCGCAACATCAGGCCCTCCGGACGGCCCCCATCGGTGGATGTTCAACCCCAGCGGCGCGTCTGCGGTTGAGGATCCACCGATGACGGCGACGGTGGGCGGCCGCCCCGCGCCCCGCGGGAGATCCGACGGCACGCATCCTGTTAGACTCGGCGATCGGTTCCTCCGGGAACCATGCGCGAGTGGCGGAACGGCAGACGCGCTGGCTTCAGGTGCCAGTGTCCGCAAGGGCGTGGGGGTTCAAATCCCCCCTCGCGCACACCGATCGATCGGGCCCCGACAGCACTGCTGTCGGGGCCTCGTTCGTTGCAGTGGACCGGTGCTGGCGTGTGCCTCGAGGGTGCGGGGATGTGAGGAGAAGGTCGCTCAGCGACCGACGGAGTCCCCCTCGCGCACGTGAAAGTGGGAGATCTCCACCACCTTCGGGGTCGTGAGGATCGTCTGTTCACTCCCAGCTGGCGGTGCCGGCGACGAACTCGCCGATCTGGGTCTGTCCGTCCTTCTCGTAGACCGGCAGGACGGTCTCCTCGGAGTTCTTGCCGGGCGACTGCGCCGCAATAGGTGAGGGCGGGTCGTCGGCGTTGATCGCGAGGTTCCGGTACGACCGCGAGGGCGGGACATCGAATGTCGACTCGAGGGGCGACGTCGCTCTCGTGGGCCGGTCGTCCGGTCGTCCGGACCTCGGTCACGCCACTCCCCTCCGCATGAGTCTGGTGAACGCTGCACGTTGTCAGTCGAAGGTGAAGGGCTCGTCCTGCTTGTAGGTGCCGGGCGTGAACGTCGCTTCGGCTGCCGCTTGCCGGATGTACTCCTCCTGCTCGTCCGTGAGGTCCGTGGTCAGGGTGGCGACGAACTGAGCGAAGGATCCGGCGATCCTGGCGATGTTGTCGGTCCGAGGTGGCTCGTCCTCGTCGGCCTCCGCCTCGTGGTCCCAGAACCAGACCGAGCCGGCCTGCTCGTATCCGGTGTCGAGCAGGATGAGGTTGCTCGAGCTGTCGACGGCGATGGACAAGAACCCGTGGGGGTAGCGGCCGGCGTAGGTTTCTAGGAAGTGGGCGAGGTCGTAGCCGGCCGACCCCTGGGGGTCGTCGACGGTGAGGAACGCGCGGACGCTGGCACCAGAGGAGTCGTCAGGCAGGTGGGCGGACTCACTCAGTGCGCCACCGTTGTACTCGAGCATGAAGGTCCGATACTCGGTCGGCAGTCCTCGGCCGGCGATTTCGTCGAGCCGCGCGGCGTCGAGCGTCGGCCCGGTGCTGGAGAACGAGAAGGGCATCTGCGGTCCTTTACTTCGGTAGCTTCATCGCGGCGACGCCACCAGTGTGGCGGACCGCGTAGTGGATGTCCTCGGGCACGAGCTGCATCGTCCGAGCATCTTCGACGTGATGCCAAACCCAACCCCGGGGGACCTCGGGTAGGCCGTTCGGGAACGCTTCGCTGCGGTAGGCGGCGTTGGCGATCTTGGCATCAACGGTGTAGTCGCCAGTGAGTCTGCTGGAAGTGATGTCGCCGCGCGAGTAGCGGCTGAAGTCGGGGAAACCGTCGGCGGTGAAGGGGACTCCGTCGGGGTACTTGGCCTGGAGATCGTCGAACCATCTACGCGCACCGTTGCTTCTCCACTCGGGGCCGCCGTAGGTCTTGTCTGCCCATCGATAGTTCATGGGTCGGCGACCGTTGATGCGTGGGAGCCCGTCGGCGTGGCCGCGGGTGCTTGACCTCTCTCGTCGAGGGGCTGCGCTCGACGCCAGGCGCGCTGCTGGGGGTCAGGTGCTGAATGGCCTTCCCGGGCAGCCAGGCAGAGAGTGCGAGGGTGCCGGCGTCGAGCAGGAGTGATCCGGGCGCCGCGTTGGCCCAGTAGCGCTGGATGGTGCCGACGGGGTCGCGGATGAAGTCGGCCGTCTCGTCTGCATCGTCGGCAACGGTCCACGCGCTCGCGCCGAGGGAGAGTCCGGCGAGGGCTGTCGCGGTGCCTCGTCCGAACACGAGTGCGGGTAGGGCTGCGACGGCGCCGATGGCGAGGAATTTCTCAGGAGCTCGGTGTGGCGCAGGGCGTCGACCTATGTGGTGTGGCAGGCGGGACTACTGGCGTTCGTGGTCGTCGATCTAGCGCCGCGCTATACGCCTTCGCCCGGTAGCCGGGCCCAGGATGTCGCGGAGCCTCCGACGGGGCCTGTCAGTAGTGCGACGGCTCGACCCGAGAGAGTGACCGCGGCGTCGGCGATGATCACCGCTATGCGACGCAGCGGTAGACCTTCGTTGGGAAGGACCCCTGTGACGAGTCTCGCGAGTCGTCAAACGCGCCGGAGAGTCCTGCTCGAGATCCTGAGCCTCGCCGTCCCACTCGCATCTGCTGTGTTCTTCTCCGGCGAGAGTCTTGGCGATTGGTCGCTCTCCACGAGCTTGCTGGCCTCCGGTGTCACCGTCGCCGCATCAGCGACATTCCTCATCTGGCATCGAAAGCGGTTCCCGGCGGACATCAGCCCGTGGCCGAAGTCCGACGAAGCGGATAAGGACGTCGACAGTGAAAGTGGTTGGTGGGATCCGCTCACCATTCTGCTGTTCCTGGTGAGCGTCGTGGTCGTGGTAGTCGTGGGCGTCTTCGCCCGCTTCATCCACTCGATCCTGGTGATCGTGTTCTTTGCGGTGATCTACGGGCCGGCGCTTGGGGACGTCGCCGTCGTTGTGGGCGCGATGTTGGGTGTGTCGCTCGTCTTGGAGTTTGGCATCGCAATCCCGCTGTGCCGCTGCTGGAACTTGGATCCGGATCCCGAGCCTGAGTCGTTGGACCAGTTCTGCCCGACCCCGAGCCAATGACGCGAAGGGATGCACTCTTCAGCGAGAAGGACTCTCGTGCTTCCGGCCTGATGTCGGTCGACGATCGTCGGGACTTCTCCGCTGGCGCTGGGTGGGATAGGCGGTCCGACACTGCAATCGCGCCGATCGCGGAAACGGAGTAGCGCACCTGAAGTGGGAGATCTCCCAAATCTGCGTGTGTGAATCCCCCCTTCGCGCACACGACGGGATCGAGACTCGACAGCACTGCTGTCGGGGCTCGTTCGTTCCTGTGGCCCGTTTGTTCCGTGGGCTGGTTCGTTGCCGGGGCACGTCCACCGCGCGGCCCACCACGCCGGCGACGGCTGCCGTGTTTGGGACGGCACCCTCGTCAGTCGTCGAGTGCGTCCAGCTGCTCCAGCGCCTCGCGGGCCCGGGCGCGTCGGGCGTCGGGGTCGTCCTCCCACCAGCGCGGTCCGCGTTCGCCGAGTCCGTGCTTGGCGAGGTCGACCCGGCGACGCGCGGCGGCCACGGCCTGGTCGTCACCGGCCTTCTTCGCCACGCGGACGCCGGAACGGCCGCGGCCGAGGTGCGACGTGAGCGCCTCGACCACGTCGTCGGGCAGGCAGGGGTCGGTACGACGCCACCGCCGGCCCTTCACCACGAAGAAGTGGTCGTCCTCCACCGGCCCGTCACCCATGACGGCCTCGCCTCAGTGCGGGACCTTGACCGCCACGACCGGCGCGTCGGCCTCCAGCAGGATGCGCTGGGACGTGCTGCCGAGCACCAGCTTGCCCACGGGCGAGCGGCGACGCTGCCCGATGACCACGAGGGAGACGTCGTCGGCCTTCGCGTGGTCGAGGATCGAGTCGGCGGCCCCGCCGGCGCCGCGGAAGTGCACGACCTCACCGGTCACGCCCTCCTCGGCCAGGCGCGACTCGAGCGCGTCGATCTGCTGCTCCTCGGAGATCGCCTCATCGGTGTCGGCGCCGGGCGTGGCCACCACGACCACCCGCGAGCCGTCCCTCTTGGCCTGGGCCAGGGCCCACGCCAGCGCGGCCTCGCCCTCGGGGGTCGGGACGTATCCCGCCACGATCGTGCTCATGTCATCTCCTCGTCGTCGACGTCTCCCACCGTAGTCGCCGTGGCCACGCCGGTCGTGACGAAAGCCCACGGGCGTCCCACCGACGGGACCGGGAGGTAGCCCTGGTCGAGCCGGCCCGTCGCGAACCCGGCCTGCGCGAGGGCCTCGACGGGGTCGCGCGTGAGGTGGCAGCCTCCGAACAGCCGCTGCTGCAGGCCGTCGAGCCGACGCTGCCAGCGCACGACGCCGACGTCGGGAGCGAGTCCGTGCTCGACCAGGTGCAGGCTGCCGTCCGGGCGCAGCACGCGACGCGCCTCGGCCAGCACGGCGGCCGGGTCGTCGACGGTGCAGAGCGTGAACGCGACCAGCACCGCGTCGACCGACCCGGTCCCGACGTCGACGCGGGACCCATCGAGCCCCACACGACGGACCGCCGCCGTGCAGTCGGCACGCCGTCCGGCGGACCGCTCCCACGCCACGTCGGACGGCTCGACGGCCAGCAGCTCGTCCACCGCCGGGGGCAGGAACCCACAGCTCGTGCCCGAGCCGAAGCCGATCTCGAGCACACGGCCGCGCAGGCCGCGGGTGGCCCGCTCGCGGGCGTCGTCGAGCTGCACGTCACTGCAGGCGCGGTCGACGATCCGTGGCACGACGTGCCGGTCCCACCAGCCCATGGGGTCACCGTAGGCCGCCGCGGGTTTCAGGCGGGGCGGGAGTCAGGCGGGGCGGGGCCGCGCGAGCAGGGCGTCGACGCTCCAGCGTCCGGGCCCGACGAGCGCCAGCAGGAAGGCCGCGGCCGCCAGCACGATCACGAACTCGGCGCCACCGTCGGCCACGAGGAACGCCTCGCGGTGGGCGAACCAGGCCGCGCCCAGCATGGCCACGCCGAGCAGCGGTGCCACGACCGTGGTCAGTGCGCCGGCGACGAGCAGGGCGCCGCCCGCCACCTCGAGCGTGGCCAGGAGCACGGCGGTGACGTCGGCCAGCGGCACGCCCATCTGAGCGAACCCGTCCTGCGTGCCACCGATCCCGGCCGGCCACTTCTGCCAGCCGTGCACGACGAAGACGACGCCGACGACCACCCGTCCGAGGAGCAGGCCGGCGTCGCGGGCGACGGCGGGCCGGTGGTGGTCGAGCGTGCGAGCGATGCCGGACGTGGCCCGGGTCGACGTGGACTGCGTGGACTGCGTGGACATGGGACCCCCGAGGTCGTGTGGACGGTACGAGAGGTGGGACGAACGGCCCGCCTCGACCGTTCCGGGGGCCTGCGCCCACGCCGCCCAGGGCCCGGCACCCCTGCCGTGTGAGCCGAGTCGCGCCGACGCCGGCCTCGGCCCCGTCGGAAGCGGTCACGACCACGGTCGCGGGGCCCTACGCTCGTCCCGTGGCCACGTACCTTTCCTTCCTGGCGTTCGCGGCGCTGCTCGCCGTCGCGCCGGGACCCGACACCTTCCTGACCCTGCGCGCCAGCGTCGTGGGCGGGCGTCGGCGCGGGCTGTACACGGCCGTCGGCATCACGGCCGCCGGTGCGGTCCAGGGACTCCTCGCCGCGATGGGTCTGGGTGCGGTGCTCGCCGCCTCCGAGCCGGTGTTCCTCACGATCCGGTGGGCCGGGGTCGTCTACCTCACGTGGCTCGGGGTCACGGCCCTGCGCTCAGCCCTGCGCCGCGACGGGAGCGCCTGGGCCGTCGGATCGGGCCGCGCCCAGGTGCGACGTCGCACCGCCGTGCGCCAGGGCTTCGTCTGCAACATCACGAACCCCAAGGTGCTCGCCTTCAACCTCGCGGTGCTGCCGCAGTTCGTGGGCCGCGACCAGGGCGTGGCCGTGCTCGCGGCCTACGCCCTGACGCTGGTGGCGGTCGGCGCCGTGGTGCTGCTCGTGGTCGTGCACGGGGCGTCCGCCGCCGCGTCACGGATCGCTCGCCCGGGGTTCCGGCGCGGCATCGACGGCGGCACGGGTGTGGTCATGCTCGGCTTCGCGACCGCCCTGGCCGCCGAGTCCTGACGCTCAGGCGCCGGACCAGCCGAAGCTCGTGGGACCGTCCTCGAGGGCGGCGGCCACCCGACCGCGCATGTCGGCGGTCATGTCCGGCAGGTCGTCGAGGGCGAACCAGCGCGCCTCGGTGTTCTCGCCGTCGGCGGGGTGCGGCTCGCCCGACACCCACCGCAGGCCGAAGGTGATGTCCGTGTACTGGGTCCGGTCGCCGTTGGCGTAGACGACGACGTCGGTGACCCCCACGCGCGCGACGCGCACCGGCTCCGCCGTGACACCGGCCTCCTCCAGGGTCTCCCGCACCGCGGCGTCGGCAGGCTCCTCGCCGGGGTCGATGATGCCGGTGACCGGTGTCCACGAGCCGTCGTCGGCCCGGCGGACGAGCAGGACCTCGTCGCCGCGCGTGGTCACCGCCGTGACGCCGGGGAGCCACAGCGGGTCGGTCCCGATCTTCTCGCGGAGGGCGAGGATGAAGTCCGGGGTGCTCATGGGACGAGGGTAGGCGGCAGGACTCCGCGGGGAGCCTGGATGGAATGGTCCGCCGCCCTGGTCCGTTGACCATGACATGCGTGCCATGACCTATGCCCAGTACGGAGACAACGACGTCCTCGAGCTCACCGACCAGCCGACCCCCAAGGTCGGACCGGGCGAGCTGCTCGTGGAGGTGCGAGCCGCCTCCGTGAACCCCGTTGACTGGAAGCTCATGAGCGGTGGTCTGGACGCGCTCATGGACGCCCGGTTCCCCGTGGTCCCGGGCTGGGACGTCGCCGGCGTCGTGGCCCAGGTGGGCATCGACACGCCCGAGTTCTCCGTGGGCGACGAGGTCGTGGCCTACAACCGCAAGGACTACGTCCACGGCGGCACCTTCGCCGAGTACACGACCGTCCCGGTGCGCGCCGCCGCCCGCAAGCCCGTCGACGTGTCGTGGGAGGAGGCCGCGTCGCTCCCGCTCGCCGGCCTCACCGCGTTCCAGGCGCTCGAGCGGCTCGAGGTCGGCCCGGAGGACACGGTCCTCGTGCACGGCGCCGGCGGAGGCGTCGGCTCGTTCGCGGTGCAGCTGGCCGCGCGGGCCTTCCGCGCACGGGTGATCGGCTCGGCGTCCAGCAGCCAGCACGACCGCATCCGCGAGCTCGGTGGGGAACCGGTCGAGTACGGCGACGGCCTGGTCGAGGCCGTGCGCGGGCTCGCCCCCGACGGCGTCTCCGTGGTGCTCGACCTCGTGGGCGGCGTCGTCGAGCAGACCACGGCGCTGCTCGAGGAGGACGGCCGTCATGCCTCCATCGCCGACGACGCGGTGCTCGGTGCCGGCGGCGCCTGGCTCTGGGTCCGCCCCGATGCCGACGACCTGGGCCGGCTCGTCGGTCTGGTCGACGACGGCACGCTGCGCATCGAGGTGGAGGACACCTACCCCCTCGAGGAGCTGCCCGCGGCCTTCGCCCGGAGCCAGGAGGGCCACGTGCACGGCAAGCTCGCCGTGCGCGTCAGCACCGACTGATCTCGTCACGGCCGATGCGCCCTCCTCGCGGAACGATCGGCGGGGAGGGCGCCGTCGTGTCGGCGCGGCGGCGGTCACTATTCATTTCGTGAATACATGATGTGTATAGTGACACCATGGCCCTCTCCCACGTGCTGCTCGGCATCCTCGCCGACGGCCCCGCGCACGGCTACGACGTGAAGCGCGCGCACGACGCACGTTTCCCGGCGGCCAAGCCGCTCGCCTATGGGCAGGTGTACGCCGCGCTCGGCAAGCTCGCCGACGACGGCGGCGTCGAGGTCGTCGAGACCCCCGACGCCTCCGGTGGACCCGAACGGACCACCTACGCCCTCACCGACGCGGGACGCGAGCGCCTGCGGGCCTGGCTCGAGGCGGTCGAGCCCCCGGCGCCGACCGCGGCCGACGACGTCGTCCGCAAGACGATCACCGCCCTGCACGCCGGCGGTGACGCCGTCGAGTACCTGCGCCGCCAGCGGGACGCCCACCTCGAGGCCATGCGTCGTCTCGTGCGTGAGCGGGACGCGACCACCGACGTCGCTGCGCGGGTGTCGGTCGACCATGCCGTCGCCCACCTCGACGCCGACCTGCAGTGGCTCCACGCCGCCGCCGACCGCTTCGCCCGCACCTCGACCGCAGGAGAGACCCGATGACCGCCCAGCCCACCGACTCGCCCGCCTCGTCGTCCACCTCGGCCGAACGTCTTGCCGCACCCGTCGCCCGCCTGCGCGACGTCCACCAGTCGTACGGCCGAAGCCTGGCCCTCGCCGGCGCCGCCCTCGAGGTCGCACCGGGCGAGCGGGTCGCCGTCACCGGCCCGTCCGGATCGGGCAAGTCGACCCTGCTGCTGTGCCTCGCCGGCGTGCTCCGACCCCAGTCCGGCGACGTCGAGGTGGTCGGCCGCGACCTCTCCACCCTCGACGACGCGGCTCGCACCCGGCTGCGCCGCCGCGAGATCGGCCTGGTCCTGCAGTTCGGGCAGCTGGTGCCCGAGCTCACCGCCGTGCAGAACGTCGCGTTCCCACTGCTCCTGGAGTCGTCGGGTCGGGCCGAGGCGGAGGCCGCCGCCGTGCACTGGCTCGACCGGCTCGGCGTCGCCGACCTCGCCGGGGAGCGACCGGGGGCGCTCTCCGGGGGTGAGCAGCAGCGTGTCGCGATCGCCCGCGCGCTGGTCACGTCGCCGGCCCTGGTCCTCGCCGACGAGCCGACCGGCGCGCTCGACACCGTCACGGCCGAGGAGGTGCTGGCGGTCATGCGCGACGCGGCGTCGGCGTCGGGTGCCGCGCTGGTGGTGGTCACGCACGACAACCGGGTCGCGGCGTCGCTCGACCGCGAGGTCGTGCTGCGTGACGGTCGCGTGGTCGGCGACGAGGGATCGCGATGAGGACGTTGTTCCCGGCGCTCCTACGCGCCGGCGGCACCCGACGAGCGGGTGCGGTCGTGGCTGCCACGGCCGTCGCCACGGCAGTGCTCCTCGCGGTCGGATGTCTCGTGATGCTGTGGTTCGACGGCGTCCCCCGGGGGTTCCAGGACCTCGGCGACGGAGGCTTCACGATGGTCGCGCCCGACGTGAACGAGATCGTGGCCGATCCCGACACTCGTGTCGGCGTGCTCTTCGGTGCGCTCGTGCTCGTGCTCCCGCCGCTCATGCTCCTCGACCAGGCCGTACGTCTGGGCACCACCGCGCGGACGCGTCGTGACGCCGCACTGCGCCTGGCCGGTGCCACGCGGGCCGACGTGCGCAGGCTCGCGGCGCTCGAGGTGGGCCTGCCCAGCCTCGTCGGTGCCGTGATCGGTCTCCCGGTCTTCCTCGTGCTGCGCGCCGCTCTGGCCGCGCCGGGGTTCCTCCCCGCCTCGGGCTTCCCGCCCGCGTGGTGGGTGGTCGCCACCGTGGCTCTGGTCGCCCTCGTCGGTGCGGTGGTCGGTGCGCGATCGGGGCGAGCCGACGTGCTCGGCACGACGCGCCGCACCGAGTCCAGGTCAGGCCTCGGCTGGTGGGGGCCCGCTGCGCTCGTGGTCGGCGCCCTGCTGTACGTGTATGCCGTCCTCGGCTACGGACGTCAGCTCGCCGACGTGGCGGTCTTCGCGGGCCTCGGACTCCTCGTCGTCGGCCTCCTGGGGTGCGCGCCCTGGGCGGCCTACCTCGTGGCCCGCCGAGCAGAGCGCCGCGCCCGCACCGCAGCCGAGCTGCTCGCCGCCCGGCGAGTGCTCGTGGCTCCGGGGGCCGCCGGCCGAGCCGCCGCGGGAGTCGCGGCGGTCGGTCTCGCGATCGGGGCCGCCGCCGTGTTCTCGGCCGACATCGTCGCCATGGGCTACTGGGCCGAGTCCGGTGGGACCTACGACGACGGCGCCCTCGCCACCGTGGTCGCCGCCCTCCTCGCCCTCGTCGTCATCGCGGGGTCGCTCGCCGTGCACGCCGTCGAGACCCTCTGGGAGTCGCGACGCGAGCTCGCGACGCTGGCCGCCACCGGGACGCCGCAGCTCGACCTCGACGAGGCACTGCTGCGCCAGGTGCGTCTCGTGTCCGTGCCGCTCGGGACTTCGGGAGCGCTTCTCGGCGCCGGTGGCTACGCGGTCCTGGGTGGCGCGGACGCCATGGAGCTGGTCGCCGCCGCGCTCGGGGTGCTCGCCGTGTGGGCCGCCGTGCGGTTCGCCGCCTCGGCGGCCACGCGCCTGGTCAGGCCCGTTGCCCGCGCTGCGGCCGGCCCGGTCCACCTGCGCACCGAGTAGGCCCCCAGGCCCACCACGGCTGAGCCGCTCGACCCTCGCGCCGTCACGACCGGGCGCGACACAGTGGACAAGACGACGAGAGGAGGCACCGTGGAGCGCATTGCCGCACCTGCACACCGCAGGTCCGAGATAGAGCGACGCCGCCGCCAGGTGCGCCGCGTCGTCGCCACGGCCGCGCTCGAGGCCGCCCTCACCCATCCGGCGACGGCGGGACACCGTCGCCGGCCGACCGTGCTCTCCGGACACGGTCGTTCCTGAGGCCGCGTCGTCGCCCTCCTCCAGGGGGCGGCGACGCGTCCGGTCCGAGACGCCCGTCCGCATCGGGGGGACGGGCGTCGTGATGCGAGTCGCAGCGTCCGTGGCTACCGTCGGGATCATGCCGTCCAGTGCCCCGCAGAAGAAGCCCAGCACCTCCGCCAAGGTCCTCTACCGGCCCGTCGGGCTCGTGAGCTCCATCGTCGGCGGCCTGTTCGCCAGCATGATCTTCAAGCAGGTCTGGAAGCGGGTGAGCCCCTCGACGGACGACAGCGGCGACGTCCCCGGTCCGCTGCAGAGCGAGTACCCGTTCAAGGAGATCATGCTCGCCGCCGTGCTCCAGGGCGCGATCTACGCCGCCGTCAAGGCCGTCATCGACCGCCAGGGCGCACGCACCTTCGAGAAGGTCACCGGGGAGTGGCCCGGCTCCTGAGACTTCGACGACCCGAACGACGAGGCGCCGCCCGCTCCGTGGAGCAGACGGCGCCTCGGCGCTGTACGGGACGTCGTCGGGGGGTCTCAGCCCGCGAAGACCTCGACGAGCTTCGCGTCGAACGCGGGCAGGTCGTCGGGGTTGCGCGAGGTGATGAGGTCCCAGCCGTTCGCCGGGCAGTGGAAGACCTCGGCGTCCTGCCACGTACCACCGGCGTTGCGGACGTCGGTGGCCAGGGACGGGAACGACGTGAGCGTCTTGCCGGGCAGCACGCCGGCCTCGACGAGGATCCAGGGGGCGTGGCAGATCGCCGCGATCGGCTTGCCCGCGTCGACGAAGGCCTTCACGAGCGCGACGGAGTCGGCGTCCGCGCGGACCGTGTCGGCGTTCACGGTGCCGCCGGGCAGCACGAGCGCGTCGTAGTCGGCCGCCGCGGCGTCGGCCACGGCCACCGTGGCCTCGAAGGTGGCGTCCTTGTCGACGTCACCGACCATCGACTGCACGCTCGCGGCCTCGGGGGCCACGTGCACGGGCGTGCCGCCGGCGTCGAGGACGGCCTGCCAGGGCTGCTCGAGCTCGGGCTTCTCCACGCCCACCTGCGCGGTGAGGAAGGCGATGGTCTTGCCGTTCAACGGGGTGTCGGACATGGCTGTCCTCCTGTTCGTGTGGGTCGACGTCTCACGCGACGTCGTGGGTGCGTGGTCGACGCTCGAGGATCTCGCGGCGCTCGGCCTCGCTCAGACCGCCCCAGACCCCGTACGGCTCCTGGACGGTGAGCGCGTGCTCGCGGCACTGCTCGATGACCGGGCAACGGGCGCAGAGCGCCTTCGCCGCCTCCTCGCGTCGGGCCTTCGGTGTACCGCGCTCGGCCTCGGGGGAGAAGAACCCCTCCGGGTCGACGTCGCGGCAGAGACCGTCGTACTGCCACTCGTACGTCTCCTGCAGTGGCATGGGAAGTCGTTTGATGCTGACCATGATCGTGCCCCCTCTC
This sequence comes from Aeromicrobium sp. 50.2.37, assembly GCF_024655735.1. Taxonomy (NCBI): domain Bacteria; kingdom Bacillati; phylum Actinomycetota; class Actinomycetes; order Propionibacteriales; family Nocardioidaceae; genus Aeromicrobium; species Aeromicrobium sp. 50.2.37. Next base: position 106,361 of record NZ_JANLGG010000007.1, read on the forward strand.
GGCGGACGTCGGAAGCTCCGACCTGTCTCACCTCGATGGGCCCGAAGCGGTGTGCTCCACCTCGAACGCAACTTCTTCACAACCTATCCACCCGTCTCCCCGAATGGCAACCCTGCGCAAGAGGCCTACAGTGGCAGCAAGGCCCGACGCGGCCGGGAGGTGACGTGGTGAAGGACTCGCCGGGACGTCCCGACGAACCGCGCCCGCCGGCCGGGGAGTGGGTCGACGTCGCTCACGCCGGAGGCGATCTCACGTGGGGCGTCGGTGCCGTGTCCTCCCGCCTGGGCGTCGCTGCCTCCACCCTTCGCACCTGGGAGCGCCGCTACGGGATCGGTCCGAGCCATCGCACCCACGGCGGCCACCGGCGATACACCGAGCGCGACATCAGCCGGGTCGAGCTGGTCCGCCGCATGGTGGCCCGCGGGGTCTCCGCCCAGGACGCCGCCCGCGTGGCGCGCCACCTCGATCGCGACGACCTGTCGTCGGCCCTGCGAGGGGAGACGCCCAGCGAGACCGACCTCGCGACCGACGACCTGCTCGACTCCGTAATCGCCGCGGCCACGGCGGCGGACGAGCAGCGACTCCACGACCTGCTGCGCGCCATGCTGGTTGGCACCCCGGTCCTGGAGGTCTGGCGTGACGTGCTGTCGCCGACCCTCTGCCGACTGACCCACGAGGTGTCCCGCGGTGCGGTCACGGCGGAGTCCCAGACGATGGCCCGCAAGATCGTGCTCGAGCACCTGAACGACGTCCGCGGCGCCCAGGACGCAGGTCGCAACGGCGTCAAGGCGCAGGTGCTGCTCGCGACGTTCGTCGACGAGGCGAAGGCGCTGCCGTTCGTGGCGTGGGGGGCGGCGCTGGCCCAGGCCGACGTCGGCCTGCGGATCGTCGGCCCCGACGTCGACCTGCGCGAGGTGCTCGACCTCGCCACCCACCTGTCGCCCTCCGTGGTGGTCACGTGGGGTGCCCCCGCCGAGTCCGCGGCGCTGGTCCGCCGCCACCTCGACTCCGGCCAGTCCGGCTCCTTCATCCGGGCGTCCGGTGCCTGGCCCGACGAGATGAGCATCCGGTTCGGTCTGGAGGCCCCCGAGATCCCCACCGACGTCCACGGTGCGGTCCGGCAGGTCCTCGACCGCGTCCGCTGACGGTCGACCCGGCACTACCGGCGGGTAACCTGAGGTCATGACCAGTGCCGCCGTCACCACCCGCATCGAGGGCCACCTCGCCTACGTGAGCCTCAACCGGCCCGAGAAGCTCAACGGGGTCGACTTCGGGGTGCTCGACGGGCTGCTCGAGGCCGCTGCCGGGGTGCGCCGCAACCGCGACGTGCGCGCGGTCGTGCTCCAGGGCGAGGGCAGCTCCTTCTGCGCCGGGCTCGACTTCGCGACGGTCAGCCCGCAGCGCAAGAAGGTCGCCGCGTTCTTCCTCACGCCGCCGTGGCGGGCGACGAACGGCTTCCAGCAGGCGCTGTGGGCGTGGCGGGAGCTCCCTGTGCCGGTCATCGCCGTGACGCGGGGCCACGTGTTCGGGGCGGGGATCCAGCTGGCCCTCGCAGCCGACTTCCGGTTCACCACGCCCGACGCGCAGTGGTCCGTCCTGGAGGCCAAGTGGGGGCTGGTGCCCGACATGAGCGGGACGGTGCCCCTCGTGGAGCTGGTGGGCGCCGACGTCGCCAAGCGGCTCGCCATGACGGGCGAGGTCGTGAGCGGGTCGGAGGCGGTCGAGATCGGCCTGGCGTCCGGCGTGGCCGACGACCCGCTGAAGCCCGCTCTGGAGCTGGTCGACGCCATCGTCGCCCGGTCGCCCGACTCGGTCGCCGCGACGAAGAAGCTGCTCAACGACGTGCGGCTCGGTGGCCTGCGGTCGGCGTTCCGGCGTGAGCGGGTCTACCAGCTGCGGATGTTCCGCTCGCCCAACACGGCCATCGCTCGCCGTGCCGGCATGAAGCGCGAGACCCCCGAGTTCGGCCCCCGCACGTTTGGCTGAACCCGAGCGAGCGCAGCTGGGGGCACCTCCCGCTTGCGGGGGCGCGAGCGGTTCAGCCACGTGGAGCCGTCGCAACCAGGGCGTAGCCGCGACGGACGAGTGGTCCACCGGCGAAGCCGGTCCAGCATGGAGCCGCCGCATCGAGGGCGTAGCCGCGGCGGAGATCGAGATCCAGCAAGCGTCCAGACCCAGCCGCCGACACGTCAGCGCCGCTGAACCCGTGCCGAGTGGTCTCGCTCCGTCGCGGCTACGCCCATGGTGCGACGGCTCCATCGCGTCGACGAGCTCGCTGGCGCTCGCCGTCGGCGCTACTCGACCAGCGGGAGCGGTGGCTGCGCTACTCGACCAGCGGGAGCGGTGGCTGCGCTACTCGACCAGGGGGAGCGGTGGCTGCGCTACTCGACCAGGGGGAGTCGTCGGCACCCCTCGGCGCCGGTCGAGGCGCTGGCTGCCGTTGTTAGGCTGACGCGCGTGACGGACGAGAAGCGCAAGAAGGTCGCCGACCAGTACGACCGCGGCTACGACTACACGACGTACTGGGACAACCGCGACTACGAGCACGCGGCCGAGGAGGCCGCGATCCGACGTCTGCTCGACGGCCGGCACTTCGGGCGCGCCGCCGACGTGGGTGGCGGCTTCGGCCGGCTCTGCCTGCTGCTGCGCGAGTACGCCGACCACGTGACGCTGGCCGAGCCGAGCCGCACCCAGCTGGAGGCCGCCGAGCGCGTCCTCGCCGGCACCGACATCGCCCAGGTGCAGATGCAGGCCGACGACCTGCAGTTCGACGACGCCTCGCTCGACCTGCTGACGATGGTGCGGGTCATGCACCACATCCCCGAGCCGTCGACGGAGTTCGGCGAGATCGCGCGCGTGCTCAAGCCCGGCGCGACCGCGCTGATCGAGGTCGCGAACTACGGCCACTTCCTGAACCGTCGCCGGTTCAAGAAGCAGGGCACGCCGCTGCCGAAGGAGCCGGTGAGCATCCGCACCGCCACGGCCGAGGAGCCCGACGCCATCGCCTTCGTCAACCACAACGTCGACACCGTGGTCGCCCAGCTGTCCGACGTCGGCCTCGGTCTCGAGCGCAAGCTGTCGGTCTCGAACCTGCGCAGCGAGAAGCTCAAGAAGGCCCTCCCCACGCGGCTGCTCGTGTCGGTGGAGAAGGCGCTGCAGGAGCGGCTCGCGGCCAACGACTTCGGCCCCAGCATCTTCCTGGAGCTGCGCCGCCGCTGAGCAGCACCACCCGACGCGCACGACCACGGGCCGGTCCTTCCGCGGAAGGACCGGCCCGTGGTGCGTCTCGGTGAGGTGTCAGCGGCGCTTGGCCCAGGCGGCGCGTGCCGCGACCGCGGTGTCGGGGTAGTCGGCGAACACCCCGTCCACGTCGGCCTCGAAGTAGCGCCGCAGCTCGGTGGCCACGTCGCCGCGGGCGTTGGGGTCGGACCCGATGCGCAGGTCCGTCGGCAGGAACCGGTTCTCGTCGCGGATCGTGTAGACCGCCACCTTGAGGCCGGCGCGGTGCGCGTCCTGCACGAGCGACGTCGCCTCGGTGTGGGCGCCGGACGCGTCGCGGGGGATCACCTGGTTCTTCTCCGGGCCGATCCAGCGGGCGTAGCGGGCCACGTCGCGCAGGCCCTCGGGCGTCAGCAGGTCCGCGTAGGTGGTGTCCTTCCCCTGCGCGACCAGGTCGTACGGCGCGCCGGACCCCGACGTGAGCTGCACCAGCGGGACCCTCGTCCAGCGGGCCAGCTCCCGGAGGTTCGACGTCTCGAACGACTGGATGACGACCGGGGCGTTGCGACGGTCCCACCCGACCTGGCGCAGCGATCGCACGAGCGGTTTGGACAGGTCGAGGCCGATGGACCGGAAGTAGGTGGGGTGCTTGGTCTCCGGAGCCACCGCGATGGTGCGGCGTCCGCGGCTCTCGCGCCGGGCCAGCTCGATCACCTCGTCGAACGTGGGGACCTCGTAGCGGCCGTCGTAGACGGTGTTGCCGGGACGGACCTGGGGCAGGCGCTCGATGGCGCGCAGCGTCTTCAGCTCGGCCAGGGTGAAGTCCTCGGTGAACCAGCCGGTCACGTCCACGCCGTCGATGACCTTCGTGGTGCGCCGGTCCGCGAACTCCGGGTGGGAGGCGACGTCGGTGGTGCCGCTGATCTCGTTCTCGTGGCGGGCGACGAGCACGCCGTCCTTCGTGCTGACGAGGTCGGGCTCGATGACGTCGGCGCCCTGACGGATGGCCAGCTCGTAGGCGGCGAGGGTGTGCTCGGGCCGGTAGCCGGAGGCACCGCGGTGCGCGAACACCGTGATGCTGCGGGTGGGCTTCTTCGGTCCCTGCGTGGTGGTCGGCTTGTCGACGACCGGAGCGGAGGGTGCGGCGACGGCCACGCTCGGCGTGGCGATGATGCCGGCTGCGGCGATGCCGATGGCGAGGAGCTTCATGACTCCAGGGCAACCGCTGCGGGTGAACGCCGGGCGACGTGCGTCCGCCGGGCGCGTGACGGTCAGAGGGCGTCGAGGCGGCGCAGCACGTCGCGCACGTGCCCGAGCGCGTTCTTCTCGGCCAGGCCCGTGGTGTCGTCGAAGTACAGCCCGTCGCCGATCAGCTGGATGGTGCGGGCCAGCGACTCGTCGCCGAGGTGCTCGCGCAGGACGACGAACCAGCCCTCGCGCAGGTCGGCCAGCGCGTCGGAGGCGCGTGCGTCGTTCTCCTGGGCGATGCGTCCGGCCGCGATGAGGGCACGGTCGAAGTCGCTGCCGGAGTCGACCGAGGTCTCGAGGTAATAGTCGACCGGACCCTTCGGAGCACGGCTCATGGCGTCGGCGTCGCGGGCTCCCTGCTCGCGCAGGCGGGTCAGCATGCCGTCGACCAGCTCGTCCTTGCTGTGGAAGTGGTAGAGCAGGCCGCCCTTCGACACCTCGGCGAGCGCGGCGACGGCGTCGAGCGTGGCTGCGCGGCTGCCCTGCGTGACCAGGAGCGTCTCGAAGGCGTCGAGCACGCGGTCACGGGTGGAGCGTTCGGCCGACGGCATGGCGCGAGCCTACCTGCGGCGGTGCGACGAGGATCACCGCCGCGCAGCACCGGAGAGGGTGGTGACTGTACCGGCTGGACGGTATAGTGGAGCTCGGCCCGGACGACTGTCCGGGCCGTTCGCCGTCCGCCGGAAGGAGGCCCGCCATGACCACCATCGATCCCCGCTCGAGCTCGACTGCCCCGTCATCTGCACCACTGCCCGAGGTGCCCCCCGTCCGTGCGGGCCTGCGCGAGTGGTGTGCCCTCGCCGTCCTGATGATCCCGGTGCTGCTCGTCTCGGTCGACAACACCGTCCTCAGCTTCGCGCTGCCCTCCATCAGCACCGAGCTGCGCCCGACCGGCAACCAGCTGCTGTGGATCGTCGACGTCTACGCACTGATGCTCGCCGGTCTGCTCATCGCGATGGGCAGCATCGGCGACCGCGTGGGCCGGCGCCGTCTGCTGGTCATCGGCGCGGTGGGCTTCGGCGCGGCCTCGCTCGTCGCGGCGTACGCGAGCAGCGCCGAGACGCTGCTCGTCGCCCGTGCCCTGCTGGGCTTCTTCGGCGCCACGCTCATGCCCTCGACGCTGTCGCTGATCCGCAACGTCTTCCACCACGCCCAGGACCGGCGTCTGGCCATCGCAGCCTGGGCCGCCATGTTCTCCGGTGGCGCCGCCCTGGGCCCGGTGCTCGGCGGGTACCTGCTCGAGCACTTCTGGTGGGGCTCGGTCTTCCTCATCAACGTGCCGCTCATCGTGCTGCTCGTCCCGCTGGCCCTGTGGCTCGTGCCCGAGTCCAAGGACCCGAGCCCCGGCCCGCTCGACCCGACCTCGATCGTGCTCGCGGTCGTGGCGATGCTGCCCGTCGTCTACGGGATCAAGCACCTCGCCAAGGCCGGCATCGACGACGTGACGCTCGGCTCGTTCGCCCTGGGCATCGCTGCCGGCGCGCTGTTCGTGCGTCGCCAGCAGCGCAGCGCCTCGCCCATGCTCGACCTGTCGCTCTTCCGCAACCGGGTCTTCAGCGGTGCGCTCGCGGCCAACCTGCTCAGCCTGATGGGTCTGACCGGGTTCCTGTTCTTCGCCGCGCAGCTGCTGCAGCTGGTGCTGGGCATGTCGCCCATGGACTCGGCCATGGTGCTCCTCCCGGGTCTCGTCGTGACGATGGCCGCCGGCTTCCTGGCCGTGCGTCTCGTGCGTCGCTTCCCCGTGCGGGTCCTCGTGAGCCTCAGCTTCGTGGCGTCCTCGGCCGGCTACGCCGTGGCGGCCTTCACCGGCCACCCGACCGTCGCCACCGTGCTCGTCGCCTTCGTGGTGATGGGGGTGGGCATCGGCCTGGCCGAGACGCTCACCAACGACCTCGTGCTCGCGGCGGTGCCCCCGCACAAGGCGGGGTCGGCGTCGGCGATCTCCGAGACCGCCTACGAGATCGGCGCCGTGCTGGGCACCGCCGTGCTGGGCAGCATCCTCACGGCCACCTACCGCGCCGAGCTGACCGTGCCGGCCATGCTGCAGCACGGCGAGCGCGACCACGCCTTCGAGACGCTCGGCAGCACGCTCACCATGGCCGAGCGCTACCCCAACGAGATGGGGGCGGCGCTCGCCGAGTCGGCACGGGCTGCCTTCGACCTCGGGGTCCAGCGCACGTCGGGGCTCGCGATCGGCATCGCCCTGCTCGCGGCGCTGGTCTCGTGGCGCACGCTCAAGCACGCGCCGGCGGTCGAGGGCGTCCAGCACTGATCCGTGCCAGCATGACGGCATGATCCGGTGGCTCGCGGTCCTCGCGCTGGTGGTGGCGGCTGCGGTCGGGTGGGTGCTCGCACTCGGGACGTCCGCGCTGTGGTGGTGGGCTGCGGCCCCGCTCGCCGTGCTGGCGGCGACGGGGCTGCACGACCTGCTGCAGCGTCGGCACAGCATCCTGCGCAACTACCCGGTGCTCGGGCACGCCCGCTTCGCGATGGAGCGGCTGCGGCCCGAGATCCAGCAGTACTTCATCGAGTCCAACACCGGTGGCACGCCCTTCGACCGCGAGACCCGCGACCTCGTCTACGACCGGGCCAAGGGCAACCACGGCGAGGAGCCGTTCGGCACCGAGCGCGACGTGAACGCCGTGGGCTACGAGTTCGTGGCCCACTCGATGCGGGCCCGCACCAAGCCCGACGTCCGCCCGACCGTGCGGCTCGGTGGGCCGGAGTGCACGCAGCCCTACGACATCGCCCTGCTGAACGTGTCGGCCATGAGCTTCGGGTCGCTGTCGGGCAACGCGATCGAGGCGCTCAACGGCGGTGCGGCGCTGGGCGGCTTCGCCCACGACACCGGCGAGGGCTCCATCTCCCGGTACCACCGCAGGCGCGGCGGCGACCTCATCTGGGAGATCGGGTCGGGCTACTTCGGGTGCCGGACCGAGGACGGTGGCTTCGATGCCGCGAGGTTCGCCGAACGGGCGGTCGACCCGCAGGTGAAGGCGATCTCGATCAAGGTGTCGCAGGGCGCCAAGCCGGGCCTGGGCGGTCTGCTGCCCGGCGCGAAGGTGAACGACGAGATCGCCGAGGCCCGGGGCGTCGCGATCGGCACCACGGTGGTCTCCCCGCCCACGCACCGTGCGTTCGACACGCCCCTCGGGCTGGTCGACTACGTCTCGGAGCTGCGTCGGCTCAGCGGCGGCAAGCCGGTGGGGTTCAAGCTGTGCATCGGCTCGCGGCGGGAGTTCCTGGCGGTCTGCAAGGCCATGGTCGAGCGCGACAGCACTCCGGACTTCATCATCGTCGACGGCTCCGAGGGCGGGACGGGGGCCGGGCCGGTGGAGTTCGAGGACCACGTGGGCATGCCGCTCACCGAGGGCCTCATGTTCGTGCACAACGCCCTGGTCGGGACCGGGCTGCGGGACCGGGTCAAGATCGGCGCGAGCGGCAAGGTCGCGACCGGGATCGACATCGTGAAGCGGATCTGCCAGGGCGCCGACTTCACGCTGGCGGCCCGCGCCATGATGTTCGCGGTCGGGTGCATCCAGGCCCAGACCTGCCACACCAACACCTGCCCGGTGGGCGTCGCGACGCAGGACCCGTGGCGCGCCCGGGCCCTCGTGGTCGACGACAAGGTGCACCGGGTGCGCGACTTCCAGGCCAACACGGTCAACAGCGCACAGCAGATCGTCGCGTCGATGGGGCTGGACTCCTTCGACGACCTCACCCCGCGCAAGCTGTTCCGGCGCGTCGACCCGCATGTGACCCAGACCTACGCCGAGCTCTTCGAGTGGCTCGAGCCCGGCGCCCTGCTCGCCACGCCGCCGGAGGGCTGGGTGAGGGACTGGACCACGGCGTCGCCGGAGACGTTCGAGCCGAAGCTCTAGCGCCGCCGGCGGATCGCCGGTTCAGCCCACGACGTCGACGAGGAGTTCGTGGAGCAGTCGTCGTGCGGGGTGGTCGGTGGTGGCGCGCCGCCAGACGAGCTGGACGCGTCGCTCGGGCACCGGGTCGACGACGGGCACCGTGACGACCTCCGGGGGCAGAGGCCCGCGACCCATCCGTGGGACGAGCGCGACGGCCACGCCCGCAGCGGCGAGCGCGAGGTGCGAGGCGTACTCGTGGTCGATGTAGCGCAGCTCGGGCCGCAGCGCGTGACCGGCGAACATGGCCACGAGCCAGTCGTGGCAGATGCTGCCGGCAGGCGTGCACACCCACTGCTCCTGCACCAGGTCGCGCGGGGTCACCGACGTCCGGGTGGCGAGCGGGTGGTCGCGGTGGACCACGAGGTCGGCCCGGTCGGTGAGCAGGGGCGCCGCGTCCACGCCCGGGGGGATCTCGAGGTGGATGGACTCCCAGTCGTGCACGATCCCGGCGTCGGCGGTGCCGCGGGCCACCTGGAGCACGACGTCGCGCGGGTCCGCCTCGACCACCGTGACCCGCAGCTCCGGTGCCTGGACGGCCAGGCGGGCGAGCAGGGGTGCCACGAGCCCGCGGTTCGCGGTCGCGAACGTGGACAGGTGGAACGGGCCCTGGGGGCGGTCGCCGTCGTGTCCGAGGTTCGACAGCGACTCCAGCTCGTCGAGCACCGCCGACCCACGCTCGGCGAGCAGTCGCCCGACGTCGGTGAGCACGACGCCGCGTCCCACCCGCTCCAGCAGGGGGTGGCCCTGCTGCCGCTCCAGGCGCTTGACCTGCTGGGAGACCGCCGACGGCGTGTACCCCAGGGCGTGGGCCGCGGCCACGACGCTGCCGTGCTGGTGCACCGCGAGCAGGGAGCGGAGGGCGCTCAGGTCGATCATGCAGGAATCGTACATGGAATCGTGAAGAAAGCATCGCTGGACGTTCACGGTCTTGGCCACCAGACTGGCTCGGTGACCCGCCGTGACAGCCTCCTCGCCGTGCTCGTCGCCGTCCTGTGGGGCGGCAACTTCGTGGCCATCCACCTCGGGCTGGAGGACGTGCCGCCGTTCCTGTTCCTGGCGATCCGGTTCGTGCTCGTGGCGGTCCCGCTCGTGTTCCTCGTCCCGCGGCCGAAGGCGTCGTGGCAGGCCGTCGTCGCCGTGGGCGCGTTCATGAGCCTGGGCCAGTTCGGCCTGCTGTACCTCGCGCTGTCGATCGGGATGCCGGCCGGCCTGGCCTCGCTCGTCCTGCAGGCCCAGGTGGTGCTGACGATGCTGTTCGCGGCGCTCGCCCTGGGGGAGCGGGCCACGCGCCGCCAGGGCGTCGGAGCCGTCGTCGGCACGGCCGGCCTGGCCGTGGTGGCCGTCGGCTTCGGGGCCGACGCGTCGGTGGTGCCGCTCCTGGTGACGGTGGCCGCCGCCGCGTCGTGGGCGGTGGGCAACGTGGTGGCCCGCGCGGCCAAGGTCGAGTCGGGGCTGTCCCTCGTCGTGTGGTCGGCGCCCGTGGTCCCGCTGCCGTGCCTGGCGGTCTCGTGGGTCGTCGACGGCCCCGACGTCATGGTCGAGGCGCTGGCCGGGTTCGGCTGGACGGCGCTGCTGAGCACCCTCTACACGGTCGTGGGGGCGTCCCTCGTGGGCTACACGATCTTCAACGGCCTCATGGCGAAGCACCCCGCGTCGTCGGTGGTGCCGTACATCCTGCTCGTGCCCCCGGTCGGGATGCTCAGTGCCTGGCTCGTGCTGGGGGAGGTGCCGAACCTGCTCGAGGCGGTGGGTGCCCTGGTCATGCTGGTGGGCGTGACGGTGGCGGTCACGTCGAGCCGGCGGCCCGCCGTGGTGGTGGCGGCCCCCTCCTGACGACCCACCCGCCGGTGGTCGGAACCGGGTGTCAGCCGAGCAGTGCGGCTCGCGCCATCCGCGCGAGCAGGACACGCAGGTCGGCCTCGGCGATGCGCGCGCTGTGCGGGGTGGAGTTGAGCAGGCCGAACGTGGCCTGCACCGCGGCGCGGGCGGCGGTGCGGGTGAGGTCGTCGCGCAGCGTGCGCACGACGTCGACCCACACGTCGACGTAGGCCAGCTGCAGGGCGCGCACCTCGGCGCGGGCGTCGGCGTCGAGGGACGACCACTCGCGCTCCTGCACCACGATGTAGGCGGGGTGGGTGACGGCGAAGTCGATGTGCCAGTCGATGAGCGCGTCGAGCCGGCCCGGTCCGTCGGGTGCGGCCGACACGCGGGCCCGACCGGTCTCCAGCAGCTCGGTGCTGATGTCCACGAGCGCCTGCGCGAGCACCGACTCCTTGCTGCGGAAGTGCTTGTAGATGGCCGGGCCCGAGATCCCCGACGCCGCGCCGACGTCGCCGACGCTGACGCCGTGGAAGCCGCGGTCGGCGAACAGCTCGACCGCGCTGCGGGCGATCTCGCGACGGCGGTCGGACATGGCACGACCGTACCGCATCTGGTTAATGGGTGTTAACCTCAGGCGCATGAGCACCGGCTCCCCCTCCACGCTGCGCGACCTCGTCGACGAGCTGCACGAGCGCACCGCCCGCGTCCGCCGCGGCGGCAGCGACGCCTCGCGCGAGCGGCACGTCGCCCGCGGCAAGCTCCTTCCGCGCGACCGGGTCGACCGGCTGCTCGACCCGGGCTCGCCGTTCCTGGAGATCGCGCCCCTGGCGGCCTACGGCATGTACGGGGGCGAGGTCCCCAGTGCGTCGATCATCACCGGCATCGGCCGCGTGGCGGGCCGCGAGGTGATGGTGGTGGCCAACGACGCCACCGTGAAGGGCGGCACCTACTACCCGCTCACGGTCAAGAAGCACCTGCGCGCCCAGACCGTGGCGCTGCAGAACCGGCTGCCCTGCGTCTACCTCGTCGACTCCGGCGGCGCCTTCCTGCCGATGCAGGACGAGGTGTTCCCCGACCGCGAGCACTTCGGTCGGATCTTCTTCAACCAGGCGCAGCTGTCGGCGCGTGGCATCGCGCAGGTCGCGGCCGTCATGGGCTCGTGCACGGCCGGTGGCGCGTACGTGCCGGCGATGAGCGACGAGTCGGTCATCGTCAAGGAGCAGGGCACGATCTTCCTCGGCGGCCCCCCGCTCGTGAAGGCCGCGACGGGCGAGGTCGTGACGGCCGAGGACCTCGGCGGTGGTGACGTGCACGCCCGCACGTCCGGCGTCGTGGACCATCTGGCCGACGACGACGCGCACGCCCTCGACATCGTCCGCTCCGTCGTCGGCACCCTGGGTCCGGCCCGCACCCACCTGGAGCCGCAGCCGGCGCTGCCTCCGCGTGAGGACCCCGAGACGCTGCTCGACGTCGTCCCCGTCGACGGGCGCACGCCCTACGACGTGCGCGAGGTGATCCGCCGCGTCGTCGACGACTCGCGCCTGCACGAGTTCAAGCCCCTCTACGGCGACACGCTCGTGTGCGGGTTCGCCCACGTGGAGGGCTACCCCGTCGCCATCGTCGCGAACAACGGCATCCTGTTCAGCGAGTCGGCGCTCAAGGGCGCCCACTTCGTGGAGCTGGCCAACCAGCGCGGCATCCCCCTGCTCTTCCTGCAGAACATCACCGGCTTCATGGTCGGCCGCGAGTACGAGAACGGCGGCATCGCCAAGGATGGCGCGAAGCTCGTCACCGCCGTCGCCTCCAGCGTGGTGCCGAAGCTGACCGTGATCATCGGTGGCTCGTTCGGTGCGGGCAACTACGGCATGTGCGGCCGGGCCTACGACCCCCGCTTCCTCTGGACCTGGCCCAACGCCCGCATCTCGGTGATGGGCGGCGAGCAGGCCGCGTCGGTGCTGGCCACAGTGCGACGGGACGGCATCGAGGGGAAGGGCGGCGCGTGGTCCGCCGAGGACGAGGAGGCGTTCAAGGCGCCGATCCGCGACCAGTACGAGGAGCAGGGCAACCCGTACTACGCCACCGCCCGCCTCTGGGACGACGGCATCCTCGACCCGCGCGAGACCCGCCGCGTGCTCGGCCTCGCCCTCCAGACCTGCGCGAACGCGCCTGTGCCATCGTTCGCCGACCGCCCTGACACCGACGCTGGCTTCGGCGTCTTCCGGATGTGAGCCCGATCGTGACCGAGCCCCACCCCCAGCAGCCCCGCCCCCGTCAGATCAGCACCGTCCTGGTCGCGAACCGCGGCGAGATCGCCCGCCGGGTGATCCGCGCCTGCAGTCACGCCGGCCTGCGCAGCGTCGCGATCCACACCGACCTCGACGAGTCGTCCCTGCACGTGGCCGAGGCCGACGACGCGGTGCGCGTCGGCTCGTACCTCGACGTCGAGGAGGTCGTGGCCGCCACCGTGTCGGCCGGTGCCGACGCCGTGCACCCCGGCTACGGCTTCCTGTCCGAGAACGCCGCCTTCGCGCGTGCCGTGGAGGCAGCCGGGCTCGTCTTCGTGGGTCCGTCGCCCGACGTCATCGAGCTGATGGGTCGCAAGGACCGGGCTCGGGAGGTGGCCGAGGGGGCCGGCGTGCCGGTGACACCGCGCTACGAGACCGACGACGTCCCCGCCGACGCCTACCCGGTGCTCGTGAAGGCCGCGGCCGGTGGTGGCGGCAAGGGCATGCACGTGGTGCGCCGCCCCGAGGACCTCGCCGACGCCGTGGCCACCGCGCGCCGGGAGGCGGCGTCGTCGTTCGGCGACGACACGCTCCTCGTCGAGGCGTACGTCGAGGGCGGCCGGCACGTCGAGGTGCAGGTCTTCGGCGACCGGCACGGCGCCGTGGTCCACCTCTTCGAGCGCGACTGCTCCGCTCAGCGTCGGCACCAGAAGGTGGTCGAGGAGGCGCCGGCCCCGAACCTCGACCCGCAGCTGCGGGCGCTGCTGCACGCGTCGTCCGTGGCGCTGTGCGAGGAGGTCGGCTACGTCGGGGCAGGCACCGTCGAGTTCCTCGTGGCCGAGGGGCCTGACGGGTCCAGCCCGGCGGGGGTGCCGGGCGACGGGCGGCGGGACCAGTACGCCTACTTCCTCGAGATGAACACGCGCCTGCAGGTGGAGCACCCCGTCACCGAGCAGGTGACGGGCCTCGACCTCGTGCAGTGGCAGCTCGACGTCGCCGCCGGTCTCCCGCTGCCGTCGACGCAGGACGAGATCACGTGCACCGGCCACGCCGTCGAGGTGCGGGTGTACGCCGAGGACCCGTACACGGGCTTCCTCCCGCAGGCCGGGCACGTGCTCGACGCGCGCTGGGGAGGGGTGCAGGGTCAGCAGGTCCACGCCGCGATCGAGGGCGAGGCCGTGGTGTCGTCGTCGTACGACCCGATGCTGGCCAAGCTCGTCGGCACCGGGTCGGACCGTGACGAGGCGATCGCGTCCGTGCTGGCCACCATCGACGACTCCGCGGTGGAGGGCATCGCCACCAACCTGGGCTGGGTGCGTCGACTCGTCGACTCCGACGCCTTCCGTGCGGGCGAGGTCCACACGGGATGGCTGGACGCCTACGAGGGTCCGCTGCTGGAGCGCCCGACCGTCGCCGACGAGGCGCTGCAGGCCGCGGCGGTGCTGCTCGACGATCCCGGCGACGCGTCGCCGTTCGGTCGGTCGGACGGCTGGCGTCCCGCCGGCGCCTCCGCCCCCCGTGCGGTCCGGGTGACCGAGGTCGACGGCACCACGCACGTCGTCGACGTCGGTGGCGGGACCGCCCTCGCCGACGCCACGAGGCGTGGCCGTCGGGCCTGGGCCACCTGGCAGGGCCAGACGTGGGTGCTCGAGACCGCCGACGCGATGCGCCGCTCCTCCGTGGCTGCGGCGGGTGACGCCGACGTCGTCGCGCCCATGCCCGGATCCGTGGTGGCGCTCGACGTCGCGGTCGGCGACGCGGTGACCGCCGGTCAACGGCTCGGCGCCGTGGAGGCGATGAAGATGGAGCTCGCGCTCGTCGCCCCCCACGACGGCACGGTCACGCACGTGGGCGCCGCGGTCGGCGACCAGGTGGCGATGGGTCACGTCGTGGTGCACGTGGACGAGGGCGCATGAACCTCCCCATGAGAGTGCCCGAGCCGGGGATGCCGGACCGCGTGACGATCTACGAGGTCGGACCTCGTGACGGCCTCCAGAACGAGAAGGCCGTGGTCCCGCTGGAGGTGAAGGCCGCGTTCGTGCGTCGCCTCGTCGCTGCCGGGCTGCCCGTCGTGGAGGCCACCAGCTTCGTCCACCCACGGTGGGTGCCGCAGCTGGCCGACGCCGCCGACCTGGTCGAGGCCCTGCGGGAAGGGCCACGGTTCGAGCACCCGGTGCTCGTGCCCAACGAGCGCGGCCTCGACCGTGCGCTGGAGGCCGGGTGCAGCCACGTGGCCGTGTTCGCCAGTGCGACCGAGACGTTCGCGCAGAAGAACCTCAACAGCTCGCTCGACGCCCAGATGGCGATGTTCGATCCGGTCGTCCGTCGGGCTCGTGACGCCGGCGCCGACGTCCGTGCCTACGTGTCGATGTGCTTCGGCGACCCCTGGGAGGGTGCGGTCGATCCCGACGTGGTCGTCCGCGTGGGCTGCGACCTGCTCGAGCTGGGTGCGGCGCAGCTGTCGCTCGGCGACACGATCGGCGTCGCCACCGCCGGCCAGGTGGGCGACCTCGTGCGCCAGTTCGGGGCGGCCGGGGTGGGGCCCGAGCGGCTGGCCCTGCACTTCCACGACACCTACGGCCAGGCGCTCGCCAACGTCCACGCCGGGCTGCAGGCCGGCGTCACGACCTTCGACGCGTCGGCCGGTGGCCTCGGCGGCTGCCCGTACGCGCAGAGCGCGACCGGCAACCTGGCCACCGAGGACCTGGTGTGGTTCCTGACCGGCCTCGGCATCGAGCACGGTGTCGACCTCGACGCGCTCGTGGCCACCAGCTCCTGGATGGCCGAGCAGCTGGGCAAGCCACCGGCCAGCGCCGTGGTCCGCGCCCTGTCCTGAGCCGTGCGGCCGGGCTGCGGGCGTCGGGGGCGGTGACAGGATGGAGCCATGACGTCGGCGGTGGTGGTGGGCAGCGGTCCCAACGGACTGGCGGGCGCCGTGCGCCTCGCGCAGGAGGGTCTCGACGTGACCGTCCTCGAGGCCGCCGACCGCGTCGGTGGTGGCACGCGCACCAGCGAGCTGACCGTGCCCGGTGTGCTGCACGACGAGTGCTCGGCGTTCCACCCGATGGGCGTCGCCTCGCCCTACCTCGCGTCGCTCGAGCTCGAGCGGAACGGCCTGCGCTGGCTCTGGCCCGAGGTCGACCTCGCGCACCCGCTCGACGACGGGCGCGCCGGGGTGGTCAGCCGCGACATGGAGCGCACGGCCGCCTCGCTCGGCGCCGACGCACGCTCGTGGAGGAAGCTGTTCGGCCCGATCGCGCGAGACTTCGACGACCTGCTCGCCGACGTGCTGCGTCCCGTCGTGCACGTCCCGTCGCACCCGCTCACCCTCGCCCGCTTCGGGCTCCAGGCGGCCCTGCCCGCGAACGTGCTGGTCCGCCGCTGGGACGACGAGCCCGCCCGCTCCCTGTTCATGGGCGTGGCCGCGCACGTGTTCGGTCGGCTCGACACGCCGCTCAGCGCCTCGGTGGGCCTCATGCTCACCGCTGCGGGCCACCGCTACGGCTGGCCGGTCGCCGAGGGTGGCTCGGGATCGATCGCCGCAGCGCTGGTGGCCCGTCTGCAGGAGCTCGGCGGCACCGTGCGCACCGGCGTCGAGGTGACGAGCATGGGCCAGCTCGCCGAGGAGATCGGCACCCGACCCGACGTCGTCCTGCTCGACACCTCGCCGCGCGGCGCCCTCGGCATCCTCGGCGATGCGATCCCGCCCCTCGTGGCCCGGCAGCTGCGGGGCTACCGCTACGGGCCGGCGGCGTTCAAGATCGACGTGGCGATCGACGGCGAGATCCCGTGGACCAACGACGAGGTCCGCCGCGCCGGCACCGTCCACGTCGGCGGGTCCGCGGCCGAGATCGTCGACGCCGAGGGGCGCACGGCCCGCGGTGTCATGCCGGACCGTCCCTTCGTGCTGCTCGGCCAGCAGCACCTCGCCGACCCCAGCCGCTCGCGCGACGGGATCAACCCGATCTGGGCCTACGCGCACGTCCCGCACGCGTGGCCGGGTGACGCGACCGACCTGATCCTGGGCCAGGTCGAGCGTTTCGCCCCCGGCTTCCGTGACCGGGTCGTGCAGGTGGTCTCCAAGGGCACCGCGCAGCTCGAGGCCGGCAACGCCAACTACGTGGGTGGCGACATCGGCACCGGAGCCAACACGTGGCGCCAGATCCCCCTGCGCCCCCGCCCCACCCTCGACCCGTACTCGCTCGGCGTCGACGGTGTGTACCTCTGCTCCGCCGCCACCCCGCCCGGCGGCGGCGTGCACGGCATGGGCGGCTTCAATGCCGCCGAGGCGGCGCTGCGTCGGCTCTGACGCCACTCCGCTGGTCGCTTCCGAGGTCCCGCTGGTCGAGTAGTCGGCGGTCGCGAGGGACGAGCGTGCCGGCGACGTATCGAGACCACTTCGGGCAGTCTCAGTGGCGGGTCGCGACGAGGATGCTGTCGCGGACCGTGTGGGCGCCCATGCCGGTGTGGGTGCGCTCGACGACCTCGGTGCGCGCGTCCCACCCGTCGCCGAGGGCCGGGAGCAGCGCCTCGGGCACGAAGAGGTCGTCGCGGTCCCGGACGCCCGCCGGCACGTCGCCCGGGTGGTGCCCCACGACGAGCAGCGTGCCGCCCGGTGCCACCGCCGACGCGAGACGGCGGACCACGTCGAGCATGGGCTCGGGCGGCAGGTGGACGTAGTGCGCGGTCACGAGGTCCCAGCGCTCGTCGCCCGGCTCCCAGGTGCGGATGTCGCCCACCCGGAACGACGTCCGCTCGGCCACCCCCGCCTCCTCGGCGTGCTGCCGCGCCCGGTCGAGACCGGTGGGCGAGAAGTCCATGCCCGTCACGTCCCACCCGTGCTGGGCCAGCCAGATGACGTCGCCTCCCTCGCCGCAGCCGACGTCGATCGCGCGGCCCGGCGTGAGCTCCGAGGCCTTCTCCGGGACCTGCGGGTTCACGCGACCGCTCCAGACCGGAGCCGCCTCGCCGTACCGCTTTTCCCACGCCTCGGGCTCGCGCATCGCGGCGCGCGAGGCCTCCACGGCGGTGTCGGTGTCCTCGGCGACGAGCTGGGCGTTGAGGAAGGCGCCGATCTGCATGCCGGCCGCGGCCGAGCCGATGACGGTCGCCATCGGCGCGGCGGCGTTCCCGACCGCGAGGACTCCGGGCACGGGGGTCGCCCCGGTCGCGTCGACCTCGAGACCCACGGCCATCAGCGTCCCGTTCATCTCGACCGGCGCCGTCGGCACGCCGAGCAGGTCGGCGACGTCGGTGCGGGCGCGTGCGAACGACGCGACGGCGATCGCGTCGAGCTCCACCACGGTGCCGTCGGCGAGGCGCACGCCCGAGAGCCGGTCATCGGTCACGAGCACCTCGGTCACGACGTCGTCGACCACGCGGTGACCCTTGGCGCGCAGCGGCTCACGCTGCCCGTGGTCCAGTGCGACCCCGTTCGCCAGGACGGTCAGCTCGTCGGTCAGCTGGCCGAACAGACCGGCCTGGTGCAGGCCCAGCGGGCTGGTCAGCAGCACACCGACGCGCTGGTCGCGCACCTCCCAGCCGTGGCAGTAGGGGCAGTGCAGGACGTCGCGCCCCCACCGCTCGGCCAGGCCGGGGACGTCGGGCAGCTCGTCCACGACGCCGGTGGCCAGCACCACCCGGCGCGCCACGAGGCGGCTGCCGTCGTCGACCGTGACGACGAACGAGGGGACCGGGCCGGGGACCGCCTCCGCGCCGGTGACGCGGCCGCGCACGACCGTCGCACCGTAGGACTCGACCTCCTCGCGACCGATCCGGGCGAGCTCGAGCGGCGGGGTGCCCTCGCGACCGAGGTAGTTGTGCATGTGGTCGGCCGGCGCGTTGCGCTGCTCGCCGGCGTCGACCACGACCACGGAGCGCCGCGAGCGGGCGAGGACCAGCGCGGTGCTCAGACCGGCGGCGCCTCCGCCCACCACGACGACGTCGACGGCGAGGGTGTCAGGAGTGGGGTTCTGGCTCATGGGACGAGCCTGCACCGTGCGTGCTGAGTTGACAAGCAGCGTTGCCGTAATGGCAAACTAGCCCGATGGAAGCCTCTGATCTCGGTGACGTGCTGGCCGGCGTCGGCCCGCGCCTGCGCCAGCTCCGCCTCGAGAACGAGGCCACGCTCACCGACCTGGCCGAGCAGACCGGCATCTCCGTCAGCACCCTCTCGAGGTTGGAGTCCGGGCAGCGCAAGCCGACGCTCGAGCTCCTCCTGCCGCTGGCCGCCGCCCACGGCGTGGCCCTCGACGAGCTGGTCGACGCACCCGAGACCGGCGACCCGCGGGTCCGTGCCCGCCCGGTCGTGCGGCACGGGCGCACGTTCGTGCCGCTGACGCGACGTCCCGGCGGGCTCCAGTCCTACAAGATCGTCATGCCGCCCGAGCCCGGTGCCGAGCCGACCCTGCAGACGCACGAGGGCTACGAGTGGATGTACGTGCTGTCCGGGCGGGTGCGCCTCGTGCTCGGCACCCGGGACCTGACGATCGGACCGGGAGAGGTGGTGGAGTTCGACACCCGGACCCCGCACTGGGTCTCCTGCCCCGGGCCCCACCCGGCCGAGGTGCTGGCCATCTTCGGCCCCCAGGGCGAACGGATGCACGTGCGCACCTGAGGTCGCCGACGTGGACGGTCAGGCGCCGGGTGGGACCGGTTCGACGGTCGGACCGGCCGCCGTCGCCACGCCGCGCTCGCCCAGCTTCACCAGCACCACACCGGCGAGCACGAGTGCGCCACCGACCAGCTGGGCCGGGCCAGGCAGCTCGCCGAGCAGCAGCCAGGCGAAGACGACGGCCAGCAGCACCTCCGACAGCGCCACGAACGACGCGACCCGCGAGCCGAGTCGCCGACCGGCCGCGATGCCGGTGACGTAGGCGAGGGCGGCGGTCACGACGCCGAGCAGCAGCACCGGGACCCACCAGTCGACGGTCGCGTCACCCAGGGCCACGTCGCGGGTGGAGGCCGTCATGGGCAGCACGCCGACGAGGCCCCCGAGACCGAGCACTGCGGTGCCCACCAGCAGCCCACCGCCGGCGAGCGCGAGCGGCGGCACCGCCACGCGGTCGTCGGCCGAGACCAGGAAGTAGGTGGCGGCGCCGACGGTCGCGCCGAGCGCCCACAGCACGCCGATGCCGTCGAGCGAGACGCCGGAGACCACCCCGAGCACGAGGGCCAGACCGCCCATGGCCACCACGGCGCCGGCCACCGTGAGTCGACCGGGGCGCTCGCCCCGCGCCACCCACAGGAACAGCACGACGGCGACCGGCGCCATGTACTCGATGAGCAGCGCCACGCCCACCTGGAGCGTCTGCACGGCGTAGAAGAAGCACAGCTGGGCTCCGGCGACGGCGAGGATCCCGTAGACCACGACGGCGGGGCCGGCGGCTCGCGCGCGGTGCCAGCGTCCGCGCATCGCGAGGGCAGCGGGCACGGCCACGACGAGCGCGGCCACGCCCATGCGGATCGTCGCCGCGGCGCCCGCGCTCCAGCCGGTGTCGAGCAGCCCACGAGCGAGCGACCCCGAGAGCCCGAAGGCGGCGGCCGAGACGAGCGCGAAGACGAGACCGCTCGACGTGTGGCCGGACCCGGAGGTCGACGACCGTCGAGCACCGTCAGGAGCGTAAGTGGTCATGGCTCATGACGGTAGAGTGTCGTGGCGTAAGGTGTCAACATGGTCTTCGCTCCTGACACCGAGGCGAACCTCGTCGCGGCCGTCGAGCTCGTGAACACGGCGTCGGATCCGGACACGCTGACCTCGGTGAGCGCGCTCGACGACTACTACGCCCGACACGGCTACACCGGCCGGCACGACCGCGACCGCGCGGAGCTCGACGCCGTCCGGGCCCTGCGCGCCGACCTCCGTGCGCTGTTCACGGCCCCCGTCGACGAGGCCGTCCGTCGGGTCAACGTCCTGCTCGACGAGCACCCGGCCCGGCTCCGGCTGGTCAACCACGGTCGCCTCGGCCACCACCTGCACGTCGCCGACGACGACAGCCCGCTCCCCTCGCGCATCGGCGTGGAGACGGCCGTGGCCTTCGCCGACGTCGTCAGCGCCGGCGAGCTGTCCCGGTTCGGCGTGTGCGCGGACGACGGCTGCGACGGCATCGTGCTCGACCTCACCCGCAACCGGTCACGGCGCTTCTGCAGCACCACCTGCGGCAACCGGTACGCGGCGGCGGAGTACCGGGCCCGGCAGCGGGAGCAGCAGTGAGCCTCGACCGGAAGCGCGAGCTCGACTGCTACCGCGCCCGGAAGGGCGAGTTCCGCGTGGTCGACGTCCCGTCGCTGAGCTACCTCGCGGTCGACGGCCGGGGCGACCCGAACACCTCGCCCGCCTACGCCGAGGCGCTCGGTGCGCTCTACCCCGTCGCCTACACGCTGCGGTTCGCCGGCAAGGCGCTCGGCCACGACGAGGTGGTCATGCCGCTCGAGGCGCTCTGGTGGTCCGACGACATGGCCACGTTCACGACCTCGCGGGACAAGCGTCGATGGAGCTGGACCGCGATGATCCTGGCGCCGACCTGGGTCGACGACCCCGCCCTCGCCGACGCCGTCGCGGCGGTGACGCGGAAGAAGGATCGACCGTCCGGGCTGGAGCGGGTGACCCTCCGAACGCTCCACGAGGGTCTGAGCATGCAGACGCTCCACGTCGGTCCGTACGACGACGAGGGACCGGTGCTCGCCCGCATGCACGACCACGAGATCCCGGCGGCAGGACTACGGATGACGGGCCACCACCACGAGATCTACCTCGGTGACCCGCGGCGCACCGCGCCGGAACGGCTCCGGACCGTCCTGCGTCAGCCCGTCGAGCGCGACTCGGCCTGATCGGCCGGTGCCGATCCCGCCGTCACCGCTCGGGGGGCTGGGCGGAGCGGACGTTGCGGTCGCGCAGCTCGCGGGCTGCGTACTGCCCGATCTGGCGGGTGGCCCAGCCGTCGCTACCGGCGCCCACGGCACCGCCGATGAGCGGGACGCGTCGCGCGACGAGGGTCACCGCCCGACGTCCGACCGTGCGCGTGACGAGCTCGGCGGTGACCTCCTGAGAGATGATCCGGTCGAGCTCGGGCGAGTGCATGGGCGACGTCGCGAGCGTCATCGGGGCCGAGGGCAGCTTGCCAGAGCGCAACAGGTCCTTGACGGCGTCCTCGCCGAGCATGCAGACCAGGATCGCGTTGCGGACCCGCGGGTCCTCGAGGTCGTAGCCGCGCAGCGCCGCGATGCCGGCGACCATGTGGGCCTGGACGAGCGTCACGCCGACGACGTTGGCCGGGACGGCGACCGCCACGGCAGCGATGCCGCCGAGGTTGGTCACGAAGCCCTGGGCGCCTGCGAGCGCCGTGTGGCGACGGACGTGACGCGCGATCGCCTGCTCCACGTCGCCATCGCTGTCCACGAGGTGCGCGTCCGCGGCCTTGCGCGCCGACGGGAGCGGTCCGAGACCGTCGATCGCCCGGTCGAGCACCTGGCGGACGAAGCCGCCCGCGACCTGGGGAGCGATCTTGTTGGTGGCGGCCACGGCCGCCTTGCCACGTAGTCCTGCCATGTCCTCATCCTAGGGACGCGGGCCTCGGCCGCCCGGTGAACATGGGCGTGGACGGCGGGTGGCCCTACGCTCACCCCATGGACCAGGCGTTCAGCCGGCGGGTCACCTCGCGCGGCTGGCTCGACGAGGCGCACGCCTGGCTGCACGAGCGCGCCGAGGAGGCGGGGCACGTGCTCGCCGGACCCATCCAGCAGGCCCGCGTGCGGCCGTGGTCCACCCAGCTGGTCGTGCCGACCGACCACGGGCGGCTGTGGTTCAAGGCGAACTGCCCGTCCATGGCCTTCGAGCCCGCCCTGCACGAGCTGCTGTCGCAGATCGCACCCGACCAGGTCGCGGCCCCCCTCGCGATCGACGCCGACCGCGCGTGGATGCTCACGGTCGACCGCGGCGAGACCCTCGGCGACTCGCGCGAGCCCACGCTCGCCGACTGGCGGGGCGTGCTGATCGCCACCGCACGCCTGCAGCGACGGCTTGCCGACCACCGCGACGACGTCCTCGCCACCGGCGTCCCGGACTGCGCCCCCGTCACCGTGCCCGCCCGCTTCGACGCGCTCCTCGACCTCCTGCGGTCGGTGCCGGCGGACCACCCGTCGTTCGTCGACGCCGAGACCGCCGAGCGGCTGGCCGCGCGACGCGACGAGCTGGTGGAGGCCGTCGCCCGGCTGGCGTCGTCGGCGATCCCCGTGACGGTCCAGCACGGCGACGTCCACCCCTGGAACGCCTTCGCCGACCTGCGCGTCTTCGACTTCGGCGACCTGCAGTGGGCGCACGCCCTGGAGGTGCTGAGCGTCCCGTACGGCTGGATCACGTCGCGCACCGACATCGCGTGGGACGAGGTCATGGCCACCTACGCCGAAATGTGGTCCGACGTGGCAGGCCCGCGTGACGTCGCCGAGCTCTACGCGGCCACGGCGTTCACCCAGGCCGTCAACCGCGCGCTCACCTGGTGGGAGTCCCTCGAGACCGCGACGCCCGAGGAGTGGACCGAGTGGGGCGACGCCCCGCGGCACCACCTGCTCCGGGTCCTGGAGGCCTGATCGATGGGTCCGGCCCGATGACCCCGACACCGCTGCCGCGGTCGATGTGGGAGTTCCACCCCGACGAGTGGCCCGACGGCGACTGCGTGGCCGCGGGCGCCGACCTCGACCCGTCCACCGTGGTGGAGGCCTACCGCTGCGGCGCCTTCCCGATGCCCCACGACGACCTCCTCTACTGGTGGTCGCCGACGGAGCGTGGTGTGCTGGAGCCGTCAGCCCTGCGGGTGTCGCGGTCGTTGCGCCAGTCGGCCCGGCGCTACCAGGTCACCGTCGACACCGCCTTCGCCGAGGTCGTCGACGCGTGCGCCGACCCGAGCCGGCCCGGGGCCTGGATCGACCAGGGCGTCCGCGACGCCTACGTGCGCCTGCACGAGCTGGGCTGGGCCCACTCGGTCGAGACGCGCGACGACGACGGCGCGCTCGTGGGCGGGTTGTACGGCCTGTCGGTGGGGCGGCTGTTCGCGGGGGAGTCGATGTTCCACCGGGCCCGTGACGCCTCGAAGGTGGCCCTCGTCGCGCTGGTCGACCTGGTGGGGCCCGACGCCCTCGTGGACGTGCAGTGGTCCACCCCGCACCTGGAGTCGCTCGGCGTCGTCACGTGGCCCCGCGAGCGCTACCTCGACGCCCTCCCGGCGCTCGTGGACGCCCCCGGACCGGCCTGGGAGTCGCTCCGAGGCCCGATATCACGGGGACGAGGCACGCCGTAGGGCCCGGGGTGCCGCGGAATGTCGGTGTTTCCTCCCTAGACTGACAAGCGCACAACATCCGAATCTCCTAGGAGTCCCCGTGGCTATCTCCCGCAGCGACCTCGTCTCGGCTCTCGCCGAGAAGGCCGACACCACCAAGACGACCGCCGACGACGTGCTCAGCGCGCTCGCCGACGTGCTCATCGACGCCGTCAGCAAGGGCGAGAAGGTTGCCATCCCCGGCATCCTCTCGGTCGAGCGCGTCTCCCGTGCCGCGCGCACGGGCCGCAACCCCGCGACCGGCGAGACGATCGACATCCCCGCCGGCTTCGGCGTGAAGGTCAGCGCCGGCTCGAAGCTGAAGGCTGCCGCCAAGTGAGCTAGGGCGTGCACCGCACGCCCGGCAATGCCACGGCGAGGCCCCCGGCCCACACCCTCCGCGGGGGGGGTCTTATAAAAAAAAACCACCCCACCACAACCGCTAAACAAACTGGGG